>NZ_AXVB01000005.1:0-382729 GCF_000482345.1 Bacillus sp. UNC437CL72CviS29 | reverse complement strand
AAACTATCTACGATGATCATCAAAAACCACGATGTGATTGGGATAGAAGATTTGCAAGTATCCAATATGTTACAGAATCACAAGCTCGCGAAAGCGATTCAAGAAGTATCTTGGTCACAATTCAGAGCGATGCTTGTGTATAAGGCAGAGTGGTATGGAAAACAAGTTGTCGTGGTATCCAAAACATTCGCCAGCTCTCAACTTTGTTCGCATTGTGGCAACAAAAACAAAGACGTGAAAGATCTAGGGTTGCGTGAATGGAAGTGTCTTTCTTGTGGTATGCATCATGATAGAGATGTCAACGCAGGACAAAATTTGAGAAAAGAGGCCTTAAGGCTTCTAACCGTAGGGACTACGGGGATTGCCTACTCATAAAGCCGAGGGATACTTTGGTGTTCGTAGGAATCCCCCACTTCAAACAGTTCGTTAGACTGTTAAGTGGGGGTAGTTCAAGAACGAGACTGTCCCATACCGCAACTTTATTTCAAGTTTACATTTAATCTTTGCAATCACAATCAAAATCTGAACAATCGGCACAATCTAAAGTGCCACAATCCAAATTTCTCTTTTTGGGGTTTCTCTTAAGATGAAAATTTAGCAATCCGATAAATAGTAAACAAATAACAAAAGCTACTATTGCTTCTGTATACTTTTCATGAAAGATAAAACCAATTCCACTGCCACCGGAAATGAGAATTAGAATTGAATAGATCCAGAACATGTAAATACCTCCGTCGATGTAAAATAGATTTAGGATAGAATCCATATGATACTAGATGAGATAAGTAGTCCCATACCATTACCGCTTAAGATACCAGTAGTTACTCTTAGTAAATTTGTGCTACTTCTCCATTTCCACTTTTGGGTAAATCCATCGATGAATAATGGAATTTGAGCAGAGAAGGATAGTGCTAATGATAGCGTATACGAAGGTGTTATTAAAAAATAAATTGGAAACATAAAGAAACCAATCAATATACCTGTGCATCGTGCACATAAAGGTATGTATTTTTGTAGTTTGAGAAAACTCCTTTCAGATTTTCTGTGACAAGGGATATGTAAAATGATACCTCGAATCACTACGGTTCACCCTTTCTAGTAGTATTTTAAATGATTTGGTAACTAAATTATAGAATTCTTAAACTTCGTAGCATAATTCGTTCCTACTAACTCATCAACCTTCATGAAAAAGGTAAGTATTTTAGGGAGGCTTTACTCATTTTCGAGTAAAGTCTCCCTGAATTTTTAGAGTTCAAAAGATGAATTTCGCCAGTTGTTCACCCCAAGATGATAATTCAGTTTCAATAAATCCAGCCTTCTTATAAGCTAGTTTCGCCGAAAGATTTTTAGGATTATAGCCAATCATAATTAGGGGAATATTTTTATTATTAATGCTTCTTATCTTTTCAATAATGAGAAATATAGCCTGTATACCTAACCCTTTTCCTTGATATTCTTTATCAATCATAAGCCTATAAATCCAAAAATTGTTATCATTAGCGTCTATACCAAACATTGTAAAACCTATTAATTTATTATCAAGATATATACCATTTGCGTAGAAGTTATCTAAAAATTGAACCTGTGCGATAGAATAAAGATTAGAGGCAAGAAATGTACTTTGTTCTTCTTTCACTGATAATCTAGTAGCTTCCTCCCAATTACTTTTATCAATGGGTTTTAAAGTTATTTTGTTCAATATGATACCCCTTTCGAGTGATAGAACCACGCAGTTTTTGGGCTAGTGAAGCGTTATTCCCTCATATTTAAGTCCAAAGAATACTATTTTCTTTTGCATCGACAACGCCTCCTTAAAATTAAGATTTAAACTTCGTAATAATATATTCAATATTATAATATGATTTCTTTTTTATTAGTTATGTTAATGTAGTATAGTGCTATCCTAAGGGGAAGTAAAAAATTACTCTTGATACTAGCACTATTTGTATACTGTAAACGGTTGTTTTTTATCTTTTAAAATATTTACAGTTGTTAAAATTGTTTACATACAAATAAAATCGTTACATTTACAATACAGATGTTTAAAAACATCAGTCATGTTATTCCATAAGAGGGTTATATATTTGAAGATGAACTGGGAATGAAAAGCAGCATACATAGTTAAGGAAACAATATCTAAATGATTAAAGGGAGGAAGAATTATGTCCAATAACGTAAGGCTAAGAAGAGTCATTTTAGATTTAGCAGTTACTTTAGATGGTTTTATTGAAGGGAAAAATGGGGAAGTTGATTGGTGTATCATGGACTCTGATATGGAGTTTATTAATTTCTTAAATCAAATTGATACTATTTTATATGGAAGAAAAAGCTACGATTTATGGGGACAATTTACTCCAGAAATTGAAGATACTGATACTGAAAAAGGAATTTGGGAATTAGTTCATAGTAAAGAAAAATATGTGTTTTCTAGAACGCAAAAAGGGACCGATCATAAAGTAATATTCATAAATGATAATATTATTGAAGAAGTAAATAAATTAAAGAATAAGCCTGGTAAAGACATCTGGCTATATGGTGGAGCAAGTCTTATTACAACTTTTATCAATTTAGGGCTTGTTGATGAATTTAGATTATCCGTTCACCCTGTTATTTTGGGAGAAGGAAAACCGTTGTTTATTGATATAAAACAGAGATTGAATTTAAAGATGGTTCATACAAGAACGTTCTCCTCTGGCGTTGTGCAACTAATCTATCGTTTGAATGGGAATTCATAAGATTGCACATTCCAAAGATAAAATACAATAAATATCACTAGGAAATACTCGTTGTACCATTTAGTTAAAAAGGTAACTAGATGAAAGAGATGATAAAAAATATTTTGTTTGAATATGAAGTATTACACTTAAACTAATGGTGCAGGTTAAGTGAAGAAGAATGGATTGTAGAAAGTCGTTATAAGAGTTGATTTTTTTCTTTGTCACTGTTTCAGATGAAAGAGTTACTATTTGAAGCACGTTGTACCTCATTTATAGTAATAATATTTTATGAATTGGAAAACAATAGTGCTTAGGAAAGGGAGGATTGCGAATGTCTGTGAAAAAGTGGTTAACTGGATCGGTCATTTTGCTTGCGATATTTATAGTTGTGACAAATACAGGCTCACTCAGTGTATTTGCCGAATCCAGCGTCGTAACGCAGCCTGTTGAGTCAGTGGAAATGATTGAGGTCGAGTTGAACGATGATTACTTTAATCCGAATGTCATCACTATTCCGATTGGAAGAACGACAACGTTGATATTGAAAAACCAAGGTAAAAAAGAGCACACCTTCACTGTAGAGAAGCTCAAAATTGACGCCGAAATTCAACCGGGAAAAGAAAAAACAATTACCGTGAAACCGAATGAAACCGGTACATACGAACTGATATGTCGGTACCATTTCCAGAAAGGAATGGATGGAAAAGTAATAGTCAAATAAAAAGCAGGGCCAATCGGGCCTTGCTTTTTTAATAAGCAACGATAACTTACTTATTATTACCCAGACATTATTATAATAGCTAACGTTCCTCCGCATATAGGCAGGATTGTGGAGAAATGGATTTACTAAATCCTATAATCCATTGTAAACTGAATTCACACAATCATTTAAATGATTTATTATAAAATAATTATTTATATATACTGAAATTAATATGAGTATAAATAATAAGGGGGGACCTAACATGACAAAGAGAAATGAAATTAACAATAAAAAGGAATTGTCACTAGAACAACGTGAAGAATTACTTGAAGTATTGAAAGTTCGTTTTGAGAAAAACATGAATCGCCATAAAGGCCTTGAATGGGCTAAAGTCCAAGCAAAGCTGGATGCTAATACTGAAAAACTGTGGTCGCTCAATGAAATGGAAAGAACTGGCGGCGAACCGGATGTTGTTGGGCATGATATAGAGAAGGGCGAATACATTTTTTATGATTGTTCAGCGGAAAGTCCTAAAGGCCGCAGAAGTGTTTGTTACGATCTTGAGGGGCTAGAGTCAAGAAAAAAACATAAACCAGAAAATAACGCTATTGATATGGCAAGTGCCATGGGTATTGAACTATTAACGGAAGAACAATATCGGGCGTTGCAGAATCTTGAAAATTTCGATAAGAAAACGTCAAGTTGGGTGCAAACACCTTCTGATATTAGAGAACTCGGCGGTGCCCTTTTTTGCGATTATCGCTTTGGGCACGTCTTCGTGTATCACAATGGAGCAGAATCTTACTATGCCGTTAGGGGTTTTCGTGGCTCGCTAAGGGTCTAAACTTTGCACAGATAGCTAAATTTGAATTTGAGAATAGATCCACTTAGGGAAACGTTTTAATTTCATTCTTCAACTATCGGGCGCAGTTCTATAGCAAAAATTGTGTTCGATTTGAATACGAGCTGAAAAAGTGGAATAGGTTCGCATTTATAGAATGGAAATGTGAAAAACTGTAAAAAAATAATTTTCTTAAGGATCACAGTACATAAAACTAATAGCATCCGAGCATATTAATAAAATGTTTGGAGGTGGGTTTTATGGATAAAAAAGACTTTCAAAAAATTTATAATGATTACTTACAACAAGGGGAAGACCAAGCTCAATTGGAAGTAGTTGAGGAAGGCGATTCAGGAGTAGAACAAATTGTTGCAGTTCGTAAAAATGATGAGGATGATATTATTGCTTTTAAAACAAGTAGTGGAAGAGAATTAGATTATATTACTGCTCTTGATGAAGCAAAATCAGGGAAGTTAGCTCATGTGGACGTATTTCATAAGTATGGCAGGGATATTATACGTAGTGAACCTGACGGTATTAAAGAAAATAACTTAGATAACTTGCCTTCTTTTTAAACGGATAAACCCAAAGAAGAGAATATTAATTTGGATATTCTCTTCTTTACTTTACTAATTTACTATGAATTTCGTAAACTTTCTGTAAGAAAACCATCAGTTATTCAATTATAGGACGCTTTAATGAGGTAACAAAAAAAGCCCAATTTCTTAATATTTAGACTGTACCTCGAATCGTGGACAATTAAAAAAATCCATGATTTAAAGTGAATCCAAAAAGTTAGACAAATATTCTAAGCAGCTAATAAGGATTGGATCCTGTATTGTACAGGGCTCAATCCTTTTTTGTACTCTCCTTAATTTCTTTTAAAAGTTCAAGTATTTGTTTTTCGTATTTAGATTTTCGTTTTAAATATTGTATAAGGTGTAGAGCGGATAATATCCCTATGAAATATAAAGAAAATTTAGTGATCATATTAATAAATACTACAACTAACGAAGTAATGCCGAGATGCCAATTAAACGGCACAACTACCAGTAAACTTAAAATCAATGCTAACCATATAAGGTTTCTGTTCATTCTCGTTCACCTTCCTTTTTTTGAAAAATCATGCCGTTGTTTTTGATTTTAACACATCTAATATATATACATATTGAGAAAGCAAGCAATTATAATAAAAAGGTTTTGTTAAAGAATTCTGTAGATATTTGATTGAATCAAACAATTGTTCTGCAATATGTGAACGATTGTTTGGAGGGTTTTTCCCTGCGTAAATCGGTAGGTTTAATTGGTGATATTCATTTCGGTACTCTATTCTATTGGAGACATAAGTATTACCTACTAATGGTTTCAATAATATAATTTAACAAAGCAATTTTTTTAAAGGAGTGTTTGATATGAATATAGAACTTCATCAGGAGCAAGAACGAGTGGACAGCGTAATTAGTTGATCAGATGAACAATTTTTTTATATAATTCGTCTTAGTATTGAGCGATAGATGGGAGGGAAGGAAATGAAACCCTATGTACTAGAGTTTCGGGAGATCGATAAAACGAGACAAATCTTGGTCGGTGGCAAAGGAATGAATTTGGCGGAACTATCGAAGATTCATGGAATACAAGTGCCAGAAGGATTTTGTGTTACGACAGAAGCCTATCAAAAAGCCCTCGAACAAAACGAAGCGTTCCACGTATTGCTGGATCAACTAGTACTACTAAAAGTAGAGGATCGAAATCAAATTGGTGAAATCAGCAAGGAAATTCGGAAAATCATTATGGAAGTAGAGATTCCTTTCGATGTTGTGAAAGATGTTACTTACTATCTCTCCCAGTTTGGTGATGAACATGCTTATGCAGTGCGTTCCAGTGCAACTGCTGAAGATTTACCACATGCCTCATTTGCCGGCCAGCAAGACACCTATTTAAATATCATCGGAAAAGAACCCATTTTACAGCACATCAGCAAATGTTGGGCTTCTCTATTTACAGATCGTGCCGTGATTTACCGTATGCAAAACGGATTTGACCACAGTCAAGTGTATATATCCGTTATCATTCAACGGATGGTGTTCCCGCAGGCTTCAGGAATTTTATTTACTGCTGATCCGATTACTTCCAATCGAAAGCTACTATCTATCGATGCTAGCTTTGGACTAGGAGAGGCCCTTGTCTCCGGCTTGGTATCTGCCGATTGCTATAAGGTGCAAGAAGAAAAGATTATCGATAAAATGATTGCAACCAAAAAACTAGCAATCTACGCCTTAAAAGAAGGAGGCACAGAAACACAGCAAATAGAACCCAATCAGCAAAAAAGCCAAACACTTACTGAACAACAAATATTACAACTAGCACGTATAGGAAGCCAGATCGAAGCTTATTTTGGTTGCCCACAAGATATCGAATGGTGTTTGGTTGATGATATATTATATATTGTTCAGAGCCGGCCAATCACTACTTTATACCCCATCCCTGAAGCGAGTGATCAAGAAAATCACGTCTATGTATCTGTCGGTCATCAACAAATGATGACTGACCCCATGAAACCATTGGGGATGTCTTTATTCCAGTTAACAGCTCATCCACCCATGCATGCGGCTGGTGGAAGGTTATTTGTTGATGTCACACATAATCTGGCTTCGCCTGTCAGTAGAAAAAATTTATTAAATGTCATGGGACAATCCAATCCGCTCATCAAAGACGCACTTATGACCGTAGTCAAGCGAAAAAAATTTATAAAATCGTTACCAGATGATGAAAAAATACAAAGTTCCAGTCAAAGTAATAATGGTAAATCTGTGGATTTTCTAACACAAATCGAAAACAATCCGACGATCGTTACTGATCTGATTAAGAGTAATCAAACATCGATAGAAGAGTTAAAACAAAACATTCAAACGAAATCAGGATCAAATTTATTTAATTTTATTCTAGAAGATATCCAGCAATTAAAGAAGATATTATTTAATCCGCAGAGTTTGGGTGTAATTATGGCAGCTATGGATGCTTCATCATGGATCAATAAAAAAATGGAGAAGTGGTTAGGTGAAAAAAACGTAGCAGACACGCTTTCTCAATCTGTACCAAACAATATTACTTCGGAAATGGGTCTAGCATTATTGGATGTCGCAGATGTGATTCGTCCTTATCCAGAAGTAATTGCTTATTTACAACATGTAAAAGATGATAACTTTTTGGATGAACTGGTTAAGTTTGAAGGGGGACAAAAAACCAGAGACGCTATCTATTCTTATCTCAATAAATACGGAATGCGATGTAGTGGAGAAATTGATATTACTAAAACTCGTTGGAGTGAAAAGCCAAGTACACTTGTCCCCATGATTCTCGGTAACATTAAAAACTTTGAGCCGAATGCTAGCAATTGGAAATTCGAGCAAGGGCGACAGGAAGCTTGGAAAAAGGAACAAGAGTTATTAGATCAATTGAAAGAATTACCGGGTGGTAAACAAAAAGCTAAAAAGACAAAACGAATGATCAGCCTAATCCGGGATTTCATCGGTTATCGTGAATATCCAAAATACGCCATGATTAATCGCTACTTCGCTTATAAGCAGGCTTTACTGAAAGAAGCCGAACAACTCGTGCAAGTCAATGTTATTCATGAAAAAGAAGATATATACTATCTCACTTTTGAAGAACTTCGCGAAGTTGTACGCACAAATCAACTAGATTACCAGATCATCAGCAAAAGAAAAGACGAGTACAAATTATATGAAAAACTAACTCCCCCATGTGTTATCACGTCTGATGGTGAAATCATTGCAGGTGAGTACAAACGGGAATATATTCCACCTAATGCTATTGCAGGCCTACCTGTTTCTTCCGGTATTATCGAAGGAAGAGCACGTGTCATCTTAAATATGGAAAATGCGAATTTAGAAGAGGGAGATATATTGGTTACCGCCTTTACCGACCCTAGCTGGACACCGCTGTTTGTATCTATCAAAGGCTTGGTTACGGAAGTAGGTGGTTTGATGACCCATGGTTCTGTCATTGCCAGAGAATACGGTCTTCCAGCAGTTGTAGGTGTGGAGAATGCTACGAAGTTGATCAAGGATGGACAAAGGATCAGGGTGAATGGAGCAGAAGGGTATATAGAAATACTATAATTCATTACATTTAAATCATAAAAGAAGAGCATTCGAATTAAGAGAATCATTGATAACACGGTGCTTTGCGGTCTATGGTAACCTCCTCAGTCACTAGGAAAAATGGGGGGGCAGTAACGGAAGAACAATATTAATGTCTGTTAAGATTATGTTGAAATCGGATCTTCTGTTAAAGTAAGCTATTGTTGAATAAAACTTAGAATTTCAAACGACTTTATTGTTATATTTTTAGTGTAGTAAATTATACTACGTCAAAAATTAAACAACTATATGTTTAACCCCGTCCTAAATTTAGAACGGGGTTATGCTTGTTTGAGCTTGTAAAATTAAATAACATTATTATCATTTTACACTAACAACGGAGGAGAATAGGAAAAGTAGAAGCCAATCCATCCAAAAGGAGCAACATTTCATGCTCCTGTAACAAGTTAAGATATATAGGTTAAAGTGAAGAGAGAATATAACAATATAGTTTACATAATATTATTATGTTAAGGAATAGTAAGTTGGCTATTATTTAAATACTAAAACTCAAACTCATCTCAAGATATGAAGAGAGCGAGAAAATCAGTGTGTAAAAATGTGTGAAGTGAAAATTTAGCATAAAAGCACTTCAAAAAGAACGCTAGTTCGTATATACTGAATACAACTGAAGTAGAAGAAGGGAAGAGAAGCTGATGATTCATAAAGTTGGTCAAATTATGTTATATGTAAATAATCAAGATGAGGCTGTGCAATTTTGGACAGAAAAAGTAGGTTTCCACTTAGTTGCTGATGAAAATAATGGTCAAGGATTTAGATGGATTGAAATTGCGCCAACGGAGAAAGCGGAAACGAGTATTGTTCTACATAATAAGGAATTAATTGCGAAGATGCAGCCTGAATTAAATTTAAGTACGCCATCCATGTTATTTTTCACTGAAGATATCGATAAGTTACATAAAGAGTTTGTAGAGAAAGAAATTACAGTCGGAGAAATTGTAAATATGCCGTCTGGAAGAGCATTTAATTTTGCTGATCACGAGAAAAATTATTTTGCAATTATGGAGAAAAAATAATTAAGAGCATAAATCGATTTGAAATATTGACACGATGTTTTAAAGTTTACTTAGATCCTGTTTTACAGGGTCTTTTTTATTGGTCTCTAATCGATAGGAAAAAATAAAAGAACCAAGATTTGATCCTTCTACTGTATGTATTGTTAATCGATCACCTGTTTCGCTAACGAAATATGGGTATTAAAAAATTCAGAGTTTAATATAAGAGGGGAGGCTTTCAATATAATTACATCGAATATATTAGATGAAGTGTAAGGCATTATTGTAATTTATCTTAAGGAGAGAAAATAATTGAACCTAGGTAAGCCAATAGCTATTGGAAATACAGCAAAGATATATCTTTGTGATCATAAAATTGTAAAAGTGTTTAAAAAACACTTTCCAAATACAGAATCTTTATACGAGGCAAAGAAACAAGAATACGCTTATTCATGTGGACTTAACGTCCCTCAGGTATTTGAAGTTACAGAAATAAAGGGTAGGCAAGCAATTATAATGGAATATGTAAAAGGGCAAACAGTTGGTGAACTTTTGATAAATCATATGGAACGGGCGGAGCATTACATAAGTATTTGTGTCGATATACAACAAAAGATGCATGCTGTTGTTGTTAATTCGGATTTACTTGAACCGATGTCAGCAAAGCTACATCGCCAGATTGAATCAGTATACAATCTAGATGAGGAACTAAAGGATAAATTGTTAAGAAAATTGGATTCAATGGTAATTGAACCTAGGCTATGTCATGGAGATTTTCATCCATTTAATTTGATCATGAGTCATGATAACGTGAAAATTATTGATTGGGTAGATGCTAGCGCGGGAGATATTCGTGCAGATGTATACAGAACATATTTATTGTATGCGCAGTCTTCAGTCGAGTTAGCTGAAATGTATTTACGTATATATTGCAATAATACTGGCTTATCAAGGAATGAAGTTTTGGAGTGGGCTCCTATTATTGCTGGGGCTAGATTATCAGAAAATTCATCTTTAGAAAACATAGAACATCTAAAGGGGTTAGTAGACCGGTATTGTCATTAAGGAAAACGACAGAACCAGCATTTCTGTAATGATCAAACTTTTTTAAAGAATGAGATAGTAAGACCGTTCAAAATTATTGAACGGTTTTTATTTTATTTCATAATTTAAATATCTAATAATATAAGTATGATGCTAGAGGGTTATCTCGATATGATTTCCTTCCAGATCACTTATTATGCTCTCGTAATAGCCATCTCCAGTGAAACGTGGTCCATTTAATACAGGATATCCAGCTTCTTTTAATGTTTTGATTAGTTGATTCACATTTTCTTCACTACCAACAGAAAAAAACAAATGAGCATATCCAGTTATATCGGGATTAGGTTTATCTTCTATTCCTTTCTTCCGCATAATTTCAAGACGTGCTTCAGATTCAAAAGTAATAAAATAAGATTCAAAGTGTTTAGCTTTATTGTGATATAAAGGATTTGCCTCTCCATCAACTTAAGAATTTTATAACACACTTAAAACGAAAAAATGTACATCTTCAGATGAAAATGTACATTTTTTTGTTTTGGGATACTTACTTTTCTTATCTTGATTTTAATTGTAATCATCATTTTAATAATCGTTATCTAAGCTGAGCACTCTTCCATGTAGAAGATATTCTATGTGAAAGGTATTACGTTATTACTTGTACTGAGGTTCTTCTTGTTCAATTTGCTGAAGACGAGGATTTAAAGATTCAATAATCTCTTGAGTTTGTTGTGCTGCACCTTTATATAATTGTTTTGCTTGCTGGTTATCAGTATCAAGAACAAATCCTTCTAGGCATGCTTGAGCACTCTTTAATCCAGCGATAGTTTGTTTAAGTTTAGTGCTTACTGTCATGTAGTATTTCCTCCTTGTAAATGTGCTTCAAAATATAGAATGCCTATTTTGTTATTATAGTACGATTTCCAATTTTAGGGTTATGTGAATGAGAAATTTTACAGTTAATTATTTGAGGGAGGATTTTTTTAGCTAATAGCTACATGGAATACCGTTAAGTGGTGTTATGTTAACTTAACGTGAATAGAATATTCATAAGAAAAATCTACCATGTAAGAACGTAATTTATTTATATATTCTATGGTGAAGATTAGATTCATGGATGGGTATGGAATAGTTTTGTACCGATAACAAAAACTAACAGAAAGAAAACGATAAGATATAAAGGAGATTAAATATGTTGAAAAAGATAGGGAAAACTTTCCTGGTACTCCTCTTTGTATTTATCGGCGTATGTTTTGTTTTGCTTGTGTGGGATGAAATTGACAGAACAGCAGCTGAAAAAAGTGGGAGATTTGGCCAGCAGCCTAGCCAATACCCTATTCGTCAAAGTGATATTACTATGTATACAGACGGGAAACAGTTAAACAATCAATTATTCTCAGATATAAAGAAAGCAAAACATTACGTGCATATTAACTTTTTCTCTATTGCTGATGATAAAGTAAGTCATCAGTTTCTAGAGTTATTGAGGCAAAAAAGTCAGGAAGGTGTAGAAGTATACTATGCGTTGGACAGGCTAGGTGGAATTTTACTAAAGAAAAAGGAAAGAGAATTATTAGTTAAACAAGGAGTGCATTTTACATATTACAATAAGCCTGCTTTCCCTTATCTTTCTTCTTCTTTGGATCATCGGAATCATCGTCGTATTTCAGTTATTGATGGAAAGATAGGGTACATTGGCGGATTTAACATTGGCAAGAAGTATTTGGGGGAAAAAGAAAAACTTGGTTACTGGAGAGATTATCACCTTCAAATACGAGGAGAAGGCGTTCAAGATCTAGAAAACCAATTTGTGTTAGACTGGAAGAAAAACTCAGAGAAACCAATTCCGAAACACAGCCCGATAAAGGAAAAGGGAGCAACCTCGCATCGATTTACTGCATATTATAGCGGAGAAAAACTTGGACAAGATTATGCAATGCTGTTTCAACAAGCAAAAAAGTCCATCATTATATTAACGCCTTATTTTATACCAAAAGACAAAACGATTTGGAATGCATTAGTAGATGCAAGAAAGAGGGGAGTCCGTGTCAAAATTCTGTTCTCACCTCATTCGGATGCACTGTTAGTTAAAGAAGCAGCGTATCCATATATCCGAAAAGCATTAAAACAGAGGATGGAAGTATATGGTTATAAAAAGGGGGTGTTACACGGTAAAGTATTTTTGATTGATGAAAAAATATTGATGGTTGGGACCGTGAATTTTGATTCGCGCTCGTTTCATTTAAATGAAGAAATGAACTGTTATATCCATGACCCTGTCTATATTTCGAAAATAAAGCCAGTCATTCATGCAGATTTACAAAATTCAAAGCGAGTAACATCCTCTGACGTCAATCAATTATCGATAAAAGAAAAAATGAAAGAAAAGGTTGCAAAAATGTTTGCGTATTATTTGTAAAAACAAAGTATTTTTATATAAAGGAGTAGTAAACGGCATTTATTAGAATAAATTAAATTACTGACACATGGGTGAAGCTTAGTAACGCAATTAATCAAAATCAAAAAATTGTTAACCAATGCGAGCAGAATAGATGAATACACCGAGAAAACTTTATTTTAAAGGAACTGAAAAAATTGTGAATGAGAATGGATATGATTTGACTTTTGCAATCAGTAGCTTTAAGGAAGTTTCTCAGGCAGAATTCTTTAATCCATAGCTTTTAACAGGGTTGAAAAATCAAATAAGATAGATGTGCAATTTTGTACTATAGGGACTTAAACAATCGATGTAATAATTCAATGAGAGAAACTTGAAAAGGAGTTTGTTTCATGAATATTACATCTTTTTTGATTTACTGTTTTATTATTACGTTAACTTAACATTAGTCGTTATCTGTTCACAAAAACAGTTGGTGCTTTTGTGTCGCTAGACAGTTCTTAGGTGGTTTCTATTTACATGTATAGATTGGCTTATACTTTGCCAGATTAATCTGAGGTTTGTTGTTATTTCAAGTACTGAAGGAATGAAGGGGTATAACAATGATAAGATGCATCTAAGAGGTGCAATGATTGGTCCGCCTTTTCTCATAATTGTTAGTTTATTCATTGCAGGAATCTCTATAAATATTTAGTATGGGGAATATATTATATTTTACTTAGAGGAGAGAAAGATGGACATTGTTATTAGGAAACTAGAATTAGAAGATTTGAATGAATTTCCTGAAATTGATGATAGTTTTACGGTTGACTCTAAGCTAGTTCTTTCATTAGGAGCTATAAATCAACAAATAGAATACACAGTGCAAGAAATACCAAGCTATGAGAAAAATTATTCAGACGATATATATAAAGGGGATGAGATAGACTATAGTGAATATGTTAATAATCCAGATCAAATAATCTTTTTGGCGGTTATGAATCACCAAATAATTGGAATGATTATATTAAAGAGGAATTGGAATGGTTTTGCTTACGTGGAAGATATAACAGTAGATAAGCAGTTTAGACAGCTTGGAGTAGGTAGAAAATTAATTGAGCGAGCAAAGCAATGGGCGCAAGCTTGTGAAATGCCAGGAATTATGCTGGAGACACAATGCAATAACGTTAGAGCATGCAACTTTTATGAGAGTTGTGGATTTGTTATAGGGGGCTTTGATTTTCTTGTATATAAAGGGATAAATGAGCAAAGTGATGAAGTTGCAATATATTGGTATTTGAGATTTTAAGACAGTCCGATATAACCTATAGTACTTCACACGAACAAAGAGTGTCTTTAGAACTTTGCATGGCACTCTTTGCTCGTTATCATGCTAAAATAAAAAAATTCTAGAGGTACAAGGAATAGGTTTGTTCACCGTATGTGAGAATTTCATCATCGGTAAACCAAAGATTTGAATAGAATTTTTGACCCGAATCATTTTCAGGGTGCACAGTTAAGCGAATGCGATGGCAAGATGGATGAATGGTTTTTATATGGTTAATTAACACTTTCATTGCCGTGCCCTCAAATCCTTTTCTTTGATATCTTTTGTCGATAAAAAAATGAAATAGTCAAAAGTCCTTTTGACAATCCGGTTCGTAATGTAGTTTAAAGAAACCAACTATTTTCTCGTTATGATAAATTACAAAAGGTTCAATCATTCTATCATCTGGCTTAATATACGCTTTTGCAAGTGCAATAGCAACAGGTGGTGTAACTTCAGAAACGAATTTTTGTTGCTCAATATTTACAGAAAGGTTTAGAGCTTCTCGCCAGTTTGTAGAAGTTATTTTTTTCAGATTTACGTGCGACATGAGTCGTAACCTCCAGTTCAAATAGGGGATATGTGAAGTATTATTGAATGAGCGTATTTTGCCCGGCAGCAATTTTCCACGCTTCCTTTTCTTTGACCATCACATAAACAGCAAGACTGCCTTGCTCATTTTCTATTATTGTCCCGTCAGAGGTTGTTGGATATTGTCTAATATGTGTGATAGCTACGTCGAAACGTATGAAATTAATGCTTTCAATTGTATAACGAGCGTATGAATTACGAAGAGGTCCTGGTAAAAGAACTTTGTGCGTCTTATTGATTTGCTTCCAACCTGAAAGCCGCTTGCCAAGCACATTGACCCATGTGGCATTTAAGGTGAAGTGTCGATCTAATTCATTCGCATCATGTGTATTAAATGCAATTTCCATTTCGGTGATCATTTGTCGGATTGCATGTATTTCTTCTTGTTGCTGCTCTTTTGAATCATAACCTTTAGACATTTTTATGCCTCCTATGTTGGTTTGATATCTATAGATTACTAAAGTAAAGGTTTTATAACATCCAGCCATAGTAGTATTTTTTGAGGTGAAACTTATACGAAGGTATGATGGCAAGGCGGTGTATCGTATTCACTGTCTAATAAGAGGACTTAATTCAATGAGTATAGAATATTATAAGGCTATGAATAAAGAGGTGAAATATGTTATTTCAAAAAGGGGATGTATCGATTAGATATGTTATAGAAGAAGATGTGAATACAATTTCAAAATGGTTAACAAATCCTGAAGTTTTACAGTATTACGAAGGCAGAGATAATCCGCAATCTCCAGAAAAAGTACGTATGCATTTTATCCAAAATCCAAAGAGTGATGAAAAAAGGTGTCTAGTAGAATATGCTGGAGAACAAATTGGTTATGTGCAAATGTACCCGATAGAATCAGAATGGAACAAGTTATATGGATATAGAGAAAATCAGGATATATGGGGCATGGACCAATTTATTGGTGAACCAATATATTGGAATAGAGGAATTGGTACAGAACTCGTCCAAGCTACAATTACATATATCATCAACGAATTAGGGGCAGAAGCAATTGCAATGGATCCAAGAGTAAGTAACGAACGTGCCATTCGGTGTTATGAAAAATGTGGATTTCAGAAGGTGAAAAGATTAAAAGCACATGAGTTACACGAAGGGAAATTAGAAGATTGCTGGATGATGGAGTATAGAAAAAAAGGGAGCGATGTGTGATGAAGAAAGCTTTGGTAGTAATAGATGTTCAAGAAGGTATGTATACAGCAAATGGACCAGTACATAATGGACAGAAATTATTAGAAACCTTACAAGAATTAATTCAAAAATGTCGTTCAAATGAGATTCCTGTTATATATGTACAGCATAATGGGCCTAAAGGTCATCCTTTCGAAAAAGGAAAACCGGCCTGGAATATTCATTCTGACATTGCACCGAAAGATGGTGATACCATTATCGAAAAAGAAACACCAGATTCTTTCCATAAAACAAATCTTCGTAAAGTATTAGAAGATAAGGAAATCGAACATGTAATTATATCAGGAATGCAAACAGAATATTGTGTGGATACAACAACTCGCAGAGCTTTTAGTGAAGGATATAAAGTAACTTTGATTCGCGATGCACATAGTACATTTGACTCGGAGCAATTGAGCGCGGAAGAAATTGTTAAGCATCATAATGCAGTACTGGGTGCATTTGCTGATGTTGTGGATTTCAAAAATATAAAGATAGAAGTATAAAATCGAATTGAAAGGAAGTAGTGACAGCAGGTAGCGGAATGGTTCCGCAATCTGTTATGGAGCAATATTATCAAAAGAAAAGTTTATGAAAAAGAAGGATGTCATGATATAGATTGTGACATCCTTCTTTTCTTATTTTTTCTTATCTTTATCTAAGATGTTTTGTTCTTCAGCAAACTCAGTTCCATACGCGAATCGACCATTCATATTAATTCGCTCATTTTTATGTCTTTCATGCGTATGAGAGGCGCGATGCACAAATACTTCAGATAACGTAAAGAGAATAGCGGACAGAATACTACCCCATGCGATCTGCATATAATTGTCCAATAAAATATTACCGAAAATCCATACGCTTAAATATGTCAACAAAAAGTCGGCCATAATAGCGGCGGAATTGCCGATGTGCTCCAATAGAATCTTATCAACAAACATATAGGAAACGATTGTTACAAACAGGCTAAAGGAAATAACATCAACAATTGTTGCATCAAAAAACAAATCAAGTCCGATAGCAAAAGCAATGATACACGATATAAATTTGATAAGCACATTAGTAAAATTGCTCACAGTGCACACCTCCTGTTTTTACATAGTTTTGGTATAAAACAAGAAGTTCATACATTCCTTATGTATGTACATGAGTGTAAAAAAATTTTTTTCATGTTAAACATCTTGTCGAAATATTAAAAAAATAAACAAAAAATGTTATAGTAAAATGAGAGTATATGACATTTTTAGGTAAGGGGGGATCCAGATGTGGATTACTTCAGAAGTAGAAATTCCAGATGAACTATTTGATAATCTTGAGCAAGGAAGGCTTGTATTATTTGTCGGAGCAGGGGTTTCTATGAAAGGGAACTCAAACTTACCAAATTTCGATGATTTAGTTGATGAAATTGCGGAAACTTTATACGTTGAAAAGCGTGAAAAAAACGAACCGCATGATTATTATCTTGGAAAAGTTGCGAAGACGAAAGATGTACATCAAGTTGCACAAGATCTTGTTGATGTGAAAGATTCAAAGCCGAATCCATTACACTATGCCATTCCGCGGCTTTTTTCAGATGACATTGATGTTCGCATCGTCACTACAAATTTTGATCAACATTTTACAAGTGTAATTAGACAAATGAATCGAGATATTAATATATATTACGCACCTGCACTTCCAACAGGTAGAGCGTTCAAAGGTTTAGCATATATACATGGCAATATAGAGCAGGAGAAAGAAAATTTAATATTAACGGACGGTGATTTTGGAAGGGCTTACTTAACAGAGGGATGGGCAAGAAGATTTTTAGTTGATTTATTTTCGAATTATACGGTACTATTCATCGGATATAGCCATAATGATCCTGTTATGAAATATTTAGCAACAGGTTTACCACCGAGTACAAGACGTTATGCATTTGTTGCTCAAGGAGATAATACATATCATTGGGAGCATTTGGGAGTACGCCCCATTGTTTATCCAAATAAGGTGAACAATCATCAGGCACTTGTGCAAGCTGTGAGGCGCTGGGCTGAATTAATGGGGGATAACTATATTACAAAAAGAATGCGGATTCGTGATATTGTGACAGTTCCACCATCAGTTGAACAAGAGCAATTATCATATATAAAGCAATCAGTAAAAAAGATCGAAACACTCCGGTATTTTATAGAATTTGCTCGTGATTACGAGTGGGTAGAATGGTTAGAGGCAGAAGGGAAACTCCAAAATTTATTTTTACTTTCCACCATTCATAATGAAGAGGATGAATTGCTGGCCGATTGGCTTGTCGAACAATTTCTTTTTAGTCATCAAAAAGAATTATTTCAGCTTATTTATAAAAATCACTCAAAAATTTCTCCTTTGTTATGGCGAACCATTTGTACGTATTTAAACGAAACAAAAGAGCAGGTTGAACCGCTATTATTTGCAAAATGGACATTACTTTTACTAGAAACAGCAGAAAAAAATAGCAGTTCTATAGAACTTGTTTCACATTTGTTACATAGATGTTCTTTCCCTGAACATAAAGAAATTTTCATCTTATTGTTGGCGTTTATTTTGGATGGAAAGATTAAATTAAAACGTGTCAGAAGATGGGAACACGATATGCAGGATTCGATTGAATTAGAGGAAACAAGTCGTTTGCCAGTTCCTGTATTTTCATTTGTACAACAGATTTGGGATGAAAGAATGAAACCGCATATCGCATATTTTGCTGACCAAATTATGGTTATGGGATTAGAAAAAATCCAAATGTTATTTTTAAGACAGGCTGCATTAGAGAAAAAGGACGGTGTGACATATAATAGAGTCGAGTTTTCTGAACATGATTTACAGCCAAAAGATTTTACATTTTTAATTCGTATTGTAAAAGAATCCCTCGCATATTTATGTGCGAATCATAAGAGAAAGGCAAACTACTATATCGCTCAAATGATTGAAACAGATAGTATATTACAAAAACGAATTGCGGTAGAGGCAATGAGTGAAAATTCATTTGCAACTGACGATGAAAAAGTCAAATGGTTGCTAGAACAAAATTTACTTTTACATGTTACATATAGGCATGAAGTATTTAATTTTTTAAAGAAGCATTATTCCTGTGCTTCGGAACAAAGTAAACAAGAGGTGTTACAAAGGGTGATGAAACACCTTGTTAATGAGAGAGCTTTTGATGCTTGTCTTGTTATGGATTTACTATACACATGTGATCCGAATGGTAATTGTACAGTACAAGCATATAAAAAAATGAAACAAAAACATCCGCATTTTTCCCCAGAGAGTTATGGTGAAAAGCGAGTAGAGGATGCTGTACAAAGCATTACATGTAACGTAACTGCTGATGGGTTATTGCAATTGAAAGAGCATGAAATGATGAAACAAGTTAAGCTCTTTTCTCATGACGGTATTTTTGAACAGCGTCATTTTTTAGAAATGTTATCAAAAGCATGTAAATTGAATACAGAGTGGAGTATTTCGCTTGCTTATCAATTAGTAGGGGAAAGTATGGTAAGTAATGAAGTATGGTTTGTCTGTATTAGGGCATGGGGGAATAATCGAAAGCTTACTAATCAACAGATACAAAAAATTATTCCACTCTTACAACAATTTGTAAGGAATACATCTTTTCAATGGTTAATTAGTAGTTTTCTTTATGAAATCAGCAATCGATTAGAAGAATTTCAAGAGGATAGTATACGTGTTGTGAAACGTTTTGCCTTTTCTTTATTTCCCCAAGTAATGAAAAGTGATCCGAATTTCAAGATAGGGGAACATGACTTTTATAATGAGTCTATTCAACATCCTATTGGAAAGATGACGTCAGTATTATTAAAGCTGCTAGCATATGATCACTTATACGATCGGAACATTCACGAATACTTGTTTTTATTTGAAGAACAAATGCGAACGTTGTCACAGAGTACACATTTCATGCTTGCACGATTAACGGCAGACATAACATTTTTGTACCATATTGAGAAACAATGGTGTAGAAAAAATTTGCTACCTTATCTCGACTTAAAAAAACAAGATAGGGTAATAAAATATGCATGGTCAGGCCTTTGCTATACACAAATAAATTTACCGCTATTTACAGAGATAAAGCGATATATTAAATATGCAGTCGAACATTTATATGTATTACATCCACATACAAAGAAAGTATTTTTAAAGTGGCTCAGCTTTGTTTTTATTAAATGTGTATTATATTGGGATCAACGAGCCGATTGGTTATATCCACTTTTTATACAGGAAACGGAAAATGACAAAATTAAGTTTATGGAATACTTATGTTATTATGTGAAAACATTAAGCGTAAGAGAACAACAAAAATTTTGGGAGGCTTGGTTAGCTGGTTTTTTAATGGAACGTCCAAAAATGAGTTCTGTAACTGGTAGAGAATATGTCATGTTTTTACGTTTTGTATTATATATGGATGAAGTTGCAGAAAACGGAATACAAACAATTCTTACTCGTTTCTCTCCCATATCAGAACGTTACGACCAAGCGGAAATGAAACAACTATTTTTGGCTATTTTGGAAAAGAAAAATAACATGAAATATCATGTGGAAACCTATGGTGAATTATTTTTTTCGCTACTGCAAAACCTTCATGAGGCAAATTCTTTTGAAAATGAAATCATTGAGATTAAACAATTGTTAACAGATTACCAAGTGGAGAAACAATTATTAATATCTATTCAAAACGAAATGATTCGTATTGGACTTGTGATGACAAATTTACAAGATTGATAGTGGGGAAAGAGTGGGATTTTAAAAAAATAACTAAAAAAGTATTGACAGTATTTTAAAAAGCATTCTATAATACGAATCATACTTATTCAATTTCACAAACATTTGAATAAACAAAGTGCAATGAAGAGATCACAGTAGTGAAGATCTTACTGTAACAGAGAGCTGATGGTTGGTGTGAATCAGTACAGGGATACTCATGAATTACAGTCTTGGAGCATCTTTTTCGAGTAAAGATATATGTTCTTTATGAAGGAAAAGCGGTCAAATGATCGTTAACAGTGAAGAGAGGTAGATGAAAGTAGTCTACAACTAGGGTGGTACCGCGATAAATATCGTCCCTACTGATTGGATCAGTAGGGACTTTTTGTATTTTTGTGGTCCAACTTGAAAATTGAATATTACATGCAGTGAAAGGAAAAGAAGTAGTAGTTGTTTCCCTGTAACAGAGAGCTGGTGGTTGGTGTGAACCAGTACAAAAACAAGTGCGAATTACAGTCCTGGAGCATCTTTTTCGTAGTAAAGATGATAGTCTTTATGAAGGGAAAGACGGTCAAACGATCGTTAACAGTGAAGAGAGGTAGACGAAAGTAGTCTACAACTAGGGTGGTACCGCGATAAATATCGTCCCTACTGAGTAGATCAGTAGGGATTTTTTGTACACAAAAAAGGCGGAATCGATCTCACAATAAGTTTTTATAGAATTTTAATTCAGAAAATAGGGAATTTTTATTCTCTTCAAATAGTTTTAAACATTAAAAGGAGGATTTTAAAATGGCAAATCATGAGTTAGAACAATTACGTAAACAGGTGGATGAAATCAATTTACAATTATTACAACTGTTAAATAAACGTGGAGAAATCGTTCAAAAGATTGGAAAACAAAAACAAGTGCAAGGTACGAAACGTTTTGATCCAGTTCGTGAGCGTGAAGTACTGGATATGATTGCGGAACATAATGAAGGTCCATTCGAAACTTCAACAGTTCAACACATTTTCAAAACAATTTTCAAAGCAAGCTTAGAATTGCAGGAGGATGACAATCGTAAAGCGTTACTTGTTTCACGTAAAAAGAAAAAAGAAAATACAATTGTTGATGTAAAAGGTGAATTATTAGGAAATGGAAAGCAAACGTTCATTATGGGGCCTTGTGCTGTAGAAAGCTTAGAGCAAGTTCGCCAAGTAGGGCAAGCGATGAAAGAACAAGGATTAAAATTAATGCGCGGTGGTGCTTTCAAACCGAGAACATCACCATACGACTTCCAAGGATTAGGGATTGAAGGCTTACAAATTTTACGTCAAGTAGCTGATGAATTCGATTTAGCGATTATTAGTGAAATTTTAAATCCAAACGATGTAGAGATGGCTCTTGATTACGTTGATGTCATTCAAGTTGGAGCACGAAACATGCAAAACTTCGATTTACTAAGAGCTGTAGGTAAAGTAAATAAACCAGTGTTATTAAAACGTGGTTTAGCAGCAACAATTGACGAATTCATTCATGCAGCTGAATACATTATCGCGCAAGGGAATGATCAAATTATTCTATGTGAGCGTGGTATCCGCACATACGAAAGAGCGACGCGTAATACGTTAGATATTTCAGCAGTGCCAATTTTAAAGAAAGAAACACATTTACCAGTTGTCGTAGATGTAACACATTCTACAGGACGCAGAGATTTATTATTACCTACTGCAAAAGCGGCACTGGCAATTGGAGCAGACGCAGTAATGGCTGAGGTACATCCGGATCCAGCAGTTGCATTATCTGATTCTGCACAACAAATGGATATTCCAGAGTTCCATAAATTCATGGAAGAGTTAAAAGGATTCAAAAATAAATTATCTTAATTTCATATTGAATATGCGTTGAAAGGGAAACAGTAGTGCTTATCTCCCTGTTTATAGAGAGCTGATGGACGCTGAGAATCAGTACAAAGATAAGCATGAATTACAGCCCTAGAGCATCTTTTTCGTAGTAAAGATCATGGTCTTTACGAAGGGAAAGACGGTTTTATAGATCGTTAAAAATGATAAGAGGTAGACGAAGGTAGTCTACAATTAGGGTGGTACCGCGATAATAATCGTCCCTACTGATTGCTCAGTAGGGACTTTTTTGTACAAAAAAATAATAAAGGGGTAAGAGAAATGAGATACATTACAGCTGGAGAATCACATGGTCCACAGTTAACTGTTATTTTAGAAGGTGTACCTGCAGGGTTATCGTTACAAGCAGAACATATTAATAAGGAATTATTAAGAAGACAAAAAGGCCATGGTCGCGGGAGACGCATGCAAATTGAAACAGATACAGTAGAGATTGTAAGTGGTGTACGCCACGGAGTGACACTTGGTTCCCCAATTACATTAATCGTAAAAAATGATGACTTCAAACATTGGACGAAAGTAATGGGAGCTGAACCGATTTCTGAGCAAGAAAGTAAAGAAATGAAACGCACGATTACAAAACCACGTCCGGGACATGCAGATTTAAACGGTGCAATTAAGTATGGGCACCGTGATATACGAAATGTTCTAGAGCGCTCTTCTGCAAGGGAAACAACCGTAAGAGTAGCAGCTGGTGCAGTTGCAAAGCAAGTTTTAAAAGAATTAGATGTACAGATCGCTGGGCATGTTCTTGAAATTGGCGGTGTCAAAGCAAGTCATGTAGGGCAGTTATCAATAGAAGAAATTCAAACAATCACAGAAAATTCGTCTGTTCGTTGTTTAGATAAAGAGGTAGAACAAACAATGATGGATGCGATTGATACTGCGAAAGCAAACGGTGATTCAATTGGCGGAATTGTAGAAGTCATTGCGGAAGGAATGCCAATTGGCGTTGGAAGTTACGTCCATTACGATCGAAAATTAGATGCAAAGCTTGCAGGAGCAATTATGAGTATTAATGCTTTTAAAGGTGCTGAAATCGGGATTGGATTTGAGGCGGCAAGGCAGCCAGGAAGTTCTGTACATGATGAAATTCTATGGGACGAAGAAAGAGGATATACGAGAAAAACGAATCATGCAGGTGGATTAGAAGGTGGTATGACTACAGGAATGCCAATTGTAGTAAGAGGTGTAATGAAGCCGATTCCTACATTATATAAACCACTGGCGAGTGTAGATATTGATACGAAAGAAGCATTCCAAGCAAGTATTGAACGATCTGACAGCTGTGCAGTACCAGCTGCAAGTGTTGTTGCAGAGGCTGTTGTTGCATGGGAACTTGCGGATGCATTAGTTGAACAATTCGGAAAAGATCGCATGGAATTAATCAAGCAAAATATAACGCAGCATAACAAATATGCAAAAGAATTTTAAAAAGGATGGATTACAAATGAAGATGAAAGAGCAATTATCATCATTACAGCCATATAAGCCAGGCAAATCAGCGGAGCAAATGAAAGAAGTATATGGGGATCATTCATTTGTAAAATTAGCATCAAATGAAAATCCATTTGGTTGTTCACCACGTGTTAAAGAAGAATTACAAAAAACATGGCATGACCATGCTTTATATCCTGATGGAGGGGCATTAGAGCTTCGTCAAACAATCGCAGAAAAACTGCAAGTTCAAAAGGAACAAATTTTATGCGGAAGTGGACTTGATGAAGTTATTCAAATTATAAGTCGTGCGGTACTTTGTAAGGGAGATAATGTAGTAACAGCAGGAGAAACTTTTCCGCAATATCGTCATCATGCAGTGATTGAAGGTTGTGAAGTAAGAGAAGTTCCATTAAAGAAAGGGATTTATGACTTAGAGGAAATTGTTTTAACTGTAGATGAAAAGACAAAAATAATTTGGATTTGTAATCCAAATAATCCAACGGGCACATATATTGATGACCGAAAATTAAATAAATTTATAAATAGTGTACATGATGATGCGCTAATTGTAATTGATGAAGCGTACTATGAGTATGTAACAGCGAAAGATTTTCCAGAAACAATACCATTATTGAAAAAACATAAAAACCTTCTTGTATTACGAACATTTTCCAAAGCATATGGTTTAGCATCATTTCGCATAGGGTATGCAATTGGACAGGCAGAATTGATTGAGAAATTAAATGTTGTTCGTTTGCCATTTAATGTTTCTTTATTTGCGCAAAGAGCGGCAACAATCGCTTGTAATGATGATGGATTTATAAAGGAGATCGCTCGTGTAAATCGAGAAGGATTAGAGCGATATGAGAGTTTTTGTACCGAGAATGGGATTCCGTTTTATCCATCTCAAACAAACTTTATCTTTTTACCAGTAGACGATGCAGAGGAAATCTATGAACGATGTGCACACGCAGGTTTTATTATTCGTCCGTTTTCAAATGGTGTCCGGATTACGATTGGAACGAGTGAACAGAATGAAGGAGTGATTTCAGTGTTAAAACAGCACTTTATAAATAGAAAGAATAAGTTTAGAGATGAGGCAAATGTGTAAAAAAGTTGTATTAATTGGGACAGGTTTAATAGGTGGTTCGCTTGCATTAGCAATAAAGAGGGAACATGAAGTGATGATTACAGGTTATGATATTCATAGTGAACAAATGGAGCGCGCGAAAGAATTTCATGTAATTGATAAAGTTGCAGGAGATTTACAGGCTGCTTGTGAAGAGGCAAATTTAATTATTTTTGCTTCTCCAGTTGAAGAAACAATAAAGTTATTACGTCAGCTTGCATTATATGATTTACGTGAAGATGTAATTGTTACAGATGTAGGTAGTACAAAGGGCAAGATTATGAATGAAGCTGAAGATCTATTACCTGCAGGAGTGGCTTTTATTGGGGGACATCCGATGGCAGGTTCGCATAAAACGGGTGTTGAAAGTGCAAAGGCTCACTTGTTTGAAAATGCATTTTATATTTTAACACCAAGGAGTCATGTGTCAGATCATCGAGTAGAAGAATTAAAAGATTGGTTAAAAGGAACAAGATCTCATTTTCTTGTATTAAATACAGAAGAGCATGATTATGTAACCGGAATTGTGAGTCATTTTCCACATCTAATTGCGGCGGGGTTGGTGAAACAAGTTGAAAAACATGGAGGGGACAATCCACTTATCCATCAACTTGCGGCAGGTGGGTTTAAGGATATTACACGTATTGCCTCGAGCAGTCCGAAAATGTGGAGTGATATCGTAAAACAGAATCAAAGTCATTTATTACAATTACTAGAAGAGTGGATTAGTGAGATGAAAGAGCTGTACAAGACGGTTTCTGTAGGTGATTCTGTTGAATTACAAAACTACTTTGAAAATGCGAAACAGTACCGTGATTCTTTACCCGTTCGAAAAAGCGGAGCGATTCCAGCTTTCCATGACTTATATGTTGATGTTTTAGATAAAGTAGGGGCATTAGCTCATATTACGAGTATTTTAGCTTATGAAGAAATTAGTATTACAAATCTGCAAATTATAGAAGCGCGAGAAGGATTACTTGGTGTGCTTCGTATTAGTTTCCAAAGAGAAGAAGATCGCTTAAAAGCGACGATAGTACTTCAGAAAGAACAGTACCAAACGTATGAAACAATATGATAGGGAGAGGGTGACACTGTGAAAGAAGTAATGATACAAACTGTCAAAAGTGGATTAAGAGGGACAATTACAATTCCTGGTGATAAATCTATCTCACACCGTGCGGTTATGTTCGGAGCAATTGCACAAGGGAAAACAACAATTAAGGGTTTTTTACCTGGTGAAGATTGTTTAAGTACAATTTCTTGTTTTAGAGAAATGGGAGTAGAAATTTCGCAAAATGGTGATGAAGTAGTTGTAATTGGAAAAGGAATAGAAGGATTACAAGAACCGAAAAATGTTTTAGATGTTGGTAATTCAGGTACAACGATACGGTTAATGTCTGGAATACTTGCAAATACGCCTTTCCACTCCTGTATTCAAGGGGATTCATCAATTGGAAAAAGGCCAATGAAACGCGTAACGAATCCGCTTAGGCTTATGGGAGCAAAAATTGGCGGTAGAGAAGAAGGAACATTTACCCCACTTACAATAAGGGGTGGAAATTTAAAAGCAATTGACTACACTTCACCTGTAGCAAGCGCGCAAGTGAAATCAGCCATTCTACTCGCGGGGCTGACGGCTGAAGGTGTAACAACTGTTACAGAACCTCATATTTCACGAGACCATACGGAAAAAATGCTTGAAGCGTTTGGTGTTACAGTAATTCGTGAGGACAAAACTGTAAAAATTGCGGGTGGGCAACATTTAATCGGGACGGATATCCAAGTTCCAGGTGATGTCTCTTCAGCAGCATTTTTCTTAGTTGCGGGTGCGATTGTTCCAAATAGTAAACTTGTATTAAAAAATGTTGGAATGAATCCAACTCGTACAGGGATTATTGATGTTCTTACGAAAATGGGTGCTAATTTAGAAATACATCCTATTCATAATTCTGCGTCAGAACCTGCTGCGAATATTACAATTGAAACATCATCACTTCAAGGGATTGAAATCGGTGGAGATATTATCCCAAGACTTATTGATGAAATTCCAATCATTGCGCTGGCGGCAACACAAGCAGAAGGGAATACAGTTATTAAGGATGCACATGAATTGAAAGTAAAAGAAACAAACCGAATAGATACAGTTGTAGCTGAATTAACTAAATTAGGAGCACATATTGAAGCGACGGATGATGGAATGATTATTTACGGTAAGTCCTCGTTAAAGGGGAATAAAGTAAATAGTCATAGTGATCACCGAATCGGTATGATGCTTGGGATTGCGGGCGCTATAGCAGATGGTAACACAATACTAGAAGATGCAGAAGCTGTTGGAGTTTCGTATCCTACATTCTTTAAAGAACTAAACAAACTACAAACTGAATTGGAAAAGTCATAAAATAAACGTCTATAACATTAGTGAAACATTTGTTATAGACGTTTTAGATTAGGTTGCTGGAGAGGGAAATCTAGCTCCTTCAAAACGTGAAATGCTATTAAATATATTAATTGTACCAGCTACGTTAGAGAGAAAAAATACCTCAACAATATCCTCGCATTTTAATTGAGCAATGGTAGAAACGGATATAATATTTTTAATTTGGATATTTGCTCCAAAGAAATCATTATCAGCAGCTATTTCATGACCATTTACTTGAATGTTTATTCTTCCTCTGTAAGATGAATTACAATTATTAGGTGAAAAAAGAAGGCTGGCAATCAATGAGTATACACCCCTTGTGTTAGGGATGAACATGGAGGCAGCTGAATTGAATTCATTAGCCAAATCAAATTGAATGTTAGGATATAAAACTTTAACAGTAGTATTAGCAGGTATTTGTTGAAGTGAAGATATGTTGACTGCTCTAAATGCTGATGGCCTTGTAGATTCACAACTCTCTCCTCTAAGGTCGCCATTTGTTCTTTGAGAAAGGGAATCTCGATTTCCATTCAATCTATTTAATTTGTCATAATAAGAACTCATAATTATTTATTCTTCCCTTCTTTATTTATTAGTTAAGAATAGAGGAGTAATTAGATAATGTATGCATCTGGGTATTCAAATTATCTAAACGAACGATTTGTAAGATCGAACAAGGGCACTATTTGCTTTGCATATTTTATCTTGCATGAACTGCCCGTAAAAGTCTAATCGGTGGAGCTAATAATCCGTAGGGATGAGGAAAAATCCCACTGACTAAAGTTTCACTTTATATGATATACAAAGGACGTGCTGAAAGTGATTAGTACAAAGAACCTTTTGTTTTATGGAAAATCTTTATCTCATATTAACGAGCAGTAACACTCCTACCTCAAAATTCAGCGAAAGTATTGTCCAGCTCTAGCGGCTAGAATCTTCGGCCATTTCGCCCCCTTGGACGAGGCAAAAAGCGCCTCTCTGTTCGGGTGTTTGGGCGTCCTGCGATTCTGTGCGAGCCGCTTCCGCTTTCCTTTAAGAAGTTAGGTGGGAGATAAACTGCCCGTAAAAGCCCGATTGGTGAGGGCTAATAATCAGTGGGGGATGAAGAAAACCCCACTGATTAAAGTTTCACTTTATGTGGAAGATGTTTTTTGTTACACCAATATATATAACGATTTTAGAAAGGGCGATGTATATTTCATCGCCCTTTCTCATTTTTGCATAGGATTTTATCCGCATGAGTACGAATGTATTAAGGGAATAGGAGGAGAAAAGTCATGAAAGTAGTTGAATTAGCAGGGCAACAATATAGAGAAGCAATTACATTATCCGAATATGCTTTCCAATATAAAGTACCAGAAGATCAGATTGAAAAGCGTCTAACATTAATGAAAAAGCACCATCAATTGTTTGGGATATTAGAAGGAGATCAACTCGCAGCAAAACTGCATCTTCTTCCGTTAGAAATAAATATTGGTGATGAGGTATTTAAAATGGGTGGAATTGCAGGGGTGGCAACATACCCAGAGTATAGACGTAGTGGATATGTAAAAGAACTATTGAAACATGTACTGCAAAAAATGAAACAAGACGGATTTAGTGTATCAATGTTACATCCATTCGCAGTTTCATTTTACAGAAAGTTTGGATGGGAACTATTTGCCAATCGTTTCGTATGTTCAATGACGAAGAGTGATTTAGTGATGCAAAAGCATGTGAAAGGGAATGTGAGACGTTTTAATAAAGATTCACATCCAAAAGAAATAGAAGCAGTATATGAGCAATTTGCGAGGCGATTCGCTGGTATGCTAGTTAGAAGTACAGATTGGTGGGGGCAAGCAGTTTATCATGACAAGGCGGCAGCAGTCTATTACAATGAAGAAAATGAAGCTACTGGTTACATACTGTACAAAATAAATGATTCAAAAATGACAGTAGAAGAATTTGTACCGCTAAATAATGAAGCTAGAAGGGGACTTTGGAATTTTATTTGCCAACATGATTCTATGATAAGAGAACTTAAGATGATACTAAGTGAAACAGAGCCATTACTTTATACTCTACAAGAGCCTCGAATTAAGGCTGAAATTACTCCTTATTTTATGGTTCGAATTGTAGACGTGGAGCAGTTTTTAAATCAATATTCATTTGTTTGGAGTAATCAACAAAACGAAGTGATTTTGCATATTTCAGATTCATTTGCCCCATGGAATAATGTGACGGTTAAATTACAAAGTAAAGAAGTAGTAATTATTAGTAAAGAAGAAACAGAAAAATGGAACAGTGGAGGAATTCATTTAAATATAAATGATTTATCAGCAATGTTATTCGGATATAAACGTCCGCTAGAGTTATACGAAATTGGCTCTGTTTCAGGAACTGAGGAAGAAGTGAAAGAGTTAGAACATTTGATTCCATTACATAAGCCGTTTATTTATGATTTCTTTTAAGTGATTTCATTTTTGGTTTTGAATAGAAAATTGCGGTTGCTGAAATAGAAAGATGATTAGATATACCTTTAGATGGCTAAATATGTTATAGTTAGTGAGATATATATATAAAAGTATTAAAATTGGAGGAACCACATGATTACAGTTAGTAACGTAGGATTGCGCTTTGCGGACAGAAAATTATTTGAAGATGTTAACATAAAATTCACACCAGGTAACTGCTACGGTTTAATCGGAGCAAACGGTGCTGGTAAATCAACATTTCTAAAGATTTTATCTGGAGAAATTGACCCATCAACAGGCGATGTAAATATTACGCCTGGTGAGCGTTTAGCAGTGTTAAAACAGAACCACTTCGAATATGAAGAGTTTCCTGTATTAGAAACAGTAATAATGGGTCACACACGTCTTTATAAAGTAATGCAAGAAAAAAATGCAATTTACATGAAAGAAGATTTCAGTGATGAAGACGGTATGCGCGCGGCAGAACTTGAAGGTGAGTTTGCTGAGCTAAACGGTTGGGAAGCTGAATCTGAAGCGGCTATCCTTTTAAAAGGACTAGGCATTGGAGAAGACCTTCATGATAAAAAGATGTCTGAGTTAACAGGGGCAGAGAAAGTAAAAGTATTACTTGCCCAAGCTTTATTTGGTCAACCTGACATTTTATTACTTGATGAGCCTACCAACCATTTAGACTTAAAAGCAATTCAATGGTTAGAGAACTTCTTAATGAACTTTGAAAATACAGTTATCGTTGTATCCCATGACCGTCACTTCTTAAATAAAGTATGTACGCACATGGCGGATCTTGATTTCGGTAAAATTCAATTATATGTTGGTAACTATGACTTCTGGTATGAATCAAGCCAGTTAGCATTGAAACTAACACAAGATGCAAATAAGAAAAAAGAAGAGAAAGTAAAAGAGCTACAAAACTTCATCGCACGCTTTAGTTCAAACGCGTCTAAAGCGAAGCAAGCGACTTCTCGTAAAAAGTTATTAGATAAAATTACATTAGATGATATTAAACCATCATCACGCCGTTATCCATTCGTTGGCTTCACACCAGAGCGTGAAGTAGGAAATGACTTATTAACTGTAGAAGGTCTTTCAAAAACGATTGATGGAGAAAAAGTGTTAGATAATGTGTACTTCACATTAAATAAAGGTGATAAAGTTGCATTTATCGGACGTAATGATATTGCAATGACAACATTATTTAAAATTCTTATGGGTGAAATGGAGCCAGATAGCGGTTCATTTAAGTGGGGCGTTACAACATCTCAAGCTTACTTCCCAAGAGATAACTCTAAGTATTTCGAGAACAGTGAATATAACTTAGTTGAATGGTTACGTCAGTTCTCTCCACAAGATGAAACAGAAAGTTTCTTACGTGGTTTCTTAGGTCGTATGCTATTCTCTGGTGAAGAAGTAAAGAAAAATGTTTCTGTATTGTCAGGTGGAGAAAAAGTTCGTTGTATGCTTTCTAAAATGATGTTAAGTGGAGCGAACGTATTAACACTTGATGATCCAACGAACCACTTAGACCTTGAGTCTATCACAGCATTAAACAACGGTTTAATCGCATTTAAAGGAACATTACTATTTACATCTCATGACCATCAGTTCGTACAAACAATTGCAAACCGTATTATCGAAGTAACGCCAAACGGTGTAATCGATAAAGAAGCAACATACGATGAGTTCTTAGAAAATGAAGAACTTCAAAAGCAAATAAATGCAATGTATAACCAAAAATAATCTGCAGTATGAAACCCTCAATCGTATTATAAGATTGAGGGTTTTTATTTTTTAATGAGCATTTTATAAAGAATAACAAGGGGAATATTGGATGTAAATTATATTATTTCCTTATAACTATGAATAATTATAGGGAATAAAAAGTAGTCGAGACCTCTTAATACATGAATAATTTAGTAACAACAAATCCAATTGGTAATTTTGGAAATAAGAATGTTTGCGAAGTAGTGCATAAAGGTTTATAGTAGGTGAGTCTTGTTAAACGGATGGTCTTTAGATTTTAGTCATAAAAAATGTTACAAATGTATTTCATTAAATATATATCTAGGTCAACATGTTTCGTAAGAAATAGTTGAATAAATACAACCTTAAACTTATAATTACTAATATTCTTCATAAGGTTAAAGAAAAGAGAGGGTTGTTTGGGGACGTAAATTAAAAACAGAGATAGACTTATAAAAAAATAAGCCTGGATGGTTAAAAAGAGGTGGAGAGATGAAACAATTATTGTTAAAGAGCAAACGTGTGTTAAGTAACCATTTTGGATTTTTCATTTTTGCAGTTGTTTTATTCTGGTTAAAAACATATGCAGCATATGTTACGGAATTTGACCTAGGGATATCAAACACAATTCAAAAATTCTTGCTATTTTTCAACCCGTTAAGCTCAGCTGTCCTATTTTTAGGACTTGCATTATTTGCAAAAGGGAAAAGATCTTATATCTGGTTAATTATTATTAATTTGTTATTGTCAATTCTTTTATACTCAAACGTGGTATATTACCGCTTTTTCAGCGATTTTATTACGTTCCCGACATTAACACAAACAAATAATTTTGGAGATTTAGGTGGTAGTATTTTAGCGTTATTACACCTATATGACCCATTATATTTCTTAGATACAATTATTCTACTTGTGTTAGTCATAACAAAATTTGCAAATCCAAAACCAATTCGTGTTGCAAAACATAAATTGTCACTTGTATTTATTACAGGGATTTTGTTGTTTAGCATCAACTTAGGTTTAGCAGAATCTGATCGTCCGGAATTACTGACAAGAACATTTGACAGAAACTACATTGTAAAATATTTAGGTGCATATAATTATACGATTTATGATGGGATTCAAAGCATGAAAGCATCAACAGAACGAGCTTTAGCAGATGGAGATAGTATGACAGGTGTAAGAAATTATATTGCATCGAACTATGCAAGCCCTAATCCAGAGTATTTTGGTAAGGGGAAAGGTATGAATGTTATCTATATTCATTTAGAGTCGTTCCAAAACTTTTTAATTAATTACAAGTTGAACGGACAAGAAGTTACACCATTTTTAAATTCATTTACGCATGATGCAAATACATTGTATTTTGATAACTTCTTCCATCAAACAGGACAAGGTAAAACATCTGATGCGGAGTTTATGTTAGAAAACTCAATATTTGGATTGCCACAAGGATCTGTATTTACAAACAAAGCTCATAACACGTATCAAGCAGCACCAGCTATTTTAGGGCAGCAGGGCTATACATCTGCAGTATTCCATGGTAATTATAAAACATTCTGGAATCGCGATGATATTTATAAATCATTTGGATTTAATAAATTCTTTGATGCAACATACTATGATATGAATGAAAAAGATGTTGTAAACTATGGACTAAAAGATAAGCCATTCTTTAATGAGTCTATTCCATTGTTACAAACATTAAAACAACCGTTCTATGCGAAATTTATTACATTGTCAAACCACTTCCCTTATCCGATTAATAAGGAAGAAGCGACAATTGAACCAGCAAAAACAGGTGATACATCTGTAGATACGTATTTCCAAACAGCACATTATTTAGATGAATCTGTAAAAGGCTTTATGGATTACTTGAAGCAATCTGGTTTATATGACAATTCAATCATTGTGATGTATGGAGATCATTATGGTATTTCAGATAATCATAACGCAGCAATGTCACAAATTATGGGTAAAGAAATTAATTCATTTGAAAATGCACAACTGCAACGTGTACCTTTAATCATTCATGTTCCAGGAATGAAAGGCGGAGTTCAACACCAATATGGTGGAGAAATCGATGTGCTCCCAACACTGTTACACTTATTAGGTACAGATACAAAGAATTATATCCAATTTGGTACAGATTTATTATCAACACAGCATCAACAAGTTGTTCCTTTCCGTAATGGTAACTATGTAAGTCCGACCGTTACTGCGCTTAATGGAAAGTATTATGATACAACCACTGGAAAATCAGTAGAAGCAACGAATGAAATCAAACAAAATGAAAAAATGGTTCAACAGAAACTTAAGCTTTCTGACGAAGTTGTAAATGGTGATTTACTCCGATTCTACACACCAGAAGGATTTACACCTGTAGATCGTTCGAAATATAATTATAATCATCGTGATAAAAATAAAACGCAGGTAAAAACAACAAAGCAAGAACAAGAAGGTTAAACGTAAAAAAATAAATCAATGCCGGCCTCCTTATAAGGATAAATATTCCTTGTAAGGAGGCTTTTTTATTTAGGAGACTCAAAGTAATTTCACATACCGTATGGATAGAGTATAGTGAGTGTATGAAAAGTGTATAATTATTGCATACTACAGAAACGAAATAATTTTACCCCGTATTAATGGGCAGTAATACTCCCATCTTTTCAACAAGAAGTACTCATTACAAGCATACATCGAAATCATGAATGATAATCAACTTCGCGTATACGAAAAACGTCTTTAGAAACAAAAAAAGACTTGATTTTTCTAAGGAGAAAATCAAGTCTTTTTAAATTAAATACGTTTGTCATGCCAGAAATTTAATGGGAAGTGTTCATCCTCATGATAGCTTTCCAGTTCATAACCTTTTTCCTTCAGACCTTTAATGATGGCAGGTACTGCTTTTACTGATTGTGGGTGAATATCATGCATAAGTACAACTTCTGTTGGGTCTGTTGCACCAGCAAGAACATTTTGCGCAATTTGTGCTGAGGCAGCATCGACTGGCATCTTATTATATTTCCAGTCTAAAGAGTCAATTGTCCAGTCCCAAACTTTCAAGCCGTTTTCTACAACCTTGTTACGAAGGGCTTCGTTTAATCCTGGCATTGATCCGTAAGACGGGCGAGTTAATATTGGTGATTTTCCAATAACCCCAGCGATTAAGCCTTGGTCTTCTTTCATTTCATCTACATAATGACCTTCTGTATAAAGCTTTTTGTAGTTATGTGTCATACTATGCATACCAACATAATGTCCTTCTGCAACTTCGCGTTTTACAAGATCAGGGAATGCTTTAACATTTGCTCCAATTAGGAAAAATGTAGCTTTTGCATCTTCTTTTTTTAACATGTCTAACAGCTCAGCAGTATATTTTCCAGGCCCATCGTCAAATGTTAAGTAAGCAACTTTTCTGACTTGCCCGTTATATTGCTTTGGAGCTTCTTTGGGGGCAAGAGCAGTTTGAATTTCACTTACAAGTTGAACAGACTTCGTTTCATCTTCCGTACTTGCTAAAGCAATATGAGTTGATCCATAAACTGCTTCGTACAAAAATAATACCCCGACGCAAATCAACAATGCTCTCTTTACTAAAGTTGTCATTCGAATTCTATTGTGCATAATTTTCCTTCTCTCTATAATAGTTCTACTCTACTATATTAGCAATTTTAGGTAGAGAAATGCAAAAAAAGATTTTTACAAGTACAAAAAAATTTGTGGAAAAGTATGCAAGATATTGTTGTTTTACTGAGGGGATTACTCTTGTTTAGCAGGTTTTTAAAAATAAAAAAAAGAAGTGGGTAAAAAACAAAAATTTACATATTTAAAGAATTTATATTCTATTATAAAATCTATATTGAAAATTGATGAACCATTCTTTAGTGAGATAAGGTGTTTATTTCGTACATCTTTTTTATTAAAAACGGCCGGTAAAAGCTTGAGTGGTCAGGATAACAACAGTAGAGGATGGAGGGGGGGATATAACAGGATTCTGTTTTTAAATATTATAAATTTCACATACCGTATTTGAAGAAAAAACTAGGAAAATAAGAAATAGTGTCGAATATATCGTAAGTACATGTATAAAGTAAAGAAAATTATGAACAAGAGGTTGATAATTATTGTTTAATGGATGTACTTATGTCATCTGTATCGTTGTCTTCGATTGCAATAGGCAAATTGAAGGAATGGACAATCTATCAGGATGAATGGATTGCTAGAGCAGGTTGGTCATTACTCGCTAATATTGCTATAAAGGATAAAGTGTTAGAAGATGAATTTTTTCTTCCATTTTTAAAAGAGGTTCAGATGCATATACATACGAAAAAAATGGAAAAAGGAAGCGATACATAGTGCACTTATTACGATTGGAATTCGAAATGATGACTTTGAGCAAAAAGCAATCACAATTGTACGCGAAATTGGAAAAGCTGATGTTGATCATGGTGTCACTTCATGTAAGACATCTGAGGCAGAAGCGTATATGAAAAAAGCCCGAGATAGAGAACGAAATAAAAAAAGTAAATGAAAGAAGGAGAACGGCATGAAAGCAATTGACGCTGCACACAAATTTATTGAATTGCAATTTCCACATTGTAATGCCGCTTTATTAGGAGGAAGTGTTGCAAGAGGAGAAGCGACAAAAACATCTGACCTTGATATTGTAATATGGGATGATAGTCTATCTCATTGTTATCGTGAATCTTTTTTTAGCAATGGTTGGCCTGTTGAAGTGTTTGTACATAATTTTAAAACATATAAAGAATATTTTAAAAGTGACTGCAAGCGCGGGAGACCTAGTTTACCACAATTAGTTTCGGAAGGGATTATTTTAAAGGGGAAGGAAGAAATTATAACTAGTTTAAAACAGGAAGCACGGCAATTATTAGATAAAGGTCCTGAAAAGTGGACAGAAGAATTGACTAGACAGAAACGTTACTTTATTACGGATGTATTAGATGATTTTATTGGTGCGACAAGGAGGGAAGAAGAACTGTTTATTGCTAATCTTTTGGCTGAGTTGGTTCATGAATTTGTACTTAGAGTAAATGGGCAATGGGTTGGAAATTCAAAATGGTTTATTAGAGTGTTAAGAAAATACGATGAATTATTTGCAGAAGAGTTTGTTGCAGCTTTTGATCATTTTTATAAAACTGGAGAGAAAAAGAGACTGATTATTTTTGTCGAGAAAACTTTAGAAAACTATGGTGGCAGGTTGTTTGAAGGTTTTTCCATAGGGAAATAAAAGGGAGATGAAAAAATGAGTGTACCAATTATTGTGTTAAGAGAACTTACATTAGACGACGTAGAAGATCGATATCAATGGTCATTGGATACAAAAGTAACAAAGCACTTAGTGGTACCAGATCAATACCCACCATTTACACGTGATGAGACAAAAAGGTGGATTGAAATGTGTATGAACCGGGAAAATGGGTATGAACAACGAGCTATCGTTTCTGAGGATGGTGTACATATCGGTTGGGTCGATCTAAAAAACTTTGATAAAACGAATAAAAATGCTGAATTAGGAATTGCAATTGGAAATAAAGAATATTGGGGGTGCGGATATGGTATCGCAGCGTTATACAGCATGTTACAAATTGGATTTTATGAATTTGGTCTGGAGAAAGTGTGGCTACGTGTAGACGTAGATAACATAAAAGCAATAAAAAGTTATGAAAATGCTGGATTTGTTTGTGAAGGAATTATGAGGAGAGATAGAGTACGAAATGGAATGTTTATTGATAGATATCGATTTAGTATATTAAGAGATGAATATAAAAATAATGTAAATTTAAAATTTTAGCTACACAAATTGTCGTATTATTGTATATAATTAAGATTAGTTAATGAATTGTTTTTATTTTACAAAGGGGAGTGGCATAATTGATTAACAAGAAAGTCATGTCTATTTGCTTTGCAACTATTTTAGCAGCAGGTATTCTAAGTGGTTGTAACTCAAAGAAGACAGAATCTAAACCTGAGGAAACAAAAGTAAGTGAAGTAGGGGACACAAGCAAATTAAAAGATGTCGAGATGACATTAGAAAGTGCTGAATTTGTCTTACCTGATCAATACGCTAAACTAGAAAATGAGCAAGTATTAAAAGTAGAAGTGACAATGAAAAATAAAGGTGATAAATCATTAAATATTCTTCCAAATGATTTCGCTCTATATCTTGATGATAAGAAAATGAAAACCTATTTTGGATCAGAAGGAAACTTAAATCCTGGAGAGTTGGATAAGGGTAAGTCAATTACTGGTAATATATTTTTTGATGTAGAAGCTGGAGAAAAGTATGAACTAGTGTATACAAAGTTCATTTCAGATCCGAAAAAAGATAAAGATGAAAAAGTAAGATATAAGATTGATGGCAAAAAATTAGCTGAAAAGGCGAAGGATTTACAAAAGCCAGCAGAAGCGTTAAATGCCTACATAAATGCAGCATTTTATGACAAAGATGCGGGGAAATTAAAAACTTTAACTGGTGAAGATAGTACTCAATTTTTAAATGATTTTGAAGCAGCATTTAAGCAAACGATGGAAAGAGAAATCGGTCAAAAGGTGAATGACGATTTATTAAAAAGTTTATTAGGAAAAATAAAGTTAGCTATTCAAAAAAATGTAAAGTATGAAACGAAAGTAATTTCAAATAAAAATGGAAAAGCAAAGGTTGAAATTAAAGGGAAACCAATTGATAATAGTGCATTAGAATCTAAAATGCAAAGTGAAATGATGAACTTTGCTTCAACAAATCCAAATGCCACAGATGAACAAATTGTTAATCAGGTATTTGCTGTTTATGAGAAATTGTTACAAGAGGTAACAACTTCTAGCATTGAAGAAAAGGCTGAAGTTGAGATGGAGAAACATGGTAAAAATCAATGGAAATTAAATTCTACATCTGCTGGAAGTATGAATCGTATTTTTATGAAATGATGTATGAATCAATTAATTAAACATATTATTTAGAACACGGTAATTTATTAAAGACGATATAGAGAGAAAATAAAAATATGAGTAAAACCTGCTAAAAGAGCAGGTTTTTCTTTTTAATTATGAAAGGATGTATAAAAATGATTCGAATTTTATCTGACCTTAACGCAGTGCAATATTGGGATTTACGTTTGCAGGCATTACGAGTAAATCCAGATGCATTTGTGACAACGTATGAAGAAGCGATGCAAAAAGAAAATCCTGTAGAGGAAGTTGCTCAAAATTTAAATTCAAAAACTAGTTACACATTTGGAGCTTTTAATAACGAAAATCGACTGCTAGGTGTAGTAACATTACTGACAGAGCAAAAGGCAGCCTTTAAGCATAAAGGACATCTTGTTGCTATGTATGTAGATGCTCAAAGTAGAGGGAAAGGATTCGCAAAATGTTTAATTGGAGCAGTAATTGAAAAAGCAAGAGAGCTGAAAATTGAGCAAATTAATTTAGGAGTTGTTTCAGATAATGAAGCAGCAAAAACATTGTATCAATCAATGGGTTTTACAACGTATGGTGTAGAAAGAAGAGCGTTGAAAATGAATGATGTATATCGTAATGAGGAGCACATGGTTTTATTTCTCTAAGAGAATGTTTCAAAAGGGTTGAAGGTGTTTAAAAACAAGAGGCGTATTCATTATAATCATCATGAACAGGCAACTGAGATCAATGAAAAGATAAAGAGTTAGATGGGAGAATTACAGTGAAAGATTTATATTTAGAAAGGGACATGAACCCTCATGTTGCAATATTATATGCTACTGTAAGTGACACATTCAAAAGATTAAGAGATCTAGTTGAAGGTGTAGGAAAAGAAGAATTGTATTACAAAGGTCCTTCTAATGATGAAAATAGCATCGGACAGCTTCTTCAGCATTTAGCAGTTGTAGATTTACATTGGGTGTATCGTTTGAAAGGTGTGCAGGCTCCATTAGTATTACAAGAAAAATATGGTCCTATGCTTGATGAAAAAGGAGAATTGCCCAATATAACAAAAGGTTCTTTGCAAGAACTCATGCACGATTATCAAGATGTTCATAATATGTTTTATAATGAATGTATAAAACTAATAGAAACCGACTTAACCCGCGAAGTCTATTATGAAAAAGCTGAAACAGCTACGATTAGGTGGGGGATATGGCATATAGCTGATCATAGCCGCTATCATCAAGCTCACATAAGCCGATTACGGAAATTGTATCGACAAGAAATAAACATATAAAAGCACTAATTCAAGCATGAAATTTCCGAATTTTATTTCAAATTGATTATATTTTGTTATATAGTAGAGGGAAAACGGTATAAGGGGTTTTAGGATGAAAGCAATTGCAGCGGGAGTTTTGGCATCGTTTTTCTTTGCCTTTACATTTATTTTGAACCGTGCGATGGACATACAAGGGGGAAGCTGGATTTGGAGTGCATCGTTACGATATTACTTTATGGTTCCGCTACTTGTCATGATAGTCATGTATAGAGGAAACTTAAAGCAACTCTTTCAATATATGAAAAATAATCCGAAAGAGTGGTTGTTATGGAGTATTGTGGGCTTCGGTCTTTTTTATGCACCACTTAGTTTCGCAGGTGCATTTGGACCAGGGTGGCTCGTTGCCTCAACATGGCAAATTACGATTATAGCAGGAATTTTATTAACACCATTCTTCGCAACGAATTCGCTACATAAAAAAATTCCAATGAAAGAATTGATGATGTCTGCTGTCATATTATTAGGTGTTCTTCTCATGCAAGTAGAGCAAGCTTCTTCTTTAGGGATTCGTGAAACTGTTTTATGTGTAGTTCCTGTAATAGTTGCAGCGTTTGCTTATCCATTTGGTAATCGGAAAATGATGCAAATATGTAAAGGTGAGATAGATGTTTTTCAGCGAGTTCTTGGAATGACACTCGCAAGTTTACCATTTTGGTTTTTGTTATCAGGTTATGAGGTTTCTACAAATGGCTTGCCATCAAGTGACCAAGTCTTCCAATGCTTCATCGTAGCAATTAGTTCTGGTTTAATTGCTACTGTATTATTTTTCTTTGCAACTGACCTTGTAAAGGATGATCCGCAGAAATTAGCTACTGTAGAAGCGACGCAATCTGGTGAGGTTTTATTTGCGCTATTAGGGGAGTTGATATGGTTATCTGCTCCGTTTCCATCATCGCTATCATGGATTGGAATGAGTTTAGTGGTGGTTGGAATGATTTTGCATAGCTATGTTGCAGTTGTCGTGAAAAAGGATGAAAAAATAACGGCGTGAATGAATATTAGCTCTTTGAAAATAAGGAGCTAATATTTTTTTTATGTAGGAATTTACATGGAATTAAAAGGATTCATTCATTTTCTAAATAGATTAGAAGACAATCATATATTCTATAAGATAAGTAAAGTGAGAAGGGAAAGCATTATGGTGGAAGTGACTGTACTAAGGCAACGATGGGAAATTGAATTCCTAGTTGCAGATTATAGTGATTAAGTAAAGAGAAAGGAACGGATGCATAATTATAGTGGGCTGATCCTTTTTTGTTTTAATCATATGAATTGATATATACTAACTTTATATGTAACATATAATAAAGGTGGGAGTTCCTGTTTACTGAGACGTGTTTTCGCATAGTAAGGATAGAACAAATAGATTAGGCTAAAGGGAGAGAAAGAAATGAATAATATGGAAAAAGATATAAATATAACAGATAAAAACATGGATAATATCGTTACGTTATATATTACTAGACACGGCAAAACAATATTAAACACAAATGAACGTGTACAAGGCTGGGCTGATTCTCCATTAGTGGAGAAAGGCATTGAAGTAGCTAAAGGTTTAGGGAATGGATTACAAGATATTCTTTTTGTTGATGCTTATAGTAGTGATAGTGGGCGTGCAATTGAAACTGCTAACTTAGTATTAAAGTATAGTGGACAATCAAATTTAAAACTTGAACAAAGGAAAGATTTACGTGAATTAAATTTTGGGATTTATGAAGGTGAAAAGATTGAAAATATGTGGGAGGCTATTAAAAACCTTGCTGGTGTGAAATCAGCGACTGAATTAATGAAGTTCTCTATTAAAGAGATTACCAATTTCATTGTAGAAGCAGACTCTACAAAACAAGCTGAAAATTGGGAAGTATTTTCAACTCGTATCAAAAAAGAAATTGATAAAATTAGTGAAGACACCGCCAAAAATGGAGGAGGTAACGTTTTAATCGTATCTCATGGACTGATGATCACTTCATTAGTAGAAATGCTTGATAGTAGTAAAACAAAAATGGGGGTAGAAAATGCAAGTGTAACTAAAATTCTCTATCAAGATGGGACGTATAAAATTGAGTCTGTTGGCGATATGAGTTATGCTGAAAAAGGTAGCGAGATTGTAAAATCGTGATAGTTTGTATAAAGTAATAGAATGAAAAAGACGGATTTCTTATGAAGATAAGGACGTCTTTTTCTTTGGTTTTTTTTAGTTATGAAGTATTGTGTTTTTATTGTTGTGACGTAACTCCTTCATTCTGTTTTATCTCAAAAATTTTTTTACCATCTTCATTTACAATGTTTACAGAGTCTCTTAATTTATTTACGCCAATATACATAACAGGGGTTTTATCTCTACCTTTATCTTTTTCCACATGTAATACAATAACTGATTTATCTTTTTCATCTTTCACTTCTTTTACTGTAATTTTATCATTCTGATATTTTTCGCCAAATGCTAAAAATATCATCATTTTTCCTTCGCTAATTCTTTCAATTGAGTGATGAACAAGTGTTGGATCTTCTTGTGCTTTTTCATACAGATTAATTGGTCCGAATTCACCTTCATTATATCTAGATTTTTCTAGAACCCAATAGTTTTCATAATCGCTTGTAAATAGAGTACATCCACTTAATCCGATCATACACAGTACTCCAAAAATGAATATGAATTTTTTCATATTATCCACCTTTAAAAAGAATATGATTCATATAATCATACCATAAATTTACTATTTTGGATTTTTAATCTTATATTTATAGATTTAGTACTTAACGTGTTCGTTTAGATTAAAAATTGAGAAAAATATGATAAAATATTGATAGTGAATTCAAAGTGAAAATTGGTAGTTTATAAAATCTTAACACAGAACAAACGGGGGAGTAATCATGAAAATAAACGACATAGTGGCGGAAACGCAATTACCAAATACAATTGAAACGATATCAAATGATTTACAGGCATTAGGACTTAAAAAAGGAATGACAGTGATTGTTCATTCTTCTCTTAGTTCAATTGGTTGGGTATCTGGTGGGGCAGTCGCGGTTGTAGAAGCGTTAATGAATGTAATTACTGAAGAAGGTACGATCATTATGCCGACACAAACGTCTGATTTATCGGATCCAAAAAATTGGGCAAGACCTCCTGTTCCAGAAAGCTGGTGGCAAATTATTCGAGACAACGTTCCAGCATTCCATCCAGATATAACCCCAACACTCGCGATGGGAAAAGTTGTAGAATGTTTTCGTACATATCCGAATGTAAAACGGAGTAATCATCCATTAAATAGCTTCGCAGTATGGGGGAAACATGCAGAGACTATTATAGCTGAGCATTCACTTTCCATTAGTTTTGGAGAACACTCACCTTTAAAGAAAATATATGATTTAGATGGATATGTATTGTTGATAGGTGTAGGCTATGATTCTAATACATCGATTCACCTATCTGAAATACGTACAGGAGCACGTGAATTAATTAAAGTTGGAGCACCCGTTTTAGAAAATAACATAAGGGTGTGGAAAGAGTTCGATGAAATGGATTATGATTCTGACTTGTTTGTTGAGATTGGAAAAGAGTTTGAACGTATAAATGCTGTAACAATTAATAAAGTAGGAAATGCAACGTGTAGATTAATGAAACAAAAAGAAATTGTTGACTTTGGTGTACAATGGTTTCGTTCGAAAAATAAGTAAGGGATGGTTATGATGAAGGGGAAAAAGATTTTAATTACAAGTGGTGGCTGTTTAGAGAAATGGGATCAAGTACGTGGTCATACAAATTTAGCAAAAGGTACAATCGGAAGAATGCTTGCTGAAGAAGCGATGACAAAGGGAGCACACGTTATATATTTACATGGTTATTTCGCTGAAAAGCCGCATACTACCAATGATCAATTAGAATTACATCCATTCGAAGGTATTGTTGATTTACAAGATAAGATGAAAAGTATCATTACACACGAGAAAATTGATGCAGTAATTATGGCGGCAGCTGGATCGGATTGGATCGTTAATAAAATTTGTGATCAAGATGGAAATATACTTGATAAGAATGGGAAGATTTCAAGTGATATAGCACCAATTATTCATTTTCAAAAAGCACCAAAAATATTAAAACAAATTAAACAATGGGATCCAGAAACGGTTTTAGTTGGATTTAAACTTGAAAGCGATGTCAATGAAGTAGAATTAATTCAACGTGCGAGTGAAAGAATGAGGCAGGCGAAAGCAAATCTTATGGTAGCAAATTCTCCGCATTCATTATATTCAAATGCAGCCATCCATCATGTAATCGGAGAAGATGGTAATGTTTGTATTTGTGAAGGGAAAGATGAAACAGCAAAAGAGATTGTAACCAAATTAGAACAGTTATGCAATCGTGTAGAAGAGGGGAGTTTGGGCCGTTTATAAAAAGGGAGAGGTGTTCATGCTTTTTCAAGATATCAAAGTCATTGTATTAGATTTAGATGGTACATTGTTAAATAATGAAAAGAAGGTATCAGAGAGAAATATAAAAGCAGTTTTGGATTGTCATAGAAAAGGAATACATATTATTTTTGCGACAGCAAGAGCTCCTCGTTCTGTAAAACAGTTTCTTCCAAAGGAATTACAGAGTATTGGAATGATGGTGTATTACAATGGCGCTCTATTACGGGATCAAATAACAAAAATGAATTACCATTACCCAATTGATGCTGTTCACACAGCGGAAATTATCAATTTTGTTATGCAAACGCAACCTGCTTCTTTCATTGCAATTGAGGTACAAGATACATGTTACATTAATCAAAATATAAAAACAAATTTTATAACAGCGACGAAGCCGATTGTTATGACGAATGAAGAAATGAAACAACGTTCTGTATCTAAAATACTGTTACACTCGTTTTCTCACTATGAAAAATTAGAAGAACAATTTCGGCATAAAGTAAACGTAATTTGTACAGATCAAAATCAGCTCGTCCAAATAATGGGGCGTAATGTTTCGAAAGAAAATGCTGTGTTGAATTGGTGCCAAAAGCACGAGATAAGTGCAAAACAAGTAATGGCATTTGGTGATGATTGGAATGATATCGGCTTGTTCAAAGAATGTGGTTATCCAATTGCGATGGAAAATGCAATTTTGGAGCTAAAAGAATTAGCATATTGCATAACAGATAGCAATGAAGAGGATGGTATAGCATGTATTCTGGAGCAGATAAGGAGTGATGTAGGTGAAACACTTATTGGAGCAAACGATTCAATTTCGGAATGAAAAAATATGTACAAGTAAGGGATATACTCATTGGGTTAACTAACCTTACCCAGCATCCAGAAGTTCTCTATGAATGCGCTTATATACATGATGTAATGGGACTTAAAACAGAAGCTGTTCCATTTTACGAAAAAGCAATTGTAAATGGACTTAAAGGAGAAGCATTATGTAGGGCATATATTGGACTCGGAAGTACATATCGATGCATCGGTGAATACGATAAAGCGATTGTTACATTAGAAGCTGGGCTCAAAAAGTTTCCGGACAATGAAACCATGAAAGTAGTTCTTTTCATTGCAAAATATAATATTAAAGAATATGAAGAAGCAATGAAATTATTGCTTAAAACTGTTGTGAAACTAGAAGATGTACACGAATATGAAAGAGCTATTTTGTTCTATAAAGACCAGCTTAATAAGATTTTTAAATAAAAAGGAGAGAGTGCATGAGTGATTCAATTTCACATAAAAGAAGAAATGTTTCGATTGGTCTTATTGCTTTAATTGTAATATCAAATTATCTAGCATATACACTTCCTATTGTACCCGCTGTACCGAAGGAAATGGTGCTAGGGTCCTTGTTTGATTTTCTTATTGTAATTCCAGTTATTACGTATTTCTTTATCATACGAAAACGCTATTCGTTAACTTATATATTTCCAGTTGTAATAGCAGGCTATATTGCCGCAAGATTCATAATTCCAAGCGATTATTTACAGTCGTTTTCATTTGTTTCTTATATTTTAGTTGCAGGAGAAATTGTGTTTATCGGTTTAGAGTTATTTATTCTATATAAGACTGCTAGAGCATTACCGAAGATTATACGATGTTATAAGCAATATAAGAATGAATATCCATCATTTTCTTTTGCAATTGATAAGGCATTAGATAAAACATTCACAAGAAATACTGTAGTAAATGTGATCGTTACAGAATGTAAGTTATTTTACTATGCTTTATTTTCTTGGCGTACAAAGATGCCAGAAAGTCAGCATGTTTTTTCATATCATAAAAAGACTGGAGCAATTCCATTTTATATTATGCTGATTCACGCAACATTAATTGAATCAATTGGGTTTCATTATTTACTTCATCAATGGAATCCAGTGTTAGCTTGGATTTTACTCATTTTAAATATATATGGAATCCTTTATTTTTTAGCTGAGATACAAGCAGTCCGTAAAAATCCATATATTATGACAGAAACAGAAATGATCATTCAAGTTGGATTTGGTAGGAAAATTGTTGTACCATTTTTTCAAATAGAAGAAATTTCCTTTTACAAAGGTGAAGTATTAACTAAGGAAGAAGGAAAAGAAATATTCGAAGCAACGGTAATGGAATTTATAAAAGAACCGGCTACCTTTGAAATCAAATTAAAAGAGCCGTTAACAGCGCAGTTACTATATGGATTTACGAAAAAGGTGAATCGTGTACATGTGAATGTGGATGATAATCGGAGATTTTATGAAGCAATTGTTGAAAAACTAGAGAAAGATGAGGAATAAAAGAATAGGAATCAGTAAAACCGGCAAGCGAGAGACTTGCCGGTTTTCATCGTAAAAAATTAGAAAATATGATAAAATTAAGAGGTAACTTATGGTACGGTTGGTTGTTCAATTATCACTTCTCCAGGCTTGAAGGGAGGTGATAATAAATGAGTGAAATTTCGTTATTGTTGCAAGGCGGATTATTTCTCGTTGCACTGTTAACGTTTGTTGTCGTTTTAATCGATAAGCTCAAAAAATAACAACCCACCTACGCCAATAGAATGTGGGTTGTCTCGTTTGTAAGAAACAAATAGGATAAATGAACAATCCAATCTGCTAAGTTACATGGACTGGTGTGTAGCCGCACACTAGTCTTTTTTATTTATATACAATTTATAATTGTTTTATGTGATTGTATTGTTCTTTTCATACTCATTATAACATAGTGTCTTTTCAACAAGAAAGGAGACCGTATGTTCTTGTTGCGAATTCTTGTTATTTAACTATGATTCAATCTGTAAAAATAACTTTGTTATCCAAAGATTATTAAATGCGAGTCGTTTGTGTACTCTTTTGTTTAAATAATTGATCCATGTATTGTTTTAAATTCTCAATATAGAATTCTTGCTTTTCTACATCATTCACTCCAACAATTGGAGATGGAAGTTGATATTTTTTTCGAGAAAGATGGACAACAACATCGAAAATATCAAATAGGCGAATAAAGCAGAATAGACCATCTTTATCACTTAATAAAATAAAGTAATGGTTATCGCTAGTCGTATTGAGGGTATTCCACAATGAGCTTTTACTTAAATCACGAACAATGCTTCGTTCTTTTAATTCGATAAAGTCAACATTAGATATAATAGTAGAAATATCAATCGCATCAGGATCATTAAAATAACCGTCAATTGTATGTACTGCGAATATATAAGCCATTTTTAAGATACTCATTTTATATTTACGGTTATCTAAAAGTAATTCACGTTGAATGGAGCTTGCTACTTTCGTTACACGTTCTTCTTTCCAAATTTCATTATGTAGTGAAATATCATGTTTTTTACATAGTTTCATAATTAACGCATTAGAATAATATACTTCGCCGTTCGTTTCAACTTCTTCCGTTTCCGCTGCCGCTAATTCTTGACCATATTCATTCGTATAAAGAGGAGAATCAATTTGTTGCTTCATTTGTTCGATTTTGTATTGGATTAGTTTATGCCTGATTAATGGTCGGTCTACGTTTGTTGTGAGATGCTCATAACAAGTATCACAAATTAAATTTGTAAAATAATATCCACATAAAATCTCTGGGACAACATGTTGTTCACTAAGTTCTTTCGTTTCTTTTCTGCAAATGATACATTGCGTCATATTTATCACCTTTTACCCTGAAAATTTGTATGTATTCTTATTGTAGTGTATTTATTAGTATTTTGGAACATTGAAGATGAAAATAGAGTATAAAATTCATGAGTGTTTTGATACAATAAAGTGAAGTGCTAATTTAAAGGAGGCTGTTTTTTTGAAATCGAAAGTGCACTTTTGGACATTGGAAGTGCTAATGGTTGTAGGGATTATATTTATTTGCACAAAAATATCATTTTTATTTCAACCCATTGGTATATTCATTTCAACTTTATTTTTCCCAATTTTAATCGCTTTGTTTTTATACTTTATATTTAATCCCATTTTAGTGTTTTTAGAAGGGAAAAAGGTTCCTAGAAATTTAGCGATATTGTTGTTATATGTTTTTATCATTACACTAACTGCAGTCTCAATTGGTGTAGTCGTTCCGACGATTTCACAGCAGCTGATGGATTTAGTGAAAAATATGCCAACATATATCAAAGAGGGAAAAGTATACATACAAGAATTATCTCATCATAGGCTATTTGAATGGTTAGCTACACAAAATTATGTATCAATTGAAACGATTGAAAAAAATGTAATGGAGTATTTGAAAGAAATACCAAATACAATCACGTCGAGTGCAACGGCTTTGTTTGGTATTATTACAAACGTTGCATTAGTAATTTTTACAGTACCGTTTATTTTGTTTTATATGTTTAAAGATGGTCATGCATTCCCAAGGAAAGCTGTTGGTTTTTTACCAGAATCGTATCGTGAAGAAGGACTTCATATTATAAAAGAAACAGGCGAAACGTTGTCTGCCTATATCCAGGGACAAGCGCTCGTTTGTTTATTTGTCGGTGCATTTACATTTGTAGGATATATAATTATTGATTTGCCGTATGCTTTCGTTTTAGGGATTATAGCGGCATTTACTAATATTATTCCGAACTTAGGGCCATTTATTGGAGCGGCACCAGCTGTAATTGTTGGATTATTTGTATCGCCCATGCAAGCTGTTTGGGTAATTGGTATCGTAACAATTGTACAGCAATTTGAAAGTAATATTATTTCACCGCGTATTATGAGTTCGAAATTAAATATACACCCTTTAACAATCATTGTGTTAATCCTTGGTGTAGGTAATTTCGCTGGTATTATTGGAATGATTTTAGCAGTACCAGTTTACGCTGTGACGAAAACGATTGTTTCAAACTTGGTGAGATTGATTAAGATGAAAAGAAATAATCGGAAATAAAAAGAATTCATAAGAATCAAGAAAGATACATTGCTTTTTAGCAATGTATCTTTTTTTGATTGTGATGTAAAAAGATTTGAAGAAGGGGGATTGCTGCCTTGTTATATATAACGATTAAAGTTAATTTACACATATAAATAATAATAAAAACGCCTAGTTTTTAAGATGTAATTAGCCGTTTTTATTGTATGATTTTTGCATACTTATTTGAAGTATATGGCCTTTTAAAGGTTAACGAACTATGTGGAATCCCTCTCAATAATCCAAATCATTTTTTTACACCGCGCCATTAACATCTTAATTCACTCCTTTTATAATATTTAAATTTGCATCATTATAGATGTGTATAATACTTGCTTCTACGATCTCGAATTTCATCAGAAACTTTTTTATATTGCTCTTTTTGTACAATTTCAGCTTCAGTTAATCGCTTCTTTTGAATCGTAATCGTTAAAAAGAATACATGAAATTTCATAAATGAATTCCTCCTTTCGTAAAGGAATTATAGGTGACTGCAATAAGGAAGTTGCCGCTCTTTCACTTCATTCATAGCGTGTTGAATTTGTTGTTCGTGTAACATTTCGAACTCAGAAACTTTGTTTTTGTGAATTGTGATAGTTAAAAAGAATACTTGGAATTTCATCAGGTAAATCCTCCTATTTATATGAGTTTTTAGTACATATGATTGTAATAAGAAACTTGACGTTCTTTTGTTTCGTTTATCATTTTTTGAATCTGCTGTTCATGTGAAATCTCAGTTTCAGAAAATTGATTTTTATGAATGGTAATGGTTAAAAAGAATACACGAAATTTCATAAGATGATTGCTCCTTTTGAAAATTATTTTTTAATACATTTGATTATAATAAGAACTCTTGCGATCTTTTACTTCTTCCATAATCTCTTTTAATTGTTGTTTACGTAAAATATCAGTTTCAGATAAAGATTTTTTTTGAAGAGTAATCGTAAAAAAGAAAATGTGAAAAGTCATTAACGAATTCCTCCTTTCGTAAAGGAATTACAGGTGACTACTGTAAGGACTTTGACGCTCCTTTATATCACTCATAGCTTTTTGAATGTGTTGATCATGCACAATTTCGACTTCAGATAATTGCTTTCGTTGAATTGTAATACTGAAAAACAGTACGTGAAAAGTCATTGAATATTTGCTCCTTTCTTAAAGAAATGGTGTCAGAGATTTAAAAGATCGCACAAAAAAGCCACAGAAGGATACGGTTCTCCTGTGGCAGGGCATGAAAAAGCCACAGGTAAGCATACGACCTCCTGTGGCGAATGTGTTAATTAAAGAAAATATCGAACGATTTTCAATTCTCCATTAGGGTGGTCGAACTAATATTTAATTGTAAAACAGGTGCAACATGTAATTTTAATTTCATCATTTCATTCGACCTCCTTTTAGAATTTTTTTCTTACGTTAGTAAGTATATACAATTAATGGATAATTGTAAACATAAAAAATGAAAATTTTAAATTTTGATTAAAGTGCGTATATTTTTGAAAGGAATTGTATGATTCATGATAGGATTTAGAGATGAGATAAATCAGTCAATTTTAGAGGATCATATCTTTTTCATCAAGAGACAGGAGGGAGAGAAAGATGGAGCTGTTTTATAAGATTGCCTATCATCGAATGTACGACCATTATTTATCTAAACTAATTCAAACAATTGGGCACTTACATGCAGAAGAATTATGGAAGCAAGAGGATTCAGCGAATTCAATTGGTGGCATCGTATTACATATTTGTGAGCATATAAAAAGGAATAGTAGCCGTTATTCGAATCCAAATATACATTTTGAAAATGGGATTGAAGAATACTTTCCGATTGTGCAATTGAGTCCAGAAATGTTATGTGAAACTGTACAGAGGACATTTGATGAATGGGAAAAAAGTTATGTTAAAGCTTGTAAGGAAATGAGTAGGATAGACATGCATGATCTGTTTCATTTAGTGGAACATACAGGTTATCATTTAGGACAAGTGGTAGATCGTACAAAATTATTAAAGGGAATGAAGCTGAATTTCTGTCAAAATGGTTTAAATGAAAAGAACTTGAAAGTATGTATAGAAAATACAACCGTTTTATAAATAGTTTTTAGAGAAGTATCATCCTGTAAGGTGTGATACTTCTTTTTTTGAAATAAATTATGGGAAAATATTGAATGAATCTATATTCCTGTGATATGGTTAATTACATAAGTAATGAACATATGAACCTAAGGTGGTGAAAACGTGAAACCAACACTTGAGCAGAACAAGTTAATATACATACAAATTGCGGAAACAATTGAGGCTGATATTTTAAAGGGGATATTGCTTGAAGAAGAACAAGTCCCATCGACAAATCAATTTGCTAAGATGTTACAAATCAATCCAGCTACAGCAGCGAAAGGGGTAAATTTACTAGTGGATGAAGGGATCTTATATAAAAAAAGAGGGATTGGAATGTTTGTTACAAAGGGAGCAAAAGAAGTTGTATTAAAAAAACGGCAAAATGCTTTTATGACTGAATTTTTACCTAAAGTGTGGGAAGAAGCAAAAGTTCTTGAAATTTCAAAAGAAGAATTAATGAATATGATTCGAAAAATTACGAAGGAGGGGGAATGACCATGATTGCATTCGAAACAAAAGACTTATCGAAAAAATATAGGGGAAAAGCGGCTGTAAATGCAGTAACGATTTCGATGGAAAAACATAAAATATACGGTTTGCTCGGTAGAAATGGGGCGGGGAAAACGACATTATTACATCTTCTTTCTGGACAGATCGTTTCAAGTAGTGGAAGTGTATCCGTATTTGATGAAAATGTTTTTGAAAATAGGAAAGCGCTGCAAAATATTTGTTTTGTAAAAGTGAAAGAAGAAGTTTATTTAAACTATAAGGTGAAAGAGATTTTTAATCTATGTAACATGTTTTATAAAAATTGGGACCAAGCCTATGCTGAAGAACTTACGAGGAAATTTGGGCTTAATGTACAAGAAAAATATCATAAATTATCGCATGGTATGCAGAATGTTGTTGGAATTATTAAGGGATTAGTAAGTAGGGCACCTATTACAATTTTTGATGAGCCGACTACCGGTTTAGATGCGGCGCACCGAGAATTATTTTACAATATGTTGTTAGAAGACTATGGTAATCACCCTCGAACAATTATTTTATCAACGCACTTAGTAGAAGAAGTAGCGCATATTGTGGAAGATGTGCTGATTTTGAAAGGAGGAGAAGTAGTTGTTCAATCAGCCGTTGAAGATTTATTACAGGAAGCCTATTGCATATCAGGCCGAAAAGATAAAGTGGATGAATTTCTAATAAATAAAAACGTTGTACATCGAGAGGTATATGGAAATAAGGAGATTGCTGTTATATGGGAGGGGTTTTCTACTAAAGATTATCAATTTATTGAAAAAGAAGGATTAGAAATTGATAGCGTAACACTACAAAAACTATTTATTTATATAACAGATGATGAGGTGAAATGATGATGCTAATGAAACAATTGAAGTTACATATGAAATTTCATTACAAAGCGATTCTTATATTTTGGATTGTGGCGTTACTTATAAAAGGAACAACGAGTGCAGCGGATTTAAACGGAATAAAAGTAGGATTTTTACAGGATATTTTAAATAATCCTTCGATTGCAATTACATTTTTTATAGTAGTAAGCACTTTTATTATACAGGATGAAGTATTTCGTTTAGTTGTTTCGTTTGGGGTAACAAGACTACAATTTTTTGTTGGGGCAGTTTGTTATATAACATTACAAGCCGTAGTATTTTCATCTCTTCAATTGATTTTTTTACAGAATATAGTATATAGTTCAGAAAGCGCTCGTATAGGGGGGCATTCACTAGGGGGATTTTTTGCACAGTTTTTATTCTACGTTACAATAGCGAGTTTTTTTCAAGTAGTAGTTATTTTTAAACAACGATTTCAGTGGATTGGTCTTGCTGTAGGGGGGACGATTTTCTTAGGGGTAACGAGTGTGCTCTATGGAGAAGTAGGGATAAGAAGTTTCATGTTTATAAATAGTGAAACCTTAATAGACGTACCATATTTTATTATGATTTCAATGGGATTAACTGTAGTCTATATCATAGTTAGTAGTATACTTATTCGTAAAGTTTCCTTTGAGCAAATGATATAAATGATTGTTAGATAAATATTTTAGGAGAGAAGGGACAATGTATGGAGGATACTTCTTCACTATTAACCTCATTTTTATGTATTGCAATGTTAATTTTAAGGAGACGTTATCGATCAATGCATAAACCGATAAAGGGAAATGGAAAGCGAATTTTATTACCACTACTTTTTTTATCACCAGGAATTTTAATGTTTTTTGGTCCTATTCATCCAGCTGTATTATACATTAGTTTTGCGATATTATTTGGGATTCTTTTTGCGCTTCCGCTTATTATACTTACAAACTATGAGAGAAGAGAAGATGGGAATATATATACGAAAAAAAGTGTAGCATTTCTCATTACTTTTATAGGGATTGTAGTTTTAAGGTATGTTTCTAGGAAATATATAATCGATTTGGATCAGCGAACAATAGGCTTATTGTTTTATGTTGTTGCTGCTTCTTATATCATCCCTTGGAGAATTGCTTGTTATATAAAGTTTAGAAAAGTATTTCGTGCAGTTTCATAAAATTGCTGTTTTTGGTTTTGTTGAAGGAGGAATAGAAAATGCGTACTATTTTACTTTTTCTAAATGAGGCGCAAATAGATGAAATTGAAGTGGTTAGAAAAAAACATGATCCTTTATTCGGACTGATTAATCCTCATATTACACTTGTATTCCCTTTTGAAAGCATGGTTACTAACGATGAACTTAAAAAGCACATTATTGAAAGTCTAGAAGGGGTTGATTCGATAGCAATCGAGTTTACAGATCGAATTAGTAATGAAGGAGAGTACTTGTTTTTACTTACTGAAAAGGGAAGTGAAAAAGTAAGTACATTACATGAAAAGTTATATAAAGGGCCTTTAGCGGCATTTTTCCGAAGCGATATTTCTTATATACCGCATGTGACGGTCGGGAGAAAAGAAAATGAAAAAATAGCAAAAGAAATAGCAGAGGAGCTACCGGATTTAAGTATCAACTTAAAATGTGTAATTGAAAAAGTAAGTGTTGAACGTATTGGGGAAGATGGAGAATCAATAATAGAATTTGAAGTGGAACTTCCAAAATAAAAAGGAGATACAAATTTGTATCTCCTTTTTATTGATTTTTCATATATATGTGTTAAAATGGAAAAACGCTCATTGTTTATTTTTATATAAAACTCAATAATTATCCAATTTAATTATAACAAATCGATTACTTGTTTGTCAAACTTTTTATTGAATTTGTTATAGCATTAAACAATGAGCATCAGAACGATTAGTTGATAAGGAGTGGCGATATGGAAAAAACAAATCAAGAATGGAAACAGGAACAACATCGTCTGAAAGAAGTAGTTGGAAAGATAAAAAATCATATTGATACATTAGAGCGATATACGAGTGCAGCAATGAAAGATGTTGTCCAGATTCGAAAACATTTTTGGGACGATGTAACAGTGAATGTTGATAATACAGAAGAGGCTATTGAAACGGCAGCGAGTATTAAACAACAAGCAGAGTTATTATCCGAACGAGAGCAAAGTCATCGCCATGCTTATCAAAAACTAAAAGGACTACAAAGATTACAACAGTCCCCATACTTTGGAAGGATAGATTTCTTAGAAGACGGTGAAAAAAGTGAAGATGCTATTTATCTTGGTGTTCACTCATTCTACGATGAAAATACAGAACAATTTCTTGTATATGATTGGCGAGCTCCTATATCAAGTTTGTATTATGACTATTCTGTAGGAAGAGCAAAATACGAAGCACCTAATGATACGATTTCGGGTGAAATGACATTAAAAAGACAATATGTTATTCGGAATGGCCAAATTGTAAGTATGTTTGATACAGGTGTTACGATTGGTGATAAATTACTGCAAGAAGTATTAGGGAATAACGCTAATACACAAATGAAAAGCATTGTTTCAACAATTCAAAAGGAACAAAACCAAATTATCCGGAATGAAAAAAGTCGTTTGCTTGTTGTGCAAGGAGCTGCAGGAAGCGGTAAAACATCGGCAGCACTTCAGCGTGTCGCGTATTTATTATATCGATATCGGGATTCTCTACACGCTGATCAAATCGTTCTTTTTTCTCCCAACTCGATGTTTAATAGTTATGTTTCCACAGTGCTACCGGAACTTGGTGAGGACAATATGAAACAAACGACATTCCAAGAATACTTAGAGCGTCATGTTGATAAGAAGTTTGAATTGGAAGATCCATTTACACAAATGGAATATGTACTGACAAGAATGGAAGAAAAGAGTTATGAAACACGATTAGAAGGAATTAGATATAAAGCAAGTTCTGATTTTATTGAAGTAGTAGATCGGTATATATCTTACTTAAAACGAGAAGGTATGTTATTTAAAGATATTAAATTTAGAGGAGAAGTATTAATCTCCAAAGAACAAATAAAAGAACGGTTTTATGAATTTGATTCTTCAATACGGATTCCAAATCGAATAAAATTAATTTCTGAATGGCTACTAAAAGAGCTGAAAGAACAAGAAAAAATAGAGAGAAAAAAACTTTGGGTGGAAGAAGAAGTACAGTTATTAGATAAGGAAACATATGCAAAAGTTCATCAGAAATTACAGCAAAGGCAAGAATATTCCCAGGATGCGTTTGATGAATTTGAACGAGAACAAAATATGTTGGCGGCTATCGTTGTGAAAGAACATTTTAAACCACTCCGAAGACGTGTGAAAAAATTACAATTTATTCATACATCAGCAATTTATATACAAATATTTAAAGATCCGCAGTTTGCTAAGCAACTTGTAGAGGAAAGTAAATTACCGCAAAGATGGAATGAAATATGTAAAGAAACAATAGAAAAAATACAAGATTTTTATATGTCATATGAAGATGCAACACCTTATTTATATTTAAAAGATCAACTGGAAGAGTTGCAAAGAAATACATCTGTGCAGCACATATTTATTGATGAAGCGCAGGATTATTCTGCATTTCAATATGCATTCTTAAAACGAATATTCCCTCATACAAAAATGACAATACTAGGTGATTTTAATCAGACCATTTATGAACATGCATCAGAGAATGAATTTTCACAGTTAAGTACGTTGTATGGAGAAGAGCTGAGTGAAAGAATCGTACTTACGCGTAGTTATCGCTCTACAAAACAAATCATTGAATTTACAAGGCAGTTAATTACAGATGGGCATGAAATTGAACCGTTTCAGCGTGACGGTAAACAACCAAGTATAACGGAAGTGAAAGAAGGAAAAGCGCATCATAAAAAGATTGTGGATCAAATCGAGCAGTTGAAGCAAAGAGGTCATAAGACAATTGCGGTTATTTGTAAAACAGCTGAGGAAAGTAAAGAAGCTTATCTTGCACTTCAAACATCATTACAAGTTCGTCTCATTAAGAAAGAAACGAGTTCGTTTGATACAGGTATTTTGATTATCCCATCGTATTTATCGAAAGGGGTAGAGTTTGATGCGGTTATCATCTATGATGCATCAAAGAAAAAATATAGCCGAGAAAGTGAACGGAAATTATTTTATACTGCTTGTACACGTGCAATGCATGAGTTATATATTTATTCTGTAGGGGAAATGAATGCGTTCTTGCAGTCGGTATCCACAGATACGTATATGTTAGAAAATGAAAAGGTTCAATAGAAAACAGGCTACTCTGTAACATTATATAATTGTTAGTACATCACTTATTAGGGAGTGGTGTACTTTTTGTCATATTTAGCGAGAAGACCTCTACCTCAAGCGCGTAACGGTAGGTGGGGGTAGTTCAATTTAGAAGAACTCTATATGACCTTATGTACTATCACATCAAAAATAGTTTTACTACAACACTCGTTTTACTTTAGATAGTATATAATATTACGAAAATAAAGGCTTTGATATCGGGGTATTTATGAAAATATCCACATTAAACAAAACGTTCTCACACAAGAAGAACCATTACAAGAATCTCATTCAAATCCTTTTATTAACGAAGAAGATGTATGAGTGAAATTGGCATGCGAAGCAGTTACGCTAATCTCACCTACAAACGAAAATCATTTTATTCTCTCTGTTGTCGGGATTAAGCGCACTTTAGAAATACTGCTTATTATGCAGTATTTAATTTATAAACCTCAAGTTTGTAACCTTCTTAGATACTTTTCTCTTGTCGAAATTTACTTAGCGTACAGTAGTCATCTATTTTAAAGAATAACAGAAGAATATATAGAAAATGCTACATATATGGGAAGTTTGATCAATTTAGGGGGGACAACCTTGTTCAATCACATAGTAAAAGCTATACCCAATTTATTTACGATCGGAAATTTATTGTGTGGTGTTTTTTCAATTACCTTGAATATGAGTGGCCTTTTGGAAGCAGCCTCTATTTTTATTTTCTTTTCTGCTGTTTTAGACCTTCTTGATGGAAGGATTGCAAGAAAATTGAAAGTGAACAGTGAATTCGGCGTAGAATTGGATTCCTTAGCTGACATTGTTAGTTTCGGAGTTGCTCCTGCACTTCTATTTCATTCGATAGCAGCACCATCTATTTTAACTTCTTTGGCATTTATCCTTTTTCCAACGATGGGTGCCTTAAGATTAGCTAAATTTAGCGTTAAACCAACCATTGGATATTTTAAGGGATTACCTATCCCAGTCGCTGGATTGCCATTAGCTGGAATGGGGTTGTTTTTATATAGCAATGCATGGATTACTTTAATCCTCGCTCTCTTAATGGTAAGTCCAATTAGGTTTAAAAAACTTTAAAAGCCCTTTCAGAAGTACTGAAGGGGCACGTATTCAGTGTTACCGTAAGTCAATATTGTCGTTCGTTTGGATTCGACTTTTGTATAATTGACGAAATTTGATAAAAGAGATAATTCTCCAAGGTAAGATATATCCCAGTGCTACAGTCATAAATAGTGATGCTTTTGTTTCTGGATCTAGCCATTTTAAATAATCACGAAGTAAAAACCGGATAATAAGTACGATGAGAAAGGTAATAATAAAGCTCTTGTTTCTTACAGCATAAATATGCTGATCGGATCGAATTTCATAGTTAGTGGTCCAAATAAGTGGAATTGACAAAAGGAACCCAAAGATAACTGCACAAATCAATTCCCAACCTGAGGCATGTGCTTTTGGATTTAAGATGATGGGAATGCAGGGTAATAACAAAAATAGTATGGGTAAGAGAATGCGGATCCCGTTTCCTTTAATAGGACGATACATTGCTCTAGTTCTACGCCATAAGACCAACGCAGCAACTATGATCACAATAGAGTAAAACGCAGAAGTATCCATAATTTCACTCCTTTACATAATGTATTTCAATTATATGGGAAATATCATGTCATCCACAATATTAATGGATGACATGATATTTATTCAGGGGCCCTTTTTATTATGTAAGTTACATTAAAGGCTAAATTAAGCCGTGAAGTCGATCTCTAGCTCTTCCTAAGTTAATAATAAATTTATTTTGTTGTACGCAATAAGGCCCCAATAGCCCCGCAAAAACCGTGATCTTGCAAGAAGATAGGTTTTTTATTTTGATACACGGTATAATCACCTATAATCTCTTGTAGTTTTTTATTGTTTGAAAGGGTAGATCCAATATAAATGATATGAGCTACATCATTCGCTTCTGCAAATTGAAGGCTTAATGCAGTAACTACTTCACCGACAAGACCTTGAAGGGTTGCAAGTAAATCAGATTTGTTATAATCCACTTCACTGCTAACAGCTTTTCCAAAATTGCTGGCTGTTAAATTACTATCAATAGGGGAAAGAATGCCGTTATAAATATCTCCAACTGTAATATCGAGATTCCGCCTAGATCCTAGTTTTGTATGTTGAATGACTTCTTCAAAACAATCTATATCTGTTAATAATTTTGATAGCCCCATGATAGTTCCTCCGCCAATCCCTGTTCCACCAGTGCGAATATACTTGTTGTTATGGACATAATGAATGGACGTACCGGTGCCGATATTCGTTAAAATAAAGTTGTTTATGGAATGCTTTTCTTGGTCAATGAGATAATGAACACCAGCAAGTGTGGCATCGAATTCTGCAACATACTCTATATTGTATTTTTCTGGAAATGTTGTTTGTAACTGTTCAGCTTTACCACCAGTCAGAGACAATCTATTTATATATTTATTTTTATTGAACCAATCTTTAATTTTGTTTTGCTCATGTGAGTAAAATTTTTCGAAATGCAATTCATTGTCATCATCAAAATAAGCGATTTTTGTTAGTGTTCCTCCAGCATCAATACCGACGGCGCTCTTCATTTTTGCACCCCTTATCATTGTGTAATAATAATGAACATCTATCATTGACTCTTTATGAAGAAATGTAAACTAATAATTTTTCAACTGTAACAATTGGTTTACCGTTTACAGAAGCAATTCCTTTTCCAAGAATAAATCCTCGTTTGTTTCGCAGAACTTCATATTGCAAATCTAGTTTGTCACCAGGTGTAGCGGTTCCATTAAATGTTACACCGTCTAATGAAGAGAGAAATCCTAATCCAGTAGAATTGTTTGTTCCTACGAACGCACCAAGCTGTGCAAGTGCTTCTACAATTAGCAAGTGAGGCATGTTATTTTGCGACTCCGTTATAAACCATTCATTATTTGTTATGAACTTATATCCTTTAACGGATCTTCCATCTTCAATGTCTGTGATTCTATCAATCATTAAAAATGGGTAGCGATGAGGAAGTATATCGTTAATATTCTTGATATTCATAAAGGTCTCCGATCTTTAATCTTTAAATGGGAAAATAATAACCCCTGCTAAAAGCAAGCAGGGGATTTGTAATTAATTTTTGACTAATACATCTGCTTTTTCAAGAGAAAAAATACCACTCTTTTTTATATTTTCAACAACTTGTTGTAACACTTCTTTATCTTGGACAAGTGCGATACGCACAAAACCTTCACCATGTGGTCCGAAAGCATGACCAGGAGTTACAACAACATGCGCACGATCCATCAATGCATAAGCAAATTCTAATGAAGTCCAGCCTATTGGTATTTCCGCCCATACGAACATACTACCAATAGGTTTATCAACATGCCATCCGAAAGAAGCAAAACCATCGACTAAAGTATCTCTGCGTTCTTGATAGATGATACGATTTTTGGCGCAGAAGTCGGCACCGTGACGTAAGGCAACTGATGCTGCCTTTTGAATTGGCAAGAACACACCGTAGTCTGTATTTGATTTAAATTGTGTTAGTGCACCTACAATTTCTTTATTTCCAATCATATAACCAATGCGACTACCAGCTAAGCTATAGCTTTTGGATAAGGAATTAATTTCAACACCAACTTCTTTGGCACCAGGAACAGATAAGAAACTGATTGGTTTCTTTCCATCGTAATAAAATTCTGCATAGGCAAAATCATGTACCACAATAATTTTGTGTTGTTTCGCGAAGGTAATAACTTCTTTGAAGAAATCTTCATGTGCCATTGCTGGAACTGGATTTCCAGGGAAGTTCAATATCATCATTTTTGCTTGTTTAGCAATTTCCTCAGGAATGTCTTGTAAATTAGGTAAAAAGTCATTTTCTTTTTTTAAAGGCATGAAGTAAGGTTTTGCACCTGCCATTTGAATACCTGTTTCATATGCTGTATATCCAGGATCAGGTACTAAAATAAGATCACCTGGATTTGCAAAAACCATCGGCAAGTGAACGAGCCCATCTTGGGAACCCATCAATAATAAAACTTCATTGTTTGGATCTAATTTAACATGGTGATTGTTATCGTAATATTCAGTTACTGATTCGTGAAATTCTTGAATACCTGATAAAGTATAACCGTAATTTTCTTTTCCACTTGCTGTATGTACCATAGCTTCTCTTACAATATCAGCAGGAGGCATATCTGGATTGCCGATACTTAAATCAATCATTTTGTGACCTGCTGCAATTTTTTCTTTTTTATAAGCTGCTAGTTCACTAAATATAGAAGATTGGAATGCTTTCATTCTAGTTGCTAACGTATAAGTCATCAAAACCCCTCCTAAAAAACTGTGTTTTCAATGATCTACTTTTTATATTCTTTTATTATTCTGAAAACACATAATTATATTTTAACACTTTTGAGCCAGAATTCAAAATGTAGTTGTGTAAAAAGAAAAAGAAGGAAAGACTAAAGAGTATGAATGCTACTATATAATGAAGAGGTGTTTCAGGTGAAACAAATTCCAATCGGCGTATCAAATCGGCATATCCATCTGACAAACGAAGATTTAGAAAAACTTTTTGGGGAAGGATATGAGCTAGTGGTTGCAAAAGAACTCTCACAACCAGGAGAATTTGCAGCAAAAGAAACAGTAACGATTAAGACTGAAAAGGCAGAAATCTCAAAAGTCCGTATTCTTGGTCCTATCCGAAAGTTTACACAGGTTGAAATTTCAAAAACAGATGCACGTAAGTTAGGAGTAGATGCTCCGATTCGAGCGTCAGGTAATATTGATGGAACGCCAGGAATTACTCTTATTGGTCCAAAGGGCTCTTTAGAAATTGAAAAAGGCGTAATCATCGCTGAGCGTCATATACATATGACACCTCAAGATGCTGATACCTTTCAAGTGAAAGATGGACAATATGTAAGTGTTAAAGTAGAAGGAAACAGAGGATTGGTTTTTAATCAAGTACTAATTCGTGTAAAAGATACTTACGCATTAGATATGCATATCGATACAGATGAAGCAAATAGTGGGAGTATAACAACCGGAGACTTTGGACAACTCTTACAATAAGAAAAAATCCATCTCAATGTTGAGATGGATTTTACATGTTTGATACTTTGGAAGTATTTTTAGTTGTTTGCTTTTGTTTTGATAACGACATAAGGATAATGAATAATGAAATGACACCGAAAATAAGCACCATATACTGCAATCCAATTGTATCTAAGAAAAATCCCGTTCCAAGTAAGACAATTTGGAACATGACCCTTTCAAACATATTACGGAATGAGAAAAGACGTCCGTGATAGCTTTTTTCAACTTTCGTTTGAAAAACTGTCGACATGATAGGAAAGAAGCAACCGACACTAAATCCGAATAGCCCGAATGATACAAGTGCCATCCAATTTACATCACTAAAGAACAGTGAAAGATGTGCAAAAGCAGTACAGAACGCAAAGAAGTATAGCAATTTTTCTGGTGGGAAATACTCGGACAGACGTTTAATAACGAAGGCTCCTAACATAAATGCGATCCCTTCAATCGTATAAATAAATCCTTTTATTGTTGTATCATGTTGCATCTCACTAATATTAATTACCATCAAGTTAAAACCGCCAATGAATAAAAGGGGAATGACGCTTAAAATAAGTGCACAAAATGCGATTGGAATTCCTTTTAAAATACGGAATACTTCCATAAAACTGTTGTCTTTTTCTGTTTTTTTATTTGGAGTATTGTTTTTTTGATCTTCAAATTGTAATAGAAATGTTGATAAAAATAATAGTGCATATGCAATCATTGAAAAAGCGTATATATATTGCAAACTCATCATAACAAGCAAAACGCCACCTAAGGATGTACCAACGATACGAGCAATTGTCCCGATATTCATATGAACACCATTCATCTGTAATAGCTCATGTTCACGAACGATAAGTGGAATAACTGATTGTAATGCAGGAAAATAAAACGCAGCTGAAATTTGAATGGCAATCATAAAGGCAATCATAAAAGCAATACTTTCATATTGAATAGCAAAAAACATAAAAACAACGCTTATAACGCGACCAAACCCTGCATATAGAAGGATTTTTTTCTTTTCATATTGATCAATCATTCGGCCAGCCATTGGTCCAACAAGAACACCTGCTAATAGTCCAATAAACATAATCATTGATTTCATAAAATCGGATGGTATATGTTTTTGCATGAACTCTAGATTACCAAGAATACCGAGCCATAAACCGAGTCCTGCAACAAACTCACCGCTTAGAACAATCCAGACGTTTTTATTACGCCACATAACAAAACCTCTCAGTCTTATAAAATAGGAAAAATTGTATATAAACCCTCCTTTTATTCATATATTTCAATCGTTCTTTTTTGAATCAGAGTCTATATTACGTGTTTGATAACGGAAATTCAATCTTTTTGTTTGGGATGAAAAATTGAATTTATAAAGCTAAAAAATCAAATTTACATATTAGAAAATACATTGGAATAAATTTAAAATGTATGAGGGAGGGATACTCATGATTCAACAATTTTTTAAAAAATTGTTCGACGAGTTTTTGCAGGAGCAGAAAGAGGAGATAATAGCAAAGCTTTGTTTTTGGATTGCATATTATTACATATCAGTCCCAAAATATATGGTGAACTCTAGTGGTATTCTAGTACATATGAATCAAACGCACGAAAGCTATACATATGATACAATTGAAGATTTTTTACGGGAGTATAGTGGGAAAACAAGAGGAGCGCTCAATTTTGAAAGTAAAATATACTATATTAAATTTGAGGAAATAATTAGGGAGAAGTGCCGTGAAATGATTTATGCTTATTACTCTCCGCGTTTTATTGATAGACATTCGTTATTATGTAAAGAGCTATTAAGAGAAATAGGTGTAGGCAAAACAGAAATTGAATGCGGAAGTTTCTATACATTGATTTTTAATTTTTGCGCAGAAACAAAGGATTGGGTCGATGAGTACGAAGAGGATGTGTTAAAAGAACTATTTGTATTGTCACTTTCCTTCGTCGTACAAGCATATGGTTTAAATGTATATAAATATATAAAACATGAAGATCGGAAGGAAGTAGAGTGTTTAGTTCATTGAATAGAGAGGACTTACTTGGTTCTTTACGTTTAGAAAGACGAAACTGTAGTTTATTAGGCTGACTTTCGATAACACGAATATGCGTTCAACATTCGTATATGGAGGAGTAGTTACACGTAACAAGATTGTGTTTAACTAAACTAATATAATGTTTTATCCCTTTGGAATTCCTTGTTTTTACATACTTTTCCTAATTCTAATGATATAGTAAAATATAGTTAAAAAAGAGAGGGGATTAGTATGGCAACAATTGGAATTGATTTAGGAACAACGAATAGTTTAGTAGCCTCTTGGTCGGAGGATGGTGCGACCCTTATTCCGAATGTTCTTGGCGAATTTCTTACACCATCGGTAGTCAGTGTTGATGAGAGTGGTGAAATTTTAGTAGGGCGTATTGCAAAAGAACGATTAATTACTCATCCACAACTGACAGCATCAACTTTTAAACGTTTCATAGGAACAGAGAAAAAATATGAACTAGGTACTTATACTTTTTCTTCTGAAGAACTCTCATCTTTTGTTATTAAATCCTTGAAACAAGATGCAGAGGATTATTTAAATGAAGTTGTTACGGGTGCTGTGATTAGTGTACCTGCATATTTTAATGATGCACAGCGTAAAGCTACAAAGCGAGCTGCAGAAATTGCTGGATTAAAGGTTGAGCGCCTCATTAGTGAACCAACAGCAGCTGCAATTGCATATGGATTATATCAAGAAGAGTCAGAAACAAAATTTCTTGTATTTGATTTGGGTGGGGGTACTTTCGATGTCTCCATTTTGGAATTGTTTGAAGGAATAATGGATGTGAAATCAATCGCTGGTGATAATTATCTTGGAGGCGAAGATTTCACAAGAAGTTTAATGAATTTTTTTCTTGAGTCACATCAACTTGATTCCGATTCTCTTGATTCGAAAACGTTATCATTAATTTATACACAGGCAGAACGTTGTAAGCTTACTTTATGTGATGAACATGCTGCGAATATGAAGGTTATGATAAATAATAAGACATACGAAACTCGTATTAACAGAGGCGAATTTGAAAAAATCGTAACACCACTTCTTTTACGACTTCGTTATCCTATAGAACGTGCACTGCGTGATGCCTCACTGGACCCGAAGGATTTAGATGCTGTTATTTTAATTGGTGGGGCGACGAGAATGCCGCTTATCAAATCTGTTATTTCTAAAATGTTTGGACGTATGCCGTATGCGAATATAAATCCCGATGAAACGGTTGCCTTAGGTGCTGCAATTCAAGTTGCTCTAAAAGAACGAAATAAGGCGTTAGAAGAAGTTATCTTAACCGATGTTTGTCCATATTCCTTAGGAACAAGTGTTGTTCAAGAATTAGGTGATGGAAAGAAAGAGTCTGGGTATTTCCTCCCAATAATTGAGCGGAATACACCGATTCCTGTAAGTAGAGTGGAAAGACTTTATACTATTATGGATAAGCAACAATATATACTTGTAGATGTGTATCAGGGAGAAAACCGTATGGTAGTAAACAATTTAAAACTTGGGGAACTCAAAATTAAAGTACCCCCAGCTCCTGCAGGGAAAGAGTCTATTGATGTCCGATATACATACGATATTAACGGTATTCTTGAAGTTGAAGTAATAAGTACAACAACTGGAGAGAAGAAAAGAGTCGTTATTCAACAAAATGCTGGAAATCTTACAGATGAAGAAATTGAGTCTAGACTTTTAGAATTGAGAGACATTAAAATTCATCCACGAGATCGAGAAGAAAATCGATTGCTTCTAGCAAAAGGTGAACGACTTTATGAAGAATTTCTTGGTGATGAACGGAAAAAAATTGCTATATTGCTACAACAATTTGAAAGTGTACTTATGACACAAAATGATAAAAAGATTAAAGAAGCCGCTAGTATTTTAAAAGAACATATCGAGAGTATAGAAAGGTGGATCAATCGTTAATGAGTATTTGGAGTACGTTAGAGATTGAATCGACCGATGATATTTCAGCTATAAAAAAAGCTTATGCAAAACTTTTAAAAATACATCATCCAGAAGATGATCCAGAAGGGTATCAACGGTTGAGAGAGGCATACGATCAAGCGATTAAAAGTGCGAAGCAAATGAAAGACAAGCCGCTCGTTCAACTAGAAGAAATGGATGGGCATGATAGAGAGCCTATAATCTCTCCATGGATTGACAGCAACGCCGAAATCGCTACTACCGTTATTGCAGAGCACCCAGTTTATTCATTTATGGAAAGGATTGAGGCACTTTATGATGATTTCTTTGCACGAATGGAATCGGAAAACTGGGAAGAATTATTGCGTTCTGATGTGATATGGGATGTTCAATACGCAGCAGCACTTCAAGATCAATTAATAGAGTTCCTCTTATATCATTATTATTTTCCACATTCAATTTGGGTGTTGCTCGACAATGTTTTCCGTTTTAGTGAGCAAAAAGAGGATTTGGAAAGTGAATATGGTGAAGAAAATGTGCAGTTTTTATTAGAGAGAATTAGCGGATTAAAGGGGATGCGTTATGACGTTTTCGAGAAGGACAATCATTTCGATTTCGAAACGTATTTTTATTTACGAGAAGAAGTACAAAGGCAACTTATAGCGAACGAACTAAAAGCCGTAGATGAAGTGTTAACTCGTGCATATTCAATGTATCAAAAGGATCCAGAGTTGTTACGTATGCAAGGTATTTATTATTTACGTACAGAAAATCAGGAACGTGCACTGCAATCATTTAGCGACGTATTGTTAATTGATGCGGATGATCCAGATGCTTTATTGTATCGCGCTCGTATAAATTATAACCGTAGCCAATTTGACACTGCCATTAAGGATTGTGAACATCTGCTTTCGATTCAACCGGAGCATATGGATGCTATGTTGATGATGACGAAATGTTTAGCTAAGATAGGGGAGTTAGAAAAAGCCGAAGATAAGGCGAAAGAGGCGCGAGAAATCGATTTGAACCGCGTGGAATTTGCTTCATATATCAATGAATTATTTGTTAGAAATGGAAGAAAAGAAGAGAAGCAGAAGTTAACAAAGAAACATATAATGAGTTATATTTTGTATTATACTTTCATGTTTTTAAGACGTACTTGGATTTATGTTGTATTATTCATTATTACAATGGTAACCCGGTTGCCGCTTCAATATTTCTTTCTCCTTCCAATTATTTGGGAATTATGGAAATTTTGCAGACTGAAAATTAAAGCATAAGGAGGAGACAGGGTGCTAGTTCTAGGGAAAAGAAAGCAGATTGACCAATATTTTCGCTGCTTGTCCACAGTATGTTTGGATACTCATTTTCTTATGAATTATTATACTGAATATGAATTTACTTTCATAAGAGACCGTATACTTGGTAAAAAGCATTTAAAAAAAGCGCTGAGAAAATGTGGTTGTCAAGAACCAGCAGCGCTAAAAGAGAGAATTGAGTGGTTTTTAGAAGAGGGGTCGCGTTACGAATTTAATTCTATGCGCAATCAATTAAGCCCTCTTTCAGAAGCGAGGAGGAAACAGTTACCTAAAGATCAACCCGACTATGAAAAACTTTATGTCGCTAATCATGGGTTACATATGTTACCGGATTCGGGGATTGCTGCATTTGATTATGCATGGTGTATTTGTTTGAGCCGGATTGGTAGGAGATTAGGTTATTTATCCAAAAAGGAAGCGAATCATTACATGGTGCAAGCAGCAAAACTTGCCCAAAACTCCTATTCGGATTGGAACGAGTATTTTCTTGCTTTTCATATCGGTAGTCATTTTAATAAATTGGACACAGAATTTATAAATCAGGACAAGTACAATCTTAATTATACGCTTAGAATGTTTAGAAGTAAGGACTCATACGTGAATACAATTGCATGGGAAAACGAACTGCTTACAGATTTGAATTAAGAATATTTTTAAAGTGAAAATTCTGAGAATCGTTATTTCTCAGGATTTTTTTATTATTCAAACGGTGTTTCGTTGCGTAAAGAGTGTATGCTTGGCGTGATAAAAATATAGAGGGGATTTTGGCGAAGTTAAAAAGAGAAGGTACAAATAAACTTCTATACTACGATGAAAAGAGGACATTTATATATTCTTGCTGAAAAAGAATATGTAAATATATGTTGAAAGAAGTTGATCCAGAATGAATAATGAAGAACTTATAAAGACTCAATTTGGTAGTAACGCTGAAAAGTATGTCAAAAGTCAAATTCATGCAAAAGGGTCAGATTTGCAATACTTAATGCAGCAAGTTCAAGATCATAAAAATGCTCGTCTTCTTGATATTGCTACAGGAGGTGGACATGTAGCGAATACATTAGCACCATTATTCAAAAGTGTAGTTGCTCTTGATTTAACGGAACAAATGTTGGAAAAAGCAAAAGAATTTATTCATTCTAATGGACATGATAACGTTTCATTTGTAGCTGGAAATGCTGAGAATTTACCATTCTCTAATGCGTCATTTGATACAGTAGTATGTCGTATTGCAGCACATCATTTCCAAAATCCATCTCAGTTCATTCAGGAAGTACATCGAGTATTAGAAGAAATGGGTTTTTTCGTTTTAATTGATAATGTTTCTCCAGAAAATCCAGAGTATGATACATTTTATAATTTTATTGAGAAGAAACGTGATCCGAGTCACGAGCGGGCTTTGACAAAAACAGAATGGATTTCATTATTAGAAAAAAACGGTTTGCAAATGCGATCATGTATTACATTTGAGAAACAATTTAATTTTGATTGGTGGTGCGACATGATGGATGTGCCACAGCAAACGCGCTCAAAGTTAACAGATTGTATGATGAAGACTTCAAATGAAATAAAGGAGTTTTTCAAAATTTGTTTTGAAAATAATAAAGTAGAATCGTTTTATACTGAGATGGCGCTCTTTGTATGTCAAAAAAGCCCAACTTTAAAAAGATAATTATCTTGCAGCCTTTTCCAGATACGTTATACTTAATATGGAGAAAAACAAGATTGAGGAGTAGTAAAAATGATTCGTGTACGTATTGAGGGAACTGAAAAAGAAATTGTCGAATTTTTGGAGAGCATGCCTGAAATTCCTGGATTTGAGAAGACACATGTTAGGGAGCCAAGAAAAGGAAATAATCCCAAATATGATGCAAGTAAGAATGTATTAGCATATTTGTCTTATAAAAAGAGGGAAACTGCTGTTAATAATAAAGTCCTTTAACATTGAACTCCCCCCACCTACCGTTACGCGCTTGAGGTAGAGGTCTTCTCGCTAAATATGATAAACTTGTTTCATTTCCACATGGTTAAGTGGCACTTGGTTCAAGTTAGATATGATGGGTGGTACAATTAAAACAATCGGTTACGCATTGCCATTTGCTCATGCGGTTGATGCTACACGATTTGCTTTATCTGGTGAATACCGTGATCTGGTTGTACCTTTATTATGGGTAGTTGGCAATACGATTATTATCTTTGTAATTGCTGTTTTAGGTTTTAAGAGGAAAATGAAAGCTAACTAAGTTGTATTCATATTTAAAAAATGAACGTTAGTTGAATATAAGGAAAACAATTGTATTATCTCTTTATAGCTGCCAGCAAATAGGTGGCTTTTTTATTTTTTATTGTTTCACCGCCTTGTCTTTTTCACATACTAATAATAGTAGAATATGATAAGGAGGGGGAAGAGAGTTAATAAAAAACAATCTTTTTTTGGAGATTTTGGTATCAATGATGCGGCTGCTTTAAATTGTGCTGATAAAACATGTAATATTGATATCCTTGAGATTGTAACTGAAATGTTTATGTTACGAAGGTAAAAAAATAATGAAAGGAGCGAGCCGACCAATGATGGCGGAAGATCCTTTGTTTTTTCGGAAATCCATGGAAATCACGGCCTAGGATCAATTATTCCGCCGAATAGAGAATTATTCTCTTCAATGTGTAAATATCAAGCACCTTAGTCCCAAATATCTGGTCGATCTATCTGCATCGTTCTCATATAATCTAATATTTGTCCTGTATGAACACTTTCATGATACGCATTCGTAGTAGCATATCACCTAAAGAGCGAATATATCCCGTGTATCCAAGTTCAGTTAGGTTTGAACGATTTATTTTTATATTTTCTAATTCTTCATTTGATAAAGATTTTATAAAATCAATAAACAGTTCATGGTATGGTTGTGCAAAATGGAGTTCGTCCGAAACAGATGTAAATGCTCTTGTCTCATAAGGTGACGTTACATTTTGTGCATCACCTTGATTTTTTAATATTTGCAGATAAATGTATTCAGCTTCTAAAACATGTCTTATCATCTCTTTACAACTTAATGCCTCAGCATCTGGTCTCCAATCTAATGTATCCTCAGGAATAGTTGTCCAAACTTTTATGCTTCGTCTTCTCACTTCTGATGGGTTTAATAATAGTAAATCGACTTTGTTCAATTTATGCTCCCCTTTTCATATGTTCATTTTACTGAATCTTAAGAAAAATACAAAAACATACGTTCTGTTTGTGGAGCCTTTGGGGGGATTATACATGCACCCATTAAACCCAATCTTGAATAATTAGATCAAAGAATAAAGATATAGATTATGTCTCCCGTAAAATCCTTGTTGACGATGGCAGTGTTACTTTAAATCGTTTGGGTTAATCGTATTTTTACAACACACAAGTTAAAAGTATAACTTAATAAAAAAAGTAACATAACTAATGGTAAGCGATGATTTAGGATTATTTTTTTATGATATGAAGGAGGAAATAATATGGCATTCATATGGTCATTAATTGTTGGTGGTATTTTAGGGTGGCTAGCAAGTTTAATTGTTGGTAAAGATGTACCTGGTGGTGTAATTGGAAATATTATTGCTGGGATTATTGGTTCTTGGCTTGGAACATTATTATTGGGTACGTTTGGACCGGTTATCGGAGGTTATGCAATTATTCCAGCATTAATTGGTGCAATCATTTTAATATTTATTGTTAGCTTATTACTGCGTGCATTGCGAAAGTGAATTAAGTGGATTGCTGTCAATTGTCAGCAATCCATTTTTGTATTATTTGTCCTAATCTGTTATGCTACTGTTATACAATCAGGAGGTGTCAGCATTGAAATCATTTACAGTAAACTTTCATCAAGAAGACAATGCAAAAGCAACAACAGTACATAAATTAAGTGAAGAGGACTTCAATAAAGTAACAGAAAACGGTACTCGCCATCTATTTGATTTAGATACAAATGTAGGATTCTTTGTATTCTTTGATGCGGAAGATGCAGAAGGAAACGAGCAATACTTAATGTTACAATATGAAGGAGATCACGAAGAACCAAGTGCTTGCTATGGATTTGATTTGAAATTATTCTATCAATTTTTAGCATTATACTTAAATGATCTTGAGTTCCAAGGTGAAACAGATGAAGAAGAGGAAGAGTATGGTCCGATTCATCATTTGGCTCATTTACTGTACCATATTGTTGAAGATGGTAAAAATATTGAGGTATAAATACATATTTAGGGCTGCTCTTTAATGGGCAGCTTTTTTTAATGGTTTATTTTTTCAAAACAGTACTTATATCTAATTTTTTCTCATAAGCGCCTGTAATATTACGATCGGTATAAACGAATAACCGGCGGGGATACAACAAATTGCATTAAAAGTAATTATCCAAGGATCGTATCTCTGTATTTTCTCTAGAAGATAACATGAATAATGGTGCTAGTTAGTAAAGAGAAGAAAAAAAGCTGTTCTTTTACAAAGACAGCTCTTTTGATTTGTTGCGCTCTACAGAAGAAACAAAATAGGTTTGGATGATTCCACCGATTATTAATAAGCAAGCACAAATATAAAATAGGGTACTGCCGTTTACATAGCCTAATACCATTGCTCCAATAACGGGACCGCATGTTCGAGAAATGTCCCAGTGTATGCCGTAAATGGAAAAATATAATCCGCGCATGTGACTTGGTGCGATTCCTGAAACAAAGCGGAGTAAGTGATTTAAAGCAATGCTTTCACCAATTGTAAGGAAAAGCAATGTAAAGAAGAGTGACCATAATGTTGTAGAATAACCATAACCGATGGCTGCCAATGTATAAAAAACATATGAAATCATGATGATTTTTGGCATTGAAAATCGTTCAGACCATTTGACAAGACCAACTTGTAGTATGATTTCCATAATTGCTCTACAAGTTGAAATGAATGCGAGAACGAATAAGAAATTTGGAAAGATATTCTCTGCAAATACACGATAATTTGTTTCAGTTTGAGCATAGAAAAAGCTAATCGGAAGAGTAGATATCATAAGTCCGAATACGGCATAATGCTTAAAAATAAATTCTTTCTTTGTTGTGACTTGTGTTGATTTTTGAGCTGTTTGAATGATTGGCGCTGTTTCGGGAAGCTGCGTCCATACGAGAATGGCATATAGCAGGAGAGCCATAGCTTGAATTATAAATAAGTATTCAGGATGACTGTTATAAATAAAGGCACTAATGAACGGACCAATTACAGCTCCGACTGCTCCCACTGATTGAAGAACAGCAAATATTTCCGCTTGTTGTTCTGGCGCAGTTAAATCTGCAATTTGAGCACGCTGAGCAGGAATGTATAGGGAGCGGCCAACACCATTCATTACATATAACAAAGCAAAGAACGGGACTGATGCAGCGAAAACAAATCCACCGATTGCAATTGCCTGTATGAATAATCCAAGTAACATAATTTTCTTTCTACCGTACTTATCTGTTACGCCTCCAGCAATGATTGTGAATATGATATCAGAAAGTGGTTGCAAGCCAAAGAGAAGCATCGTCAGGACGACATTTCCTTCTAAAGCTTTATTGACATGTACAATAAAAATTATTGCTAACATCGCCTCAGTTGTTCTTGTTAACAATTCACCTAGTAGTCGAATCCAAATCGGTTTACTATAACGTTTTATAAGAGTTTTCATTCTTTATTTCCTCCTTTCTATATGGAAATCTTAAGATAGAAGCAAGGAATGAAAAAGGGTAGAATGAAAGAGTGGGATTTTTCACCTTTTAGGGGGATGAATATGGTTATTTTAGATCAGTACGTTCAGCTTTGGATCCGGTATGGAAAAGGGAGACCAGAGGGAGAAAAAATAGAAATAACATTACAAAATATATCTGAAACATTGTTTTGTACTGATAGAAACAGTAAATTTATTATAAAAAAATTAGAAGAGCTAGGATGGGTTTGTTGGTCTCCAGGACGCGGGAGAGGGAATCGATCAAAGGTATGGTTTCAAAAAGATCCCGCTGTATTAATTTTAGAAAAGGGGAAAGAAATAACGAAACAGGGGGATGTAAAAGGCGGAAAAGAATTTGTTGAACAATATATGGAGTATTTTCCAATGCTGCAAAAACAATTCCAAACTTGGATAAATTCAATATTTGGTTATCAAATTGAAATGACGACTCAAGGTAGACAAGATGTACTTCGTTTACAAGTTGAAATGCGTCCGAAGATTCTATTGGATCCTGTATATGCTACAATGCGTTCAGAATGTCATATGGTGAAACATGTTTACGACACGCTTGTATATGTGAACGAAAGTACCAATGTAATAGAGCCGAGACTTGCGTTTCATTGGGAGTATAATGACGACCAAAAAGTGTGGACTTTTTATTTGCGTAAAGGTGTGCAATTTCATAATGGTAAACGTTTCACAGCTCATGATGTTGTCTACTCATTCGATAGATTTATGAATAGGGAGGATAATCCGTACTTGTGGATGTTGCAGCATGTTGAAAGAATCCATATTGTAAATGAACATATTGTGGAGATATACTTGCATACAGAAAATAAGTTGCTATTACATATTCTAGGTGCAGAACAGTGTTCTATTGTAACGGAAGATGAAGAAGGGAATGTAAGTGGAACAGGGCCATTTAAATTACGAGAAAATAACGATTCTATCTTTGTATTAGAAGTACATAATTCATACTTTCGTGAACGACCATTTCTTGATCGAATTGAACTTTGGAATGTGCCGAAAAGTACGGATGAATATGACGTTTCGATGAAAGCTGAGCATAAAGAGATAGAGAACCCTCATAAAGAACTTTCTAAAATGGAATCTAACGTAACGTATGTTACGTTAAATACTAAAAAACAAGGACCTTTGCAAAATAGTACATTTAGGCAAGCATTATATGGAATAATTCATAGTAATAAAATAATAGATGAGTTAGAGGGAGAACGCGGTGAGGGAGCAGATGAATTATTACTAGCAAATCGTGCAACTTGGAGCATAAATGAGGGTGTGAACACTCTTCTACAAAAGAGCGAATATAGTGGCGAAGTATTATACTTATATACGTTTAAAGAACAAGATCATGTGGAAGATTCTAAGTGGATTCAAAAAGAATGTGCAAAGTACGGAATTACAATTGAAATACATTTTCTCGATGCACTGGAATTATTACGAGCGGAAACAATGGAACAAGCGGATTTGATTCATGATAGCGCCACAATTAGTGAGAAAATAGAGCTAAGTTTTTTACAAATGTTTCTTGCAAAAAATAGTTTTATAAATCAACATAGCTCTCTAGACTTTAATAAACAATTACATGCGTACTTTAATGAACCGAATGCAGAAAAACGAATGACATTGTTACGCGATGTGGAGGACACATTGTTACGTAACATTCATATTATTCCTTTATATCGTAATAAACAGCACATAAGTACACATGAAAAAGTACAAAATATAAGAATTAATTCTCAAGGATGGATTGATTTTTACCATATATGGTTTAAACCTTGATATAAAGGGACTCTTTCGAAATGAAATGGCATACGAAAGGGTCTTTTTTATGTGGAATAAACGTCTGGTTGTGAACATGATTATGCATATTTATGGAAAACACTCATTTACAATGTAACAGTGTTATGTTACATTGTTATCAGGAAGGAGTGTTATACAGTTGAGTACAGATTTAATTTCAAAAAAAGATTTATTGGAACTGACTGGTATTTCATACGGGCAGCTATATAGGTGGAAACGAAAGAATTTAATACCAGAAGATTGGTTTATCAGGAAATCGACTTTTACAGGGCAAGAAACATTTTTTCCGAAAGAAAAGATATTAGAGCGTATTGATAAAATTCAAACGATGAAAGAAGACCTATCGCTTGATGAATTAGCAAATATGTTTTCACCAAGTGTATCTGAGATTTCTTTCATGAAAGAAGACATCATCCGAAAGGGTATTGCTTCAGAACCGGTTGTACAATTTTTTATAGAACAAATGAATAAACAGGCAGAATTTCAGTTTGTAGATATTCTTTATGTATTTATTTTAGAGGAATTGCTTCAATCCGGAGAAATTAGCTTGGAAGAAGGCAAGATGATACTGCAAGTATTTCACGAACATTATGAAATCATGAAACAAAAGAATAGTGAATTAGTTGTGGCTCGTAAACTCGGTATTTCTACATGCTTCTTAGTATCAAATGTAGATGATTTATTTTTCGAGAAAGGTACGAAGGTAGTTGTACGTTTAACAATTATGCAATATACAGAAACGTTAAAATCAAAACTATTATAGTGGAGGAGAAATAGTGCGTACAGAAAATTTAATTATAAATGGTTACGGTTCTTCTAATGGTGGGGAGTTTCATAAAGTACAATTAAACGGAAAAGGAACTGTGAACGGGAATGTTGAATGTGACAACTTTGAATGTAACGGTTCTGGTAGTGTAAATGGTGATTTAAAAAGCAAGAGCGCAAAAATTAGTGGGTCTGGTAAAGTTGACGGTACAGTAAGCACTGAAAATATGCGAATTGATGGAAAAGCAACGATTACAAAAGATGTAACGGCTAACGATTTGAAAATTGCTGGAAAAGGAGCAATTGGTGGTACTTTGAAAGGTGAAGAGCTTAAAATCCGCGGGCAAGCGACTATTGACGGTAATTGTGAAGTAGATATCTTTTCGTCAGAAGGACAGTTTACAATTGGAGGTCTACTAAGCGCCGATGAAATTGACATCGATATTCACGGTACATGTAGAGCAAAAGAAATAGGTGGTCAAACAATTAAAGTAAGGCATAGAGAAACAGCATTTAGTAGACTTTTTAAAACAGTGTTTGGGTCGCACTTAGAAGCTGAATTATTAGAAGGTGACAATATAGATATTGATCACGTACAAATCAAAACAGTAAGAGGGAACAATGTTACGGTAGGGCCAAATTGTGAGATTGGACTGATTGAATATACGGGAGTTCTTCATGTGGATAAAAATGCGAAAGTAAAAGAAATTCAGCAAGTTTAATTTTGGGAGGAAGTGAGGAATAGATATGGGAAATCAGCATAGTCTCACTGTGAACGGATCAGGTAGTTCAGCAGGTGGAGCTTATAATAAAGTGAAAATCCGTGGTGAAGGAACGATTTCTAACCATGTTAGTTGTAATGAATTTAAGACGTATGGAACGAGTGATGTTTCTGGTGATATGAAGGCAAAAAATTATGTCGTCTATGGAGAAAGTGAAGTTCAAGGAAATATACAGGCAGAATATGTGAAAGTGTATGGAAATACGCAAGTACAAGGTAATGGCCACGTTGAGAAGATGAAAGTGAGAGGTATGTTTGAAGTCAAAGGCAAATTATCTGGAAATGTTGTAGATATTAAAGGAGCTTTACATGTTAAGGAGGATATTGAAGTAGAAGAGCTATTATTAACAGGTGGACTTGAAAGTGAAGGTCTATTAAATGCTGAAAATATTCATATTACACTCCGTTATGAAGGAAGCAAAATACGAGAAATAGGCGGCAAAAAGATTACGGTACAAAAAAAATCTAGATTTATGCCTTTTACACCCCATACTGGTACCCTTCAAGCAAGCCTTATTGAAGGGGATGATATTTATTTAGAACATACAATAGCTGAAGTAGTAAGGGGAAACAATGTTACCATTGGTCCTGGGTGTGAAATTGGTGTTGTAGAATACCATACTAGTTTTAATCAAAAAGGAAAATCAGTTGTAAAAGATCATAAACAAATATAGGTATTAAGAGGGAGAGTAAGACACATGGTTGCAAAGGATAGTAAACTCGGCTTTGTAGTTGCCGGTTTATTGCTAGGGATTTTAATGGCATCAATGGATAATACCATTGTTGTGACAGCAATGGGAACGATTGTTGGTGATTTAGGCGGATTAGAAAACTTTGTCTGGGTCGTATCCGCCTATATGGTAGCGGAAATGGCAGGGATGCCGATTTTTGGAAAGTTATCAGATATGTATGGGAGAAAGAAATTCTTTATTTTCGGTTTAATTGTTTTTATGATTGGTTCTGCACTTTGTGGTACAGCAGAAAATATTACGCAGTTAGGTATTTATCGTGCGATTCAAGGTATTGGCGGGGGAGCGCTTGTTCCGATTGCATTTACGATTGTATTTGATATCTTTCCGCCCGAAAAACGCGGGAAAATGGGCGGATTATTTGGTGCGGTGTTTGGATTGTCTAGTATTTTCGGTCCGTTACTTGGTGCATATATTACAGACTATATTAGCTGGCACTGGGTGTTTTATATTAACTTGCCGCTAGGGGTTCTATCACTTATTTTTATCATATTCTTTTATAAAGAATCACGCGTTCATCAAAAACAAAAGATCGATTGGTTTGGTGCAATTACACTTGTTGGTGCAGTCGTGTGCTTAATGTTTGCATTAGAACTTGGCGGACAGAAGTATGATTGGGATTCTACTTTTATTTTAAGTTTATTTGCAGCATTCGCTATTTTAATGATTATGTTTATTTTCATCGAAAGAAAAGTGGAAGAACCTATCATATCGTTTGAAATGTTTAAACAGCGTTTATTTGGGATGAGTACAATTATCGCTTTATTTTACGGGGCTGCTTTTATGTCAGCAACTGTCTATATTCCTTTATTCATTCAAGGAGTATATGGCGGGTCCGCAACGAATTCCGGTCTATTACTATTACCAATGATGTTAGGGTCAGTCGTTACAGCACAGTTAGGTGGATTTTTAACATCAAAGCTAAGTTACCGTAATATCATGATTATTTCAGCTGTTATTATGCTTGGTGGATTGTTCTTACTAAGCACATTAACACCAGAAACAAGTCGTGTATGGTTAACGATTTATATGATTATTATCGGTTTTGGCGTAGGTTTCTCATTCTCGGTATTAAGTATGGCTGCAATCCATAATTTCGGTATGAATCAAAGAGGATCGGCAACTTCAACGAGTAACTTTGTTCGTTCACTAGGGATGACACTTGGAATTACTATCTTTGGTATGATTCAAAGAACAGGTTTTCAAGATCAATTAGAAGAAGCATTTAGAGGCATGGACGATGGAATCAATAGTAATGCGCTAGGGGATGCAAGAGCAATCCTTTCAGAAGGCGCAAGATCTCAAATTCCACCGCAAATATTAGATAAAATTATTGATGCACTTTCGAGTTCTATCGTTCAGACATTTATGTGGGCATTAGTTCCAGCAGGTTTAGCATTCTTGTTTATCTTCTTTATGGGGAATGAGCGAATGGTATATAAGAAGGAACAAAAAAATATAAAAGCAGAGACATCAAAAGCATAGAAAACGAAAAACTCCTTTCTAGATTAGAAAGGAGTTTTTCGTATGTAACGTAACCAATTAGCCTTCAATTATTTCGTATTCTTCGTCTGCTAATAATAAAATTTGTGTTTTTTTGCCTTTGTTTTGTACTTCAATTACATCGTATGTGCCTAGGTCTCTTAATTTATTTTGAGACACATTTACCATTACTTCAATAGAATCGATTAAAATATCTTCTTCGATATATGATTCAGGCAATGCCATATCCTCTGTATCTAATACACATGTGTATAGCATTTGTAAATGTTCTGCAGTTGGGTTTTCTTCTTGAACATCAATAATGTCTTTTACTGTTTCCATGTGTTCTTCTTTTGCTTGGTATACTTTAATTTTAGCCATTATTTCATTCTCCTTTATAACATAGTCGTAGAGGCTACAATCTATTATAACGTTTTTTGATGAAAACATGAAATTGTTTCCTTATTTTTAGATGGGATTTTATACTATCATTGTGTATTATTTTATAAGGAATAAAGAATTTATTTTTCAGTTCATAACAAGAACCTTATTATTCCCACTATTAAGGACGTAAGGAGATAATTAGTATGAATAAGAAAGTGAAAGTTTTAAAAGGTACGATGGTAATGTTAGCGTGTGTGGCAATTTTTGGTACAGTTTTTCCTCATGTTTTAGATCCAAATGAAACGATGGCAGGTAAAGTTTCAATTGCGATTTTTGGTATAGTAGGTACATGTTTACTATTTTCTATCATGTGTTTTTTTGTGAAAAAGGCTATTTTAAGAGGGTAGTTGTTACATTTTTAATAAAAAGGGGGAGTGGTTTTTTTGAAAGCTTCATATTCTGATTTTTTAAATTTAATCATCCTGATTGTAGTTATTTTTGCTCTATGGAGGTTAAAAGTGTGGTCTAACAAGAAGTATAATGTTCCTAAAGTATTTCAATGGTTTCCTAAAAAGTGGGGGAAAAGAAAAGTGTCGGAACAATTTTTTCAATCAAAACTGGATGCTGAAGGAAAAGGAATTTGGATTACTTATTATGCGGTTGATTTATATGTAGTTACCATTCCATTACAAGTGAAAAAGTATAATACACTTTAACTGCATTCAAACAGAAGTCTCCTGTCTCAAGGCATGTGTTAGGGAGGAGACTTCTGTCAGTCGTAACTGATTAAAATTTTATAGTGCAAACAATAAAACATTCTTATCGTATTCTTGTAAGCACCACTTATATTTAGCTATGATAATAGGATGAACAGCTTTTTGATCTGTATCAACATTTTTATAACCATATTTTTTATAAAAATCCGCAAGTTCCTCAAAAGGAATACAATAGACATGAGATGCATCTGATTGTTTGGCTTCTTGCACTAAAAAAGAAACGAGATCTCCAGCTAATTTATAACCTCTGTATTTGGGAAGGATGTAAATACCGCCCATCTCTATCGTATTTTGATCAATATATACTAAACGTCCTAACCCTGCATATTCTCCGTTGTACGTTATAATCGCAACTTTATCCTTTTTCAAGTCACTTGGCACAAATCCCGCGTCTTCATATTGATAATTAATCCATTCTAAATCTTCTAATGAAGCAAACTTGATTCCCATAAAAATACACCCCTTGAAAAGTTTTTATATTTCTATTATATAGGTGATAACGTGACTTGTAATAAAATAATAGTTTCGTATCTCCATATAAATCATGTTGAAAAGAAGTTCATTTCTTGCTATCTCATGCATAGAATAGTCTAATAATACTTTTTCTTTCTTCACAAGTGTTTTACGTATATAATTTAAAGGTAATTATTCTTTTTTCGTATACTTATAATAGAATAGAGGTTTAAAAAATGAGCGTCAAAATCATTACGGATAGTGCGGCGGATTTACCAAAAGAATTGCTGCAAACTTACGATATTGATTTGATTCCACTTCGTGTATATGATGAAGCGGAAACTGAGTATTTAGACGGGGTAACGTTAGAATCGACTCAATTGTTACAAAAGATGAGAGAGGGCGAAGTGTACAAAACGTCGTTACCATCATTAGAAACATTTCAAGAAAAATTTGTTACATATGCAAAGCTAGGTACACCTTGTATATATGTAGCTTTTTCATCTGAACTTTCTGGTACATATCAATCTTCAGTAGTAATTAAAGAAGAAGTAAAAGAAACATATGCGGATTTAGATTTAGAGATTATTAATACAAAGTGCGCTTCACTTGGTCAAGGGCTTGTTGTATTAGAGGCTGCGAAAATGGCTAAAGAGGGTGCTTCAAAGGAAGAAATTTTGAACCGAATTGCTTTTCTAACAAAACATATGGAGCATATCTTTACTGTAGCTGACCTGCAGTATCTTGTTAGAGGTGGGCGTTTAAGTAAGGTAGCTGGATTTATTGGTGGCCTATTAAACATTAAGCCAATTTTAAACGTTGAAGAAGGAAAGCTTGTACCGCTTGAAAAAATAAGAGGAAGAAAGAAAGTTTTAGGCCGAATGGTTGATATCATGGAAGGTCGAGGAAAGAACCTGAAAGATCAAACAATCGGAATCACACATGGTGATGATTTAGAAACTGCCAATGCATTAAAGGCATTAATTACTGAAAAATTTGGCTGTGAAGTATTTATTGTAAATACAATTGGTGCAGCAATCGGTGCGCATACAGGACCAGGCGTTGTAACACTGTTTTTCTTAAATGAAGTAGAGTAAAGGATTGATCTTTTGATCAATCCTTTTTGTTATACAATTAAGAATACTGCTAACATAATTAGACATAACATGTTATCTTGCAAAAAAAGTACCTGAGGTCTATCCTCAAGTACTTTTTTATTATTCATTGATTTGTTTTTTTACGGGTAAAAAGCTGCAAAGGAAAGTAGTGAAGTGAGAACTAGTCCGAAAGAAACTCTCTCAGTCGTATCAATGTTTAAACCGTTATTCCATTGATAAATAAAGGATACTAGTATTAAAAGTGTAGTAAATCCTGCAACATATCTTACTATTTTTCGCGCCTTTTTGTCATGTGTTCTCTAAATCATATTCATCCCTCTTCTTATTTAATAAATATTTTTGATTGTAATAATCGATAAACAATAACTCCTTGTAGCTCATTTAACAACCGTTATTTTGTTTAATAAGATGTCTTGATTTTTCCGAATACGTAATAGACAAATCCATATGTAATAAGTTGGTGTGATGAATCGAATATCACATGTATGATAAGAAATCCATACATCATATTTGTGTAATAAATAAGTGCAAGCTGCTAGAGATAGGGTAGAAATAACAATTGTTTATATTTGCTTCAAATCTTTTTTCTAGCAAGTTTATCATATTTAAAATATACAATGCCGTTTATGTTAATAACAAGTAGTTAAATTTTATAAAAAAATGATAAAAAAATTGGCTTTTTTACCAATTTTTTTTAACAAGTGGATAGAAATTATAGAATTACAACAGTACAATTAAAATAGAATCAGTATTTAAATAGTTATTTCATTATTAGGAATGTTTGAATACGGGGTGGAAACATGCAAATCGGGAAACGAATACGACAAATTCGTATACATAAAGGATTGCCGCAAGGGGAACTTGTATCCTGAAAACAAACTGGATGGAAATTGTTTTTAATCTTCGTTTTTCTGTTTCATTGCATAGAGAATTTTTATCTAGTAATCAAATATGTATAATTGCATAAATAAATTGAAATATATAAGTTATGATTAAACTACATTTTAATGTAGAAGGGTATCTTTGCTTAAAGTGAAACCGTTTACGTTATAGATGAAATTAAGGTTTAGGAGATTCGTATGAAAAAGAAATTATGTACAATGGCTCTTGTCACAGCGATAGCTTCTGGTACAGTGGTAATCCCAGCAGAAGTACATGCTTGTGGAATAGGAGAAGTAATGAAACAAGAAAACCAAGAACAACAAGAACATAAACGTGTGAAAAGATGGTCTGCAGAGCATCCGCATCATTCAAATGAAAGTACACATTTATGGATTGCACAAAATGCAATTCAAATTATGAGTCGCAATCAAGATAAGACAGTTCAAGAAAATGAATTGCAATTTTTAAATACGCCTGAATATAAGGAGTTATTTGAAAGAGGTCTTTATGATGCTGATTACCTGGATGAATTTAACGATGGAGGTACAGGTACAATTGGCATCGATGGGCTAATTAGGGGAGGATGGAAATCTCATTTCTATGATCCTGATACGGGAAAGAATTATAAAGGAGAAGAAGAACCAACAGCTCTCTCGCAAGGAGATAAATATTTTAAATTAGCAGGTGAATACTTCAAGAAGGATGACCGAAAACAAGCTTTTTATTATTTAGGTGTTGCGACGCATTACTTTACAGATGCAACCCAACCAATGCATGCCGCTAATTTTACAGCTGTCGATATGAGTGCTTTAAAGTTTCATAGTGCTTTTGAAAATTACGTGACGACAATTCAGGATCAGTATAAAGTATCTGATGGTGAGGGCGTATATAATTTAGTGAATTCTAATGATCCAAAACAGTGGATCCATGAAACAGCGAGACTCGCAAAAGTGGAAATCGGAAACATTACCAATGACGAGATTAAATCTCACTATAATAAAGGAAACAATGCTCTTTGGCAGCAAGAAGTTATGCCAGCTGTTCAGAGGAGCTTGCAAACAGCCCAAAGAAATACAGCGGGATTTATCCATTTATGGTTTAAAACATATGTTGGCAAAACGGCTGCTGAAGATATTGAAAATACGATAGTGAAAGATTCTAAGGGAGAAGCAATACAAGAAAATAAAAAATACTTCGTCGTACCGAGTGAGTTTCTAAATAGAGGCTTAACATTTGAAGTATATGCTTCTAATGACTACGCATTATTATCGAATCACGTAGATGATAATAAAGTTCATGGCACACCAGTTCAGTTTGTATTTGATAAAGATAATAACGGAATCCTTCATCGAGGAGAAAGTGTACTGCTGAAAATGACACAATCCAACTATGATAATTATGTGTTCCTAAATTACTCTAACATGACAAATTGGGTACACCTTGCGAAACGAAAAACAAATACTGCACAGTTTAAAGTGTATCCAAATCCAAATAATCCAACTGAATATTTCTTATATACAGATGGCTATCCAATCAATTATCAAGAAAATGGAAAAGAAAAAAGCTGGATTGTTTTAGGGAAAAAAACGGATAAACCAAAAGCATGGAAACTTATAGAGGCTGAATAGGATTTTCTATAATATTAAAAGAAAATGTGTATGTAGTTTTGAAATATTTCATGTATTTAGAAAGAGTTGTTTTCGTTCATTAGTTAAAATTAAATTTTAAAGGGGATATGTGTATATGGTGTTCCGAAATACAAAACTTGCTATTTTTACTATTTCTTCATTATTTATTCTAGGTTCTTCATCTTTATCGTTTACAGATACCGTATATGGTGAAGGCACTTCTTCGACTTCAAAAGTAAATCAAGGTGTAGCAGCAGCGAATTATGATGATACATATTATAATAGCGCGAAGGGGAAAACGGGAGTAGAATTGAAAAAGGAACTTCATAATATTATTGATAATCATACAAAGATATCCTACAGTGCAGTTTGGGATGCACTAAGAGATACTGATGAAGATCCAAATAATAAAAATAATGTGCTCCTTTTATATACAGGACGTTCACAAGGGAAATTCACGAATGGTTCAGGGGTTGATAATTGGAACCGAGAGCATGTTTGGGCAAAATCTCACGGTGATTTTGGAACGGCTGCAGGTCCTGGAACTGACCTTCATCATTTAAGAGCTACGGATGTATCAGTCAATAGTTCACGTGGGAATTTGGATTTTGATAATGGCGGTGTGAATCATTCAGAAGCGACAGAGTGTAAATACGATAAAGATTCTTGGGAACCTCGTGATAGTGTGAAAGGCGATATTGCTAGAATGTTATTTTACATGGCTGTTCGTTATGAAGGAGATAGCGGTGAAGTAGATTTAGAACTTAATGAAAAAGTAAATAACAATAAAGATCCATATATGGGGAAATTATCAGTCTTACTAAAATGGAATGAACAAGACCCTGTTGATGATTTTGAGCGAAAACGTAATGAAATAATCTATACAAAGTATCAACATAACCGAAATCCATTTGTAGATCATCCTGAATGGGTAAATGAAATTTGGAAATAAATCAATTTTTTGTATAAATATCTTTGTCAAAGTAAGGGGATTGATTAGTATGATCAATCCCTTTTTATGTTACAACAATGGACATGTACAAGATTGGTATGGAGAGATTTGTAAGATTACTGGCGGAGTCTCCTTTGAAAAGTTGGAATATTGAAAGATATGAAAATTATATTAATTCATATATAATTAGCTAATGAAGGCAGTATTGTAACTATTTGTAAAAGTAGGAGGCTATAACATGAATCAAATAATTGATCACCCGACGAATTGGGATTTGAAAAGGCTATATCCTGAAGAACAAGACCCTATGTTATCTACAGAAATAGAGAAAATAGAGCAATTAATAGAAACATATAAAGAAAATCGAGACCCAGCAATTCTTTCGAAAATTATACAAAATATCGAAAAGGCAGAGTATTACTTTTATTGCCTTTCTACTGAACAAACAGATGAAGCAACTACTGCTTTCCCCCACACAAAAATAAATACTTTGAAAACAGAAGTTCATATATTACTACAAGAATCGAATCATGAAAAAAGTAACTTCCCCGAAAATCAAAATATCAACTTTATAGAAAATGAATTAAAAGCTTGGGAAGATATGTACATACAATTACGAAATAAATTAGAAATACATAATAATAATGAAATATTCTCATTTGGAAAAGCAAACTATCTTGCGATGAATGCTGAAACTCATCATGAAAGATTATCGGTATTTTCTTCTCTTACAGAGGCATTGGAAAAGGAGGAAGCGGTATTTGCTAGCGTGCTAAATCATATGGGCAGATTGCGTAATCTAAAAAGTAACCTCTTACAAGAAAAAGAGGTATTGTCACAATCCCTTCAATCAAACGGGATTTCTAAAAATGCATTATTGGAAATGTGGAATGCCATTGAAGGAAATCTTGAAAAGTTATCGAGTGTTTTAGATTTTTATAGAAATAGTAAAGAAACACTTACATGGCATAAACTTATGACATCAGAAGAAAATGAACAGATTGAAATTCCTTTTTCAATAGCGATCGAGAATATTTATGATGCCTTAAAGGAAATTGATGAAGAACTAGCACAATTTGCAAAATGCGCTATTATGAATGAATGGGTAGATGCTGAGCCACGAGATAATAAGCCTCCTAGTGGGTTTTGCGCTCCTTTCTTAAGTGAAGGAGAGTCTCGAATTTCATTACGGTATGATGGAACAATTGATAGTGTAAGAATATTAGCACATGAATTAGGACATGCATGGCATTTTTATGTAATGAGCGATGAGCAGTCTACCGCATTTTTGGATGATTACCTTCCAATGAGTATGGCTGAATCAGCATCCATATTCTTTGAAATGGTACTTGTAGATTATTTAGTTAAAACAGCAGAAAGTGAAGAACTGAGAAAATCATTACTTAGCTGGAAAATCAGAAACAGCTTTAATTATGTAATGGCCATTCGAGCTTCTTTTCAATTTGAGCAAACATTTTATGAAGAAATTCATAAGGGGCCTTTAAGTGCGGATGAATTAGAGAGATTATCTGTACTCTCACAAAAAGCAGCTTATGGAAATTCTCTAACTCAATATCAACCTTTTGTTTGGATGAAATATGGCCAATTTTATTCAGCGAATGTTCCTTTTTACAACTATCCATATACATTTGGTTATCTACTAAGTTTAGGATTATTAGAAATGGCAAAACAAGATGGTGGTGAGTTTCATTCCAAATATAAAAAATTCTTGTGTGAGACTGGAAAGCGCCCAGTCGAAGAGTTGGTGAAACAATACTTTGACATTGACCTTGCGGATAATGAGTTTTGGGAGAAATCATTGCTTCAAATAAATAAGGATATTGATGAGTATTTACAGCGTGTATAAGAGAAAGTTTAAGCCATTTATTATAAGAAAACACGTAGGGGAAGTGTATGTAAGAAATGGAACAACAGTACATAAAAGGTATACCATTTTGTAGCTTAGAGTATAAGAGAGTAATAGACTTATTAAAAAATTGGTTATCTGAAAAGGAAAATAAACCAAAGTTTATTGTTACAGCGAATCCTGAAATTGTGATGTCGGCCAGACAAACTTCAGCGGAATCTGTACATTTCAAAAACATTTTACTATCTGCGGATTTAATAACAGCAGATGGAATAGGTGTGATACTCGGTTCGAAAATTTTAAAAGGAACATTGAAAGAGCGTGTTACAGGTGCAGATCTAACGCATGACTTAATAGAGTATTGTAATCAAGAGGGGTACCGTGTATTTCTTTTCGGTGCTGCACCAGAAAGTAATGAGAAAGCGTTAGGAAATTTAAAAATGCGCTTTCCACATGCTATTTTTGAAGGACAACATGGCTTTGTCAAAAATGAGCAGTTAGAAGAAGTCAAACTTCACATTCAAAAATTTGAACCACACTTACTATTGGTAGGGTTAGGATCTCCTAAGCAAGAAGTATTCATTTATGAAAATCTTCAAAGGTTAAACGTACCTTTATCTATTGGTATTGGAGGTATGATTGATATTTTATCTGGCACGGTAAAACGAGCTCCAAAACTAATGAGGGATACTGGTACAGAATGGTTATATAGATTAGTAACACAGCCTAAAAGAATAAAACGACAGTTGATCCTTCCGAAATTTTTAGTATCCGTTATGGCTGAGAGAGTCCGGAAAAGTGTTCATTAACTTTTTCTGATAGAAACTTCATCTATAATCGAGAAGAGCTAAACGATCAATGAGAAAGATCGGTATTATTGGAGTAATGTAAATTGAAATATACAGATTAAGAATATGTAAAGGAGCTCGACTCTCAATGGCAAGAAAATTATTAACGCAAAGATTTCCTTTTTTAATTCCTATTAGAATTAGACAACGTAGGCTATTTAAAAAAATAAGTGACCGTCTTGAAGGGCATAAATTTTCAAAAACATTTGAGCGAAATCCATTACCTTACAGGATTTATAAACATAAATCTTTGCTTATTAGAAAGTTAGGTGATACGGATATACAGCTGCAATATAACAAAATCACCAATTTAAGGTTAGCTATCTGTAAAATAAACCAGGTAGTAATTAGACCGGGAGAAACATTTTCATTTTGGCATCTTGTTGGTAATTCTAATGAAAAGGCTGGATATAAAGAAGGAATTATTCTAATGAATGGCGAAGCGATAAAGGGAATAGGCGGTGGTCTCTGTCAGTTAGGGAATCTTCTCTACTGGATGTTTCTTCATTCAGAGTTGGAAACAGTGGAAAGATATCGTCATAGTTTCGATCCATTCCCTGACTACGGACGTGTAATTCCATTTGGAACAGGTGCCACTTTGATGAATGGTATTATTGATCTCAAATTGAGAAACAATTCAAATATTACCTATCAAGTCAATCTACATCTTGACGAAGAATATATATACGGAGAAATTAGGGCATCTCAGTATCCTCCATATAAGTATTCTATCGTTGAAGAAGATCATTGTTTTGTAAAAAAAATAGATAAAGTATACAGACAAAATAAAGTTTATAAAAAAATAGTTGATCGTGTCACAGGTAACTTAGTTGACAAAGAACTAGTCTTGGAAAATGATTGTTTAGTAAAATATGAAGTAGATGATGAGAAAGTTGTAGGTTCTGTATAGACAAAGATTTTCACTTATCTAAAGATATTTGAAAAAACGGCGTAAATAATTTAAAATAAAATCTTTCAAGGTAAAAAAATAAAGAAAAAGATTCCATAAAACGATGTTTTATGGAATCTTTTTCTTTATAAGTAATTATGATTTTACTTTTAAATGCTTCAATAAACGTTCCGGATGACCTTGTACATAATAAAAGTGTGGATTATTTTCATCATCATAAATCATGATATAAGGTTTTTCGTTAAGTGGAAGGAGTACAAGTACTTCATCTATTGTTGTATGAATCCATTGATTTGTAATGGTAACCGGTTTAGATAAAGGGACTTTTATCATATGGCCAGTTTTAGGGACAACGTTTAGGTTTTTAAATGCTCCAGTAATGGATTGGGCATATTGTATTGCCTCTTTTTGAATTTCTATGTCTAGGGATTGTTTTTGCACGACCATCTCCTTTTGACAATCAAAAACTTCGATTTGTTTATTTGTTTCTGCGAAAACATTTGCGGATAATAAAAATGAAAACAGAAAAATGAATCCTATTTTTTTTAACATGAAACAACACCTCATATTTACTATTCCCTCAAATAATATATATATTTTTGGATTTGCAATATTTCTTGTCATTGTACTTGTTTGGATATTATCAAAAACGATTACAACACCGCTAAAAGAATTAAGAGATGTTGCAGAAGATATTTCCAATCTAGAATTTAAGAAAACAAAAGTGAAAACAAACGATGAAATTGGCGATTTAGCCAATAGTATTAATATTATGAGTGATAAATTATATGAAGCTCATCAGGATTTAACGAATAGAAATGAAAAATTGAAGCGATTTATGGGGGATATTACCCATGAATTAAAAACACCTATAGCTTTAGTAAAGGCGTACTCTATAGGGATTAAAGATGGTCTTGATGATGGGATATACTTAGATACAATTATTAAATAAACTGATCAAATTTCAAATTTAATAGAAGAGTTATTACGTTTTTCGAAATTAGAAAGAGACCCATTACAAAAAGAAGAGGTACGGATAGAACCGCTTATTAAAAATATAATTGATAAACATGAAATTGGATTCCAAGCTAAGGATATACATTTACAAATGGATTGTCGCGCGAGAGATGCGATTATTTATGCAGATTCGGATAAAATGAAAATGGTATTTAATAATTTAATTTCAAATGCAATAAAATATACAACAAATCAAAATATCAAGATTGTGTTTGAAGAAAGAAATAGTTATGTATATTTTAGTATTCAAAACGGAATTGATCCTGAAGTAAGTACAGATATCGGAAAAATTTGGGAGCCGTTTTATGTGTTAGAGAGACCTCACGCAATAAAGAAATATCAGGAACTGGATTAGGACTAGCGATTGTAAAGAGCATTTTAGAACGACATGGTTTTGATTATGGTGTTTCCATTATAAAAGAGGAAATACAATTTTTTATGTATATAGAAAAGAGGGAGTAAATTGAGTGAGGTAAAAAACATAATGAATAATCAAACGTTACATGATTGGGTTTTTGACACGTTGAAATAACTTGTTTATCAAATGCTAAATCCTTCTCTAATTCAAGCCAAAGGAACCAATAGAGATAGTTGTTCTAAGTAATAAGTGCCTACACCTTCAAGTAACTAATAATAAAGGTTTTATTGACCATATCTACTTTTATTTATTAAATTTGTTTGATTCATAATGGACAATCTAATTTTTGTGCTTATTTAGAATAAAGTAATCTATAATCCTCAATTTGGAGGGATAAAACTTGAGACCGTATGTAGAGCATCATCATAACCTTACACTTTTATGTTCTAATATATGTAACCATTGCTTTTCTCTTCCACCATCAGTAAAAAATATTTGTCTTTCGGGATGTATGAAAAATTGTTTTACACAGCATTTTTATCATATACCTCATATCTGGAGATAATCCCAGTAAAAAGTACAGAAACAAATTGTTACTGTACTTTTAATATTTTTTATAAGCATTTGCCCCAACTTATCCTTATTTTTATACCGAGTCGACAACATCTCAACCTATATTATACAAGTCATTATCCTGACCAATAAACAATGCTATAAAGAGAAAAATATAATGGAGGTGGAGTTATGGGAGTTGTTAACGCTACAGATGCAGATATTGCACTTTTAGCAAGATTACTCAGAGCAGAAGCCGAAGGAGAAGGAACTCAGGGTATGTTACTCGTTGGAAATGTAGGAATTAACCGACTAAGAGCAAATTGCTCTGACTTTAAAAATCTTCGTACCATTAGACAAATGATTTTCCAAGAACATGCATTTGAAGCTGTTACGCATGGATATTTCTATCAAAGAGCAAGAGAAAGTGAAAAACGTTTAGCTCGTCGAGTTATCAATGGAGAGAGGTACTGGCCTGGGAAATTTAGTTTGTGGTATTTTAGGCCACCAGGCGATTGTCCTCAACAATGGTATAATCAGCCCTTTGTAGGACGTTATAAAAAACACTGTTTTTTTCAACCAACGGCCGCAACTTGTGAACAAGTTTATAACACATTTTAAACACTGATAAAAGGCTGTAATTACAGAAAAAACAATTGAAAAATGAACTGTATCTTATAAAGTGGACCGTTTAATAAAAAGACCTTTAGAAATTAAGCACTTAAAAGATGGTTCCGGTACAATACCGGAACCATCTTTTTTGAGTTTCCACGATTCAAGGTACAGTTCAGCTTACTTTCGTAAGCTCTTTTTATTTATAAAAATTTTATTCTGTCAAATAGATGTCACATGAACATTTTATAGTATAGGTATACCCGAATTAAGCATAAACGATATAGGAGATGAATCTATGAAACAATTATTAAAATATATAGTAGTAATTTGTACGTTAACACTTTTATGCTATGCCGCTTATATGAAGTATGAAAAACAAAAAGAAATTGAAAATAATAAATTAGTAATTACTGAAATCTCGAAGCAATACGGTGTACCAGAATGGATTCCACTTGCAATTGCTGATCATGAAACAAAATTTAATCGAAAAGCTGTTGGAGATAAAGGGACATCTTTTGGGCTATTTCAGTTACATCGAGGCGGATTAGCACCTGCACAATTTTCAGAAGAGAACTTAAAAGATGCAAAAACGAATGCAACTATAGCGATCTCGCATATGGTGAGTTCCTATAAACGCGGAGTAAACAAGGGGTTAACAGAATTAGCGCTTTTGAAATATGTCGCCAATACATCAGGGTGGCCTGGAAATTTAGGAGAAGATTGGACAGATAATAACACGCAATATAATGTTGGGTTAGAGAAATTATATAAGCTATATAAGAAAGATTAAAATATTACAAATTTCTCAAGTTTTCGCTCTCTTATAAACTGAATTTTCTGTCATTTTATTGTATAGTGAAGGGATAGAAGAATATAAAGGGGGAAGGGATTTGAAGAAAAAACAGTTTATAATTGCGCTTTCGACAATGTTTTCTTTAACACTTACATCAGGTATTTCTAGTATTACAGTACATGCAGAAAAGAACGAAGAGAGTTCGATAAAATTTTCTTCGCTACCGTTAAATGGTAAAGTGCCAGAAACAATAGCCCAGTCGACCAGAATTGAGTTGGAAAATGGAATGACGAAACCTATTTATTCAATTGATGAGGCGATTGTAGAAAATTTATTTGTAGAAACTGAGATTGATAGTGACCGAGATGGGAAGCAGGATCGTGTGTCGATAAAAGTAATGCGACCGAAAACAGAACTAGATGTGAAAGTTCCCGTTATTTATGAAATGAGTCCTTACCGGTCGGGAATAAAAGATGTACCGGTTTATAATGTTGATGAAGAATTACATCCTACTGGAGGCAAACCTTATGCAGGACCAGCCAATCTCGGTTCATATGGAAATTACTATGTTCCTCGTGGATATGCGGTTATTTTAGGAGAAAGTATTGGTACTGGAAAATCAGACGGATGCCCAACAACTGGTGACGAACAAGAAATACTTGGCACAAAATCTGTCATTGATTGGGTAAATGGAAGAGCAAAAGCATTCACAGAAGATGGTAAGGAAATAAAAGCAGATTGGTCTACAGGAAATGTTGGAATGACAGGTGCATCTTATAATGGAACATTGCCGAATGCTGTTGCAACAACAGGAGTTGAAGGGTTAAAAACAATTATTCCAATTGCGGCAATTAGTAGCTGGTATGATTATTACCGTGCAAATGGGGCAGTTGTTGCACCAGGTGGTTACCAAGGTGAAGATACAGATAATATGGCAGAAGCAGTGCTAACACGAGAGAATCCTGAAGTTTGTCAAAAAATCACGAAAGAGCTAACTGATGGACAAGACCGAAAAACGGGAGATTATAATGATTTTTGGGACAAGCGTAACTACGTGAAGGATGCTAAAAACATAAAGGCAAGTGTATTTATTGTACATGGTTTAAATGATTGGAATGTAAAGACAAAACAGTTTTCAGGGTGGTGGGAAGCTCTTGGAGAAAATAATGTTCCTCGCAAAATGTGGTTACATCAAGGGGGACATGGTGGAACATCAAGTAATAACTGGCAGCAAACACAAAATAAATGGTTCGATTATTGGTTATACGGAATTGAAAATGGAATTATGAACGAACCGATGGTAGATGTACAACGAGAAAATAAAACGTGGCAAAAACTTGAAAATTGGCCAGACCCTGCAGCGGCTCCGTCTAAAATACGTATGCTTTTAAGTAATAAAGCAGTAGATTTACCGCTTCGAATGGGGGCGGTACAACAAGTGTCCTCATTATTAGATGATGCAAAAATAAAAACGAATCAATTAGTAGCAAATCCAGAATTAGAATCACCAAATCGGTTAGTATATGTAATGCCTAAGCTTGAAAAAGAAATGAGAATAAGTGGTACACCAAAAATTTCATTTAAGGGTAGTATTGATCGCCCCGTATCAAACTTAACTGCATTGCTTGTTGATTATGGTGGTGTAAAACCTGAAATTGTGACGAGAGGATGGATGGATCCACAAAACTTAAATGGAATAAACTTCTCAGAACCAATTATACCAGGAAAAGATTACTCATTTACATGGGACATGCAGCCGGATGATTATGTATTCCAAGCTGGGCATCAAATAGGAGTCGTATTAATTGCAAGTGACTATGACTATACGATTCGTCCAAAAGCAGGGACGAAACTTACGGTGAAATTAAGTGAATTAACATTGCCAATCGTAAAATAGAAGGAAGCCTCCGAATGTGGAGGCTTTTTTGTACTAAAAAAGGAAGGGATCTTAACATGAAATTGCCAAAAGGGTGTTATAAAGGGAATGGAAGAAGCGAAGGGAGTAGCTTTAACTAAAACAATATGCACTATATACTACGCTATTTTGAAATAATAACAGATTTATTATATAATATTTTCGTATTAATAATCGATAATTGTAATTTTAAAAATAAGGAGAATGTAATATCCCTATGAAAGATGTAGATTTTATACTAGAAAGTGATGAAACATTAAAGCCATCTGAACGATTAGTATTATTACTATTAGAAAAACATAGAATTTTATATACAAATGATCTGCTAGCACTATCTAATTTATCATATAAAACATTAACAGATTCATTAACCGATCTCGTAGTAAAATCATATGTATTAAAGGAGACAGGAAAGGGAAGAAAGCAAAATTGCTATAGGTTAATGTAAAGCCTATTACATTTATAAAAAAATATAAAACCAATGATTTTTCAAATGAAATATAAAAATGATTTTTATATTTCATTTGAAAATATAATTCGAATAGAAAAATATCAATGAGTGTTTTTATAGTAAACTCATTAACTATTTTCGTATTTGTAAAAATATATTCGAATTTTAAAAAATGAAATAAATGCACTAAAACACGGATATTTTTGTGTTTTTTATATAAAAACGTTAAATTATTTTATGTAAAAATAATTTAATTGAATCCTGGACGGTTCATTCTAAAAATGGGCCGTTTTTTTTATTGTAAAAATATTTTTTAATACGATAACTTGAAAATTAAATTAACATTTATAATATTATTATGTAAACTACTCTGTGGTAAAAAGGAATTCTCCATGTTCAATAGAATTATTTCATAGTTAGGAAATAAAATGAATCTATGTAAGGGGAAGATAACGATGAATCCAATTATAGCAATTACAAATGCTGTAATGAATGGAGAACTAGAGAAGGTAGTGGAATTAATAAATGAAGATCAAAATCTGGTGCATGTTTATAGTGAAGATGGCTGGACACCACTGCATTTAGCAGCTTATTTTGGTCATAAGGAAATTGCGAGTTTTCTCTTGAAAAAGGGCACTAATTTACATGTGAAAGCGAAGAATCAAAATGAAAATACATCTTTGCAAGCAGCGATTGCAAACAAGAAAATCGAAATGGCTACATTTTTAATTGAGCAGGGGGCAGATGTTAACGCTGTACAAAGTGGCGGTTGGACAGGACTTCACGAAGCGGCTTTATTAGGCGATGAAAAAATAGTAGCATTACTTATTGAAAATGGAGCAGATAAAAGTATTAAGAAAAATGATGGTAAAACAGCATATGATATCGCATTAGAAAAGGGATATCAGCATCTTCTACATCTTGTATAAAGAAAATTTAAAAAATACATATAAAAAGGGAAGAGATTATATGATAAACCACTGGCATGTGGGAATTTTTTTATTTGATGAAGTAGAAGTATTGGATTTTACGGGATCATTTGAAGTCTTTTCTGTTACAACAGAAGCAAATGGAGTTCATCCGTTCACTGTTCATACCGTCAGCCAAGAGGGCCAAATAATAACAGCGAGAAATGGCTTGAAAGTACAACCAGATTTTAGTATTAAAAATTTACCACCAGTTGATATTTTAATCATTCCGGGTGGATTAGGCGTTAGGGAATATGAAATGAAAAATGAGATTATTATAAGTTGGATCAGGCAGCAAATGAAAGAGGTAAAGTTAATGGCTTCTGTATGTACAGGGGCACTACTTCTTGCGAAAGCAGGTTTACTTGATTCAAGGAAGGCGACTACACATTGGGCGAGTATTGAAAGATTTAGAAATGAATTTCCAACTGTAGAAGTATTAGAGAATGTAAAGTTTGTTGATGAAGGACACATTATTACTTCTGGAGGAATTTCGGCCGGAATTAATATGTCATTTCATATAGTAAAAAATTTATTAGGGGTAGAAATTGCAGAAGCAACAGCAAAAAGAATGGAATATGATATTGAGCTGCGCAATTAGCTGAATATGAAAATCTTATGGATGTAATAGGATAAAAAAGATCAGTAACAATGAATTGCTACTGATTTTTTTGTTTAAAGCTCTAGTATATATGCTAACTCTTCTTCTAATAGAAGTGGTCGTACAGAAGCAGCTGCATTTTCGGTGGCTTGATGAGCGGTTTTTGCTCCTGGAATAGCAACAGATACTGCAGGGTGTGATAGTACATAACGAAGAGCCACCTGTCCTAAAGTTCGGTTAGGATTTGAAAGAGATCTCAATTGTTCAACTTTTTGTAAATCATCTTGAAACCATGTTTCTTTTGGCCAATCTTGTCGTAAATCACCATCAGGAAATGTTGTTTGGTTAGTAAACTTTCCAGTTAATATCCCCATTTTTAATGGTCCACGAATGACAGCTCCTAAATTTTTCTCTTGTAAGTAAGGTAAAATATCATTTTCAGGTGCTCGGTTAAGTATGCTGTAGTCAAGTTGTACAACATCAATTTCACCGTATTGATTAAAATTTTTTATATATTGTAAATCATGGGTTGAAACACCAACAGCTCTTACTTTGCCATCACGCTTTAAAATTTCAAATGCGCGAAGAAATGCTTCTGTTTCTTCTTTTTTATCCCACCAAATATGACAAAAATAAACATCAATGTAATCTGTTTGCAGGCGAAGTAAGCTAGTTTCGAATACTGCAATTATTTTTTCTGCTGTATCATAGACAGGTTCTCTATCAGGATCATAGTGATGACCAATTAAACCTCCTTTTGTGGAAAGGACAATGTCATTTCGATGTTTTTTTATTACTTGTGCCACTAATTTTTCACTATGTCCTAATCCATACACATCAGCAGTATCGATAAAATTTACTCCATGCTCTATTGCCGTTTTCATAGCAGCAATAGAATGTTCATCATTGACAGGTCCCCATTCATCACCGCCGATTGCCCATGCTCCAAATCCAATTTCAGAAACAGTTAAACCGGTTTTTCCTAAGTCGCGGTATTTCATTTGTTTACCTCCTTAATAAAAGGAATTACTAATAAATTATTCACTGAAAAAGCAAATGTGTTTATGAGATCTTTTTGCCTAGCTTAAAAACATAAAACACTAATATATAGCACAAAATATAAAATTTTCATCTGAAATATAGAGATGTCGTCGAAAGGTATCTCTAATTGGTTAATTTATGAGATTTTTTTATGGAGGAGCTTATTTTACGTGAAGAGAATTTAGGTTAGTAAGAAAGTATGCCTGTGGTAGTGAAATAAAATGAGTTAGGGGGATTTAAAAAATGAGGAAACTCAAGAAAGTAAATGTTCCTAATACACTACAACAACAAACACAGTATAATGAATACCGAGTTATGAATAAGAGAAAATTGCGTCGGTTTATTTTAGCTTTTATTTTTATTTTTTCAGCAACTTTTTATGTTCAATATATTCTTACTAAGCAAGAAGAAATAATTGTAGAAAAGCGAGCTACGATTAAAAATCAACAAAAGCAATTAATTTCTATAAAAAAAGATTCCCGTTATTTAAAGAGTGAGGTTGCAAATTTGACTGATAATGAAGAAGAGATTTTAAAGTTTGCGAGAAAAGAGTATCAATTCTCTAAGCCGAATGAAACTATATTTGTATTACCTGAGTAGATAGCGTGTGTTAAAAACAGTTAGCAAAGAGCTAACTGTTTTTTTAACACACGCTTTGAATGAGTTGGGAGAAGAAAGCATAATGTCACTGATTCATTCCCTTTATAAAAAGATATGGATATATCGATAACCGCGAACAGTTTTTGTTGTTATAATTTTCAAAAAGGAGAGGGGATATGAAAAAAACAGACTTTATATATGAATTAGAGAAACAAATTAAAAGTATAAATGGAGATGTAAGTGTCATGGTACAAGGGGAAATTATGTATCGGTACAATGAACAATTGATTCATCCGTCAGCTAGCCTTATTAAGTTACCTATTCTTTCATGTGCTATAGAAACGATGAAGGAGGGTATTTTACATCCATATGAATTAATTTCTATTGCATCTCTTGAAAAAACTGGAGGAAGCGGTATAGTTGCTTCATTACGTACACCAAGTATAACGATACAAGATCTTATTACATTGATGATTACAGTTTCTGATAACACTGCGACGAATTGGCTTATAAATAAGTTGAAAATGAATCATATTCAAAGACATATTGATTCACTACGGTTAAATGGGACGAAACTACAACGATATATGATGCAAGCACCTAAGGAACCGGGAAAGGATAATGTCACAACAGCTGAAGATATTGTATCTTTACTAAAGTACTATGAAAACGAAGAACAGTTTTATAAACCACTTCAAAATCAACAATTTACCTATAAATTATGTGGGAAGTTAGAGAGGGTTAAAGGGCTTTTAACAGCGAACAAAACGGGAGAACTGCAAACTGTTACACATGATGCTGCAAGACTGAACATAAATAACCGAATAGTATATGTAGCTGTTTTAAGTTCAAATGTTGAATGTGTGCATCATACGAATTATATATTTTCAGAGATTGGAAGTTTAATTGTACAATATTTACTAAAATAAATATTGTTAAAATTCTGTCAATTGTATATAATATACAGTAAACGGATACATTTCTTAATTAACGATGAGCCGTCAGCCCATGCGCCTGTTAAGAAAACCGTTATCCTCGTATAGGAAAGGAAGATATATGTGTATGCTTCTAATACGATTTATATCGTAGGGGACGCTAAAGCACCTCAAAATAATCCTATTACAGAAAAGTTTAAAAGCTACTTTGTTGCGTTTGTTGTAGAAAAAGATACAGGGAAAATTGTGGATGCGGATTGTTCAGCAACCATTGCATTAACGAGCCAATTTGTAAAACATTTATTTCTACATAGAAATATGAATGACCCACAATTAGTAGAAGAGATTAGAAATCGGTATTTCGGATCTTCTCAAAAAGCATTACTTGTAGCATTAAAAGATGCACAAAAAAAATATAATCAAATCGCTGCTTTGTCTACACATTCATAGACAAAATCCAGCCATAAGAGTCTTTCTTATGGCTGGATTTTTTTATTGGACAGAAAGGATGAATGAAAATGAAAATCATGGATCTAACGTTAAAACGGCGCTATATCAAGCTTCATACACCGTTTAAAACAGCATTGCGCACTGTAACTGAAATTGAAAGTATTGATGTTTTTATTCACACAGATGAAGGTATTGTAGGAAAAGGAGCTGGAGCCGCGACTCCGGTTATTACTGGGGACTTTGCGAGTGGAATGGAAGAGGCTATTTTAGGACCGATTCGCTCTGTATTAATCGGGAAAGAATTGCAGCACTTTCAAACATTACTGTTACAAATTCAAATGAGCTGTGTAGGAAATACGAGTGCGAAGGCAGCGGTAGATATGGCGTTATATGATGTATATTGTCAACTTCATAATATGCCATTATATGCGTTACTTGGTGGAAAGAAAGAGATTCGAACAGACATTACAGTAAGTGTTGATGAGCCTTTATTAATGGTCAAAGAAGCAAAAAATCATGTGGAAAAAGGATTTCACATATTGAAAATTAAAGTTGGTAAATCAGCCGATCTGGATTTAGAGCGTATTGAAGCAATCAGAAATAGTGTACCGAAGGATGTTACTTTGCGCTTAGATGCGAATCAAGGTTGGAGTCCAAAAGAAGCTGTCGCGATTATTCGGGAAATGGAAAATAGAAAATTAAATATAGAATTTGTAGAGCAACCCGTTCATGCGAAAGATTGGGAAGGAATGAAATATGTAAAAGATCATGTACAAACACCAATTATGGCTGATGAAAGTGTTTTCTCAGCGCAGGACGCTTTAAAGCTTGTTCAAGGACAGTATGCTGATCTATTAAATATTAAATTGATGAAATGCGGCGGGATACGGGAAGCGTGGAAGATTGCTGATATCGCCGGCGCTGCCGGTGTAAAATGTATGGTTGGTAGCATGATGGAATCATCGCTTTCCGTAACAGCAATTGCACATGTAGCAGCCGCTCATCCAAATATTCATTACTTTGATCTTGATGCTCCTTTATGGTTAATGGAAGAGCTGAGCGGAATCACATATAACGGACCAAAGGTAAACCTGCATCATGCAGTGAATATAAAATAAAATTCCAGCAGAAGGGTTTTCTTTGAAGTCACAATTTTTTTGAACAGGGAGAAATATTAATAAAAGGGGGATGTGTTTATGAGGAAAGTCATTACTATGTTTTTTAGTTGCTTGTTAGTATTTTCAACTTTTTCTGTAGCGAATGCTGAAGATGTAAAAGGTAATCAAGCATATGTAGATGTAGCGGCTGCAACATTATGGACTGGGCCCAATTTGCTTCGTCCTATTGATGAGCCAAGTGCAACGAATCCTGTTGATTTATGGAAATGGACGAAATCAATGACGCTTGATGAAAAGCTTTGGTTAACAAGTACAAATAAATTAGAAACACAAGCTTTATTGGGGCAGGAAGTAACAATCATTGATCGGCAAGGTGAGTGGGCAAAAGTAGTTGTTCATGGTCAGCCAACGCCAAGAAATGAGGCTGGTTATCCAGGATGGGTTCCAGTAAAACAGCTAACCTATAATCAAGAATTTGCAGAAAAAAAGGAGCAACCATTCGTTCTAATTACAAAGTCGACAGCTATTTTATACATTAATCCATCTGATAAATATAAATCTTTAGAGGTTAGTTATAACACACGTTTACCACTAATAAGTGAAGATAATATGTCGTATCGAGTATTATTACCAAACGGACAAAAAGCATGGTTACGGAAAAATGACGGAAAAGTATATAAATCACAAAATGACATTCCTATTCCAACAGGTGATGATTTAGTGAATACTGGGAAATTATTTTTAGGGTTACCGTATATATGGGCTGGAACAAGTGGTTTTGGATTTGATTGTTCGGGCTTCACACATACGATTTACAAATCACATGGTATCACAATTCCGCGGGATTCAGGTCCACAATCAAAAGCGGGGATTGCTGTTGAAAGAGAAAACTTGCAAAAAGGTGATTTAATATTCTTTGCGTACAATCAAGGAAAAGGGAGTGTTCATCACGTGGGCATGTATATTGGAGATGGAAAAATGATTCATTCTCCAAATGCAGCAAAAACAGTTGAAATTATTCCTGTAAACACCCCGGGTTACATTGAAGAATATGCAGGAGCACGTCGTTATTTACCTTAATAAGAGAGTAATAGAACAATAATACAAGGGGGTTTTCGAATGAACAAAGTTGTTCGTTTTTCATTAGTTAGTACGTTACTACTTTCTTCATTTTTAGCTGGTTGTGGAAAAGAAAAAACGACTACAAAACCAAAAGAAGAGAAGAAAATATTGCAGTTAACTGAGACAGGAGAAATTCCATCATTAAATTCCTTAAAAGTAACGGACGCTGTTGCATTTAACGTATTAAATAATGTAATGGAAGGATTGTTTAGACTTTCAAAAAACGATGAGGTCATTTCTGGTATTGCGCAAAAGTATGAGGTTAGTAAAGATGGAAAAACATATACATTTCATTTACGTGATGCGAAATGGTCTAATGGTGATTCTGTAACAGCACATGATTTTGTATATGCTTGGAAACAGCTTGTTAATCCCGAAACTGGCTCTGAATATGCATATATCATGTATGACGTGAAAAATGCAGAAAAGATAAACAAGAAGCAAATGGGGCTGGATGAATTAGGGATAAAAGCTCAAGATGATAAAACGTTTACTGTAGAGTTAGAACATGCTGTCCCGTATTTTACAAAATTACTTTGTTTACCATCCTTTTATCCAATTAACGAAAAGTACGCAAAAAAACAAGGAGATAAATATGGTTTGGAAGCGAATACAACTCTATATAACGGGCCATTTACATTGTCAGAATGGAAGCATGAAGCAAGTTTCACAATGAAGAAAAACAATCAATATTGGGATAAAAAAGAAGTGAAATTAGATGAAGTAAATTACCAAATTGTTAAAGAAATTTCGACGGTAGTAAATTTATATCAAACAGATAAAGTAGATCGTGCTGTTATTTCGACAGAATTTGTTGATAAATATAAAAATGATAAAGAGTTAAAGCAATATACTGATCCTGTTATGTATTTCTTCCGTTTTAATGAAAATGTACCAATTCTGAAAAATAAAAATGCCCGTCTTGCACTTAGTATGGCTTTTGATAAAAAGGGACTTGCGACTTCATTTTTAAACGATGGATCAGTACCTGCCAACTACTACGTTCCAAATGGCTTCTTGAAAGGGCCGGATAAAAAAGATTTCAGGGAAACAACGACAGAGTTTAATAAAACGAGTGTAAAACAGGCAAAAGAATATTGGGAAAAGGCGAAGCAAGAAACAGGAATGAATGAAGTTACGTTAGAAATGCTAAACTATGATTTAGATAACTTTAAAAAAGTAGGAGAATTTATTAAAGAAGAATTGGAGAAAAACTTACCAGGATTAACCGTGAAAGTGAAGTTACAACCACACTCTCAGAAACTAGCATTAGAGAAAAAGAAAGAATATGAAATGTCATTATCACGTTGGTTACCTGATTATCCAGATCCAATGACGTACTTAGAAGTATTTATTTCAGAAAGTGGCGTCAATAATACAGGCTATGCCAATCCAGAATATGATTCATTAATTAAAAAGATAAAAATGGAATTAGGAAATGACGAAAAGGCACGTTGGAAAGCGATGCAAGATGCAGAAAAAATGCTACTTGATGAAGTGGTAATTGCACCGGTGTTCCAGCGAGGATTATCTTATTTACAAAAGTCATATGTAAAAGATTTATATGTACATCAATTTGGGCCAGCAACTAGCTTGAAATGGGCAGATGTGAAAAAATAAAAATGAAGTATAGAAAAAAACAGACTTCGGTTGAACGATAGTCTGTTTTTTTCTATAGATGTATATCGTTGTTTTAGGATTTGCAATATAAAATGAAAGAAAATTCATGATATAATTTAACGAAGTAAACTTATTATGAAGGGGAAGAGAATATGTCAATCCAGGTCAATGACAAATCAATTCGTACAGAAAGACTTTTAATGAGAAGACCTACTTTAGAAGATATTGATGCATTCCATCAAATTGTGAAAAACGATGAAGTTGGTAGATGGCTTGCAGTATCTAGAGGGATGTTAAGGGAAGAAGCCAAGCAGTATGTTGGAAAAATCATAAAACATTGGACTGAAAATGGTTTTGGTGTGTGGTTCCTATTTCATAAAACAACGGGAGAACTAATGGGGCATTGTGGTTTAAGATATATCGATGAAACAAGAGATGTGGAGATTATGTACCTTCTTGATCCGAAGTTTTGGGGGAACGGGTTTGCTACAGAGGCTACTCATGCATCGATTCAATATGCATTTCATGATTTGAAGGTTCAAAAATTAATCGCAAGAATTAAAAGTACAAATGAGAAATCGAAGAATGTTTTAGAAAAGATTGGATTTACATACACGCACGATGTAGATTATGATGGACGTCAATTATTATATTATGAATTTAAGAATGTATTTCAATAAAAATTGATTAGTATGTAGGACAAACATAAAAACAGGAACAGCTTTTTGAAGCTGCTCCTGTTTTTAATATAAAGGGTTTTGTTGTGGACAATTTGGAAAAGGATGTATATCTTGAATTTGTCTAAAATCATAATGTTTCATTGCAAATTGCGCTTGATATAAGTATTCATACAAATAAATATGTCCATCGTGTACACCACATAAGACTCCAGATGTTCCTTGACCGTTTACTAAAGAAACTCCGACAGGCTTACCGATTAAATATTGAACTTTTTGTTGCCAATGCATGTGTAAATTCCTCCTTTTACGATAATATACGAACTTAGGAAAGGAATGGTTGCTTATCCGTTTGCGTTTACTTAATGCAGGAGGATTTTCTTATACCGTCTAGAATAAGTCGATGTGAATGACATATGGTAATGAAAATTAAAGAACAAGGAGAGGCTCATGAGTAAAGAATCTATTTTGAAGGAAAAGTTAAGTTTAATAGAATGGTGCAAGGGATTAAAGAGTTTACCTGATGATATATGGTTTAAAGCATTTCGAAATGGTTCCTGGGGAATTGCAGATGTTATTTCGCATTTTATAATTTGGGACGAGTTTTTAATTCAACATAGGGTATCTTATTTCATACATTTAGAAAGCCTACCGAATGTTTCAAATGATGTTGAGAAAATGAATAATAGTGCTATTCAATATGCAAGATCTGGTATTTCAAAAGATGGGATAATTAATCAATTCACTCTTACAAGAGAGCGTTTAGTCAGTCTTATAAAAGAGATTCCTGGTCAAAATTTTAATAATGATTATCAATTCGGAAAAGAAAGTATGAAGTTAAATGATTATTTTTTGATTCTTGTTCAACATGATTTGAAGCATAAAAAAGAAATCATTGATTTTTTAAAAAGTAACCAGATTCAATTATAAAAGTATAGCGACTTAAAAAACACCATCAATTCAGTTGATGGTGTTTTTAAGTCGTTATCTTAAGTGATTCATTTAACCAAGTTTTCTTCGTTTTTTAAACCATATTTTTAAAGTGAAATATAAAACAATTAATATGACTCCACCAATAGCGAACGATGTCACATATGGTCCAGCTACTTCGTTAATATTACCCCAATTTTCTCCTAGCTTTTCGCCTAAATAGATAAAGATGATAGACCATGGGATAATTGCAAGAGCTGTAAGTGTAATAAAGCGTATAGGTGACATTTTAGTAATTCCGGCAGGGATCGAAATGGCATGGCGAACGACTGGAATGAATCGTGCTGTGAAAATAACACCGGTTCCATAGCGGTTAAACCATGCTTCTGCGGCATCAATTTGTTTTTTATGGATGAAAATGTATTTACCATAGCGCTCTAGTACAGGTCTTCCCCCGTAACGCCCGATCCAATAAATAAAGATTTGGGCGATAACACCACCAATCGTACCAAATACAACGGCTCCTACAAATGAGATGTTTCCTGAGAATACTAAATAACCTGCATAGGCGAGAACGATTTCGCTTGGGATAATCTCAATCATAAGTCCAAGCATAACGCCCCAATAACCAAGGCCTTCTAAAAATGATAATACGGAATGAATAAAACTACCTAACATGTTGCACCTTCTAGTCCATAAATTTTTAAAAATTGTAAGAGGTGAAATGCCACTTACTGTTTAGGGAAATAATATATAATTGATTTCTCATATATAAATTATACATCAAACGTTTACCGTATAGCTATTTTAAGGTTTTTACGTATTTGTGAAAGATAGTGTTGTACGATCTTGTTTCTAATCTTTATAGTAAGGTATACAAATTGGAATTTCATGAAGAGACAATAAAAAGTATATTAAAAATTTCTCATACTTAAAGGAGAATGAAGTTTTTAATAAACAGAAAATTCGATATAATATAATAGGAATTTTATTATTTGAGGAGGGGGAAACTGTGCAGATTACAGATTCAATTTATGGAAGGGTTTCGATTCAAGATAGAGATATCATTGAATTAATAAAGACAAAAGCATTTCAAAGATTGGCTCATATTAAACAGCAAGGACATACATATTATTTACATCCGAATGCAACACATACAAGGATAGAACATTCTATAGGGGTATATGTACTTGTAAATAAAGTTATAACGCATCTTACTACAATCAGTGACATTGATTTGACAGAATATGAGCAGAAAGTTGTTTCTATAGTAGCTCTTCTTCATGATATTGGGCATGGTCCATATTCACATTGCTTCCAACGAATATCTGGTCAAGATCATGGTGATTGGACGATACAGATTATTCAAGAAGATAGAGATGTACGTACTATCTTAGAACGGACACCTAATTTATTAGAAGATGTAATCCAAGCCTTGTCAGAAGAAAATAGTTTTCCAATTATCGATGAACTCTTGTTTTGTTCATTGGGTATGGATCAGCTTGATTTTTGGAATCGTGATTTATATTATTCATCACTACAAGTAGAAAGAATTCCAATTGAGAAACTCATTTCTACTATGCGTATGGTGAATCAAAAGCTTGTCATTGAAGAATCTGGAGTACCGTATATAGAGCATCTAGTAAAGGTGAAAAGCGCTCTTTATCATAATGGATTTGGTCATCCATTTGTAGTGGGAAAAGATTTATTATTTCAACTTATTTTTCAGAAGATAAAAGAAGATAACATTTCATTTTATAGCCCACTATTACAAAACTTTTTTCAAAAAAGAGAAAAAGAATTAGAAGTAAAAGATTTTGTCCATTTAGTTGATGAGGTTATTTTAAATGAAATGAAGTATTTTGCAGTATCGGAACATGAGCAATTAGCAGAGTTAGCTCAATTATATCTTTCAAAATCACGAAGTTTAGATTGGGAATCGGGATTAGAAGGTGACTTTGCATGTTATAAAAAAGAAGTTCGATATATATCGGAAGTTATGAAGGAAAAGAAAGGGTATAGTTCATACATAGGTGGTATTTATATAAATAAAAATTCGCATTTCATGGATATTTTAGAGCTATCCAAATACATTCAAGAAATGGTCGCTTTGCCAAAAAGAGAGTATATGTACTATTTATAATAAGAAAGAAAAAAAGAGAAGCGAATTTCGCTCCTCTTTTTTATGGTTTCACATCTAAATTTTGTAGAAATAATGTTGCCGATACATAGCGTTTTGCCAACATTTGTACATATGCGGTATGTACAGAGAGCGTTGCGATAATAATCGCATTACGAATGGCTTCCCGTTGTTCATTGTTGATTTGGTCAAATTTACTTGCGATTTTATCCGCTTTTTCTTTTACAATATTTTCAATTGTACGAACGGTATCAGTCGCGTTTAATTGTAAACAACCACCTTGATTCAACTCTTCAAATAAAGAGGAGTAAGCAACGTATAGATGAACAGGATTAATTAAATCATCACTTCGATCGGCTGGATCATTTACAATAAGTCTTAATAACTTACGTATAGATTCAAAGTCTAGTGCAGTTTTCAAATCTTCTACAATAAATAATAATGCTGCTTGTTCAATTGAATATTTTTTTCCTTTTTGTGGTGAACCGATCATTTCTTTTATATCTCGTTTTACCCAGTTTTGCATAGCTGTTACCGAAAAACTGGTGTTTTCAATTTGATTACCAAGCGCAACAATCTCATTTAATGAAAAACCAATATCTGTATCTTCAATTTTAATTAGTTTTTCAAAAATAGGTGAAAGAGCGGTTGTAATAAAAGCTGTAACACTTTGACCACACTCAATATCTTTTTTATGTGACTTTGCCCAAGCTTCTTGCAAAATAACGAGAGGCCTTTTTGTATTCCATCCTCTAAGAGAAAGAAGGAGCGTCGCCATTTCGTTTCGTGTGAGATGAAATGTTTCCATCTTTTCACCTCCAAAATTATAAAAGTTCTTATGAACTTATATTATGTTTAGTTGCTTGTAAAGTCAATTCTGTTTTTCTTTATTTTTCCTGTTAACTTAAGTTTTTTTAAATTATTAATAAAGTTAAGTAAATAACGCTTGCTTATTTCAATAAAAGTTCATATAATAGGTTCATAAGAACTTTTTATTTAACTTTAAAATAAATCTATCATTCTTATTTTAGAGAAAGATAGATTTCACATATATCTATAGTAAAAGGAGACTGGATATACTATGTTGAAAAAACTCGTTACAGTAATGACTGCATTTATGGTTGTTTTTGGAGCTAGCAGTTTTGTTTTCGTAGATCATGCAGCAGCGAAGAGTTACAAATCAGGTAAAAAATCATTTACACCAAGTTCAGGACAGAATTCGAAAGTGGATTTAAATAAAAAAGATTCTAATGTGAATGCACAGAAAACAAACCCTGATTCAAAAACAAAAGCATCAAACACAGCACCAAAGAGTAATAAAGGAAGCTTTATGAAAGGTTTATTACTAGGTGGTCTTGGTGGTTTATTAATGGGAAGCTTATTTGCAAACATGGGAGCACTTGGTTCTGTGTTAGCGTTCATGGTAAATATGTTAGTAATGGCTGGTATCGTCATGTTAGCGATTCGAGCATTTAAATATTTCAAAAATCAACGTAAGAAACAGGCGGAAGAAGCAGTATGGAAACGATAAAAATCTCTGAACAAGAGCTTATAAATGCACTATGTGTATATATTGCAGAAAAGCGTCAAGTTGGTCCAGAAGCAGTTTTAGTTGAATTGATGTATGATGATGACTATGGTTTTTCTGCTGAAGTAGAAGTAAATGGTCGCCAGCAAATTTTAATTCAAGCAAACTTAATTGAAGCACTTCGCTTATGGCTTGATAGGGAATATAATATCAATCCATTTGCAGCAAGATTACAACTTGAATTAGATGATAATGAAGGTATTTTCGCATTAGCGAATTTAAATAACTCGGATGAGTAATAAAGAGGGCTGTTGAGAGTAATCTCGCCAGCTCTTTTTTAGTATGTATATTTTAAAATGAAATAAACCTGGAACTTGAAAGCGGAGAGAATCGAATTCATTTCTTATGCTTATGAACTTTTAGGTATGGTGCAATTATAGATGGGGAAAAGCTTTATTTGGTATTATACTGTTTTTATCTAAAGATCCAATGGGAAAGGCTACAAATAATTAGTTAGAGCATCTATAAGGAAAGAAAAGAAAGCAAAGGTGAATGCCTTTGCTTTTTTGATGGAATCTTGGTGATTGAAGGATAGGAAGTATGGCTTAACTTAACTTTCTTGCAATTTTACTTTTAACAAAATCTGCTTAAAAAATGTTGAAGGATTATGAAAGTCAGAAAAAAGCAGGATGTGAAGGCATTGAATCTTGGGAAGAAAAATGTAAAGAACTAGAAAGAAATAGTGCTAAGGAAAAAGTTACGATTGATCAAAGTGTAAAGTTTTGATTCTGAAAATCCCTTTTGTTTTAAAATATATTATTATAAAAGTGATTGGAAGAAAGAATGAAGCACATTGTTAAAATGATCAGTTTCTTCTAGAAATGGACAATGACAGCTGTTTTCGAAAATAACAAGCTTAGAATTATGGATATGTTCATGCAGATGTTCGCCCGCAGCTACTGGAATTAATTTTTCTTCTCTACCAAAGCAAAGTAAAGTTGGTTTGGTAATTGACTTTAATTCTTCACGGTAATCAACAACAGATTGATCAAACAAAATAGCACTCGCAATAGAAGCTGGAACTTTTGTTACTTCTTCAAGCATCCAAGTTGCATCTTTTGTAGAAAGGGGATTTTTAAACATGAGAGGGATAAACCCCTTTAGAAACTCCGCTTGATTTGTTTGAACTTCTCTCATGAAGTGAATGAGTGTTGCGAAATCAAAGGCACCAATAGGGAAATCAGGCCATTTAAAATCAGACGCTAATTCATCTATAATAACAGAACCTTTAATATTTTGTTCTCCAAATTGCTTTATATATTCCCATACAACAAATGCTCCCATCGACCAACCTACTAAGATGACATCTTTTAATGATAAGCTTTCTATAAAAGCGTGTACATCATGGGCATAGTTTGCAATCGTATGTCCAGTTTCAATATGAGGAGAGCGCCCATGACTTCGTAGATCAATCGAGATCGCACGATATTTTTCACTGAAATAAGGAATTTGTTTATGAAAAAAACGGCTGCTCATCCAAACACCGTGGAGAAAAAGAATAGGTGTACCTTTTCCTTGTTCTTCGTAATATAATTCCACACCATTTTCAAGCTTTATAATAGGCATAATAATAAACCTCCTTTTCATGATTTTATTCGTTTTTCCAAATTTTTTTCCTTTTAATATAGGAGAAGAGGGATGTTTTTTGTGAATATGATAAAAACTTGATTTTATTTATAAAAAATGTGTTTAAAATATTGTCATATTTGCTTCTTTAAGATATCCTTTTCATGAAGAGGTGGAAATCATGGAAAAAGTACTAGTTTTCGGGCATAAAAACCCAGACACAGATGCAATTTGTTCTGCAATTGCTTATGCAGAGCTAAAAAAAGAATTAGGAATGAATGCTGAGCCTGTACGTTTAGGTGAAATCAGCGGTGAAACTCAATTTGCGTTAGATCATTTTAAAGTAGAAGGACCGCGTTTTGTTGAGACAGTAGCAAACGAAGTGGACAACGTTATTTTAGTTGACCATAATGAACGTCAACAAAGTGCTAACGATATCGAATCTGTTCGTGTGTTAGAAGTTATCGATCATCACCGTATTGCAAACTTTGAGACAAGCGATCCTTTATACTATCGTTGTGAGCCAGTTGGTTGTACAGCTACAATCTTAAACAAAATGTACAAAGAAAATGGCGTTGCAATTCGTAAAGAGGTTGCAGGTTTAATGTTATCTGCAATTATCTCAGATTCTTTACTATTCAAATCTCCAACTTGCACAGAACAGGACGTAGCGGCAGCTCGTGAATTAGCAGAAATCGCTGGTGTTGACGCAGAAAGCTATGGCTTAGAAATGTTAAAGGCTGGTGCAGATTTAAGCGGTAAAACAATGGAGCAATTAATCTCACTTGACGCAAAAGAATTCCAAATGGGCGATGCAAAAGTTGAAATTGCACAAGTAAACGCTGTTGATACAAACGACGTTCTTGTACACCAAGCGGAATTAGAAAAGGTAATTTCTGCAGTAGTAGAAGAAAAAGGGTTAGACCTATTCTTATTCGTTGTAACTGATATCTTAACGAACGATTCAGTTGGTCTTGCAATCGGTAAAGCAGTGAATGTTGTTGAGAAAGCATACAACGTAACGTTAGAAAACAATACAGCAACTTTAAAAGGTGTTGTGTCTCGTAAAAAACAAATCGTTCCTGTATTAACAGAAACGTTCCAAGCTCTATAAGAGTACTTCGGATGTAAAAGAACAAGCAGATATACAGTCTGCTTGTTCTTTTTTGTTTTTAGGAAGGATAAAATTTCGGATATCAAGGTCTATTCTTTTCCTATTTCATTTAGAAAAAATAAACCTTGGTCAGGAAGAAAAGAAAAACCTACTATTTTTATCCGTGAATGAAAAATGCTATGATTTTATTATGAAGTAGATTTTATGGGATTGAAAGAGAAGAGGGGAAAGAACGTAATAATGACAAGACTATGCATAATTCCATGTGGGAAAAAGAAGATTTGGGATAAGTACCCTGATAAGGGACCAACAGAAGCGAAGGGTGTATACATTAGTCCATTCGGAAAAGCATGCCAAGCATATGCTTCTCAATTTTTTACACACTGGGTTATTTTATCAGCTAAACATGGATTTTTATTGCCAACTGATATAATAGAAAAAAACTATGATCTTGCTTTTGATTCAAAAAGCGATGAAATTATTTGTATAGAACAATTAAAAAAACAGATGATTGATAAAGAGCTGCTAAATTTTGATGAAATTGTCCTGCTTGCAGGAAAGAAACATAAAAAAGTAGTAACAAAATTATATCCAGAAGAGATTATTTCTTACCCGCTAGAGGGATGTAAAGGGATTGGATATATGTTGCAGAGGTTGAAATGTGCGGTTGAAAATCATAACGAGATTTAGTAAAAGTTAAAGAAATCGATTGATACTGTATAAAAAAGTGTTGTGTATCGTTAGAAATACAGGCTTATAAGCTGAGAAGTTGGATGGGGAGATGTTAAAATGTCCTACAAGAATGAAATTGATAAGTTGCTATGTATGCTCGATCGGTTAGAAAATCAAGAGGTAGAAATTTTAGATATTACAGAAGAAATGTTGCCTGTTTATCTATTTTCTAGAGCTGATTTTGAAGAAGGACAATTAGGTTATCGTGTAGGAGGGTTAGAAAATGAATCTCTTATTGGAAACGAAAAAGGGGATTGGAAAGAAAGCTGGTTTGTTATTGGATATGAGGAATTAATGGGAGATCCATTTTTTGTTGATGTAAAAGATATTGATTTTCCAGTGTATACAGCTGAACATGGCATGGGTGAGTGGGAGCCACTTTTACATAGTGATTCACTAAAAGAATTTTTATCTGTATTAACATATCGAGATGAAGATTAATCATTCATAGAAAAAGGGATGTAGAAATCCCCTTTATCATATTTAGCGAGAAGACCCCTACCTCAAGCGTGTAACGGTAGGTGGGGGTAGTTCAATTGTAATTGATTACTTCCTCCATAAGGCTTCTTATTTCTTTAACTGGTGGTTTTTTATTATACACATCAACATATGAAAAATAATAATTTAAATTTCTAACAAGACCTTTTCCTATTTTTGAACTAAGGAAAGGAAATACTTGTCCAGTGTAGTCTTCGAGAGATTTACAATAGTATTTTTCATCCAAATAAATACTGTATTTACATGTTAGCTCTACTAGTGGGATGCCTTCAGAATCATACACATCTTTAGATTCAAAAATGTCTATTAGTGCAAATCTATCATTAAGATAAACTTTTCTCTTCTTTTCAGGCTTATTAGAAAGAATAAAAGCGATACCTACTGCGTTAATCAATATTTTTCCTCCTATAAATATAAATAAGGATATTAATAAAATATCTCTATACATGTTAAATGTAAAGAGGTAAGGTGGTTGGTAATAATTATGTAAAGGAATTTACGAGTTGATAGGGAGAAAAAGTTTAATAGATATCGATTCAAAAATGAATCGGTATCTTCTGTTATTGAAAAACTTGAGGGAATTGTTTTACGATCGCTGCTGTAATAGCGTCAGCCATTTCTAAAGCTCCTTTCTCTATTTTGTCATACAATTTAAAACTGGATTGATAATCTTTATTTAAAATAGATACAGCCTCTGATTTTGTTAGTGCTAGATGTTCATAAAACATTTGAGCAATTAGATGAAATAAGAGCATGTTTTGATTAATCTTTTTTTAAACATGCTCTTTCTATTTGTCTTTTATCAGCGTCATTCTCATTAATTTGATCAAACTTTATTTTAAAGCTACACCTGTGATTCCGATCGAGGTGCTTCTGCTTTTCTAAAGAAGTTAGGCGGGAGATTAACTGTCCGTAAAAGCTCGATTGGTGAGGGCTAATAATCAGTTTCACTTTATAAAGAGATGTGGGAATTTATATGGATCTTAAAGGGGATTTTTTAAGTCAATTGTAGGAAAGTAAATTGAAGATGTTAATAAGGGGGATATAAAAGAAATGAAGCCCTGCAAGGGAAGTTACAGGGCTTCGTAAGGGTATATTGCCGAGAATGTCGGGCTCGACAAAGTAAGCATAACATGAATTTCTTGGAAATAGTGCTGGTAAATGCGTCCAAATGAAGAGAGGCCTAGTGCGGAGGCTATAAGAAATCTTTCAAACAAAGTCAAAGAGACCTACTTCCCGCGGGCAGGTCTCTTTGGCTAGATAATGTTGATGAGTAATAACCCATCTGGAGTATCTTTATAGTAACAAACAGAATGGGGTTTGTGTATTGAGAAAAAATTTTAGCTGTCATCAATAGTTACTTTATACGTGTCACAATTTCATGCTTTTGTTACATTTATAGGGTCATGGGGGAATAAAAAAGGCCTGCAAATAAAAGGCAGGTCGTAAGAAGGGACTTTAATCCAATAGATTTATTAAATATTAACAATTAGGATGAATGAAGTCCATGGGTCGCGCATTGAGAAATGTTGTATGAATGCTATTCATGTTTTTTCTCATTAAAAAAGATGTTAAAAAGCTTTTTGTAGGAAAATAAAGGTCGATATTTATAAATATATTCATATTTCCAGGCATCATTATTAGAGACTTTGAGTTGTTTATCCGAAGAGCGAAAGGCAATTAGATTATTGTTGCGTTTCATAAATAAACCTCCTTTAATTTGATGCGGTTATATTATGGAAATGAATGTGTGATTTGTGTGAGAAATAGTTCAAATGAGAATCTTTTCTTTTCATTATCTTATTGAAATTTCCTTTTCATAAGGTTTTGGTCTGTTTTTGAAGTACTGTAATCCATAGAAAGCAACTAGTATTCCGATACTCATTAAAATCCAGATGGAAGAGAAAGAGAGAATGATAAAGAAACAGACAATTAAACTTAAAGAGAGAATTTTGTTAAATAAACCTGGTAATAATTTATATGCTGCAAAGATTCCGCATATGGTATTACAGATAAAGAAAGCATTTGCAATGGCTACGATTTGTTCAACTGTAATGAGATGGTTATATAGGCAGATAAATACGGCAGTATGTATACTTACTAATAACAGTAAAGAAAAGATTGGTACATTCGATTTCGTACGATAGGAAAGTTTAGATAATTTCTTTATATATTTCGCCTCAGAAGCGATAAGACGTGAGACACCGCCAACAACCAATAAATATGTACTCATGCAAAGAACAGTAGTAATAAAGGCAATAAGAGGAATAGCAAACTCACCAAATAAAGTAGCTAATATGACTGTTATTCGTAAATTTTCTTGATTTGAACTTGGAATTTCAATCCATTGTGTAGCGCCTGCTACGACAAGACAAACAACCGTTACAGTAAATGTGCTTATCGCAATTGCTTGCGGAATCGTTTTCTTTCGATTTTTGACCTCCATACTGTAATTCCCAATAATCTCCCAACCTACTAAAGCCCAAAAGAGCAGTAAAATACTATATCCAAAATTACCAAAAGAAAAAGATGTTTGAAATAGATGTTCTGATCGAAGATGAGGAATAGAACTGATTCCTCCACTTAATAAAAGAACGGTTGCAGCTGTTGAAAATACAAATGATATTTTTCCAATAGATGATATATCTAATAATAAAATGAATATACAAACGCTCATTAAAAGAAAACCAATTCCCTCTAACGGAAATTTAAAGTTTGAAAATAAAGCTGCTATATATTGACTAGCTGTCATCAGAACAGCTGTTGGTCCTAGACAACCTGCTATGATAAAGAGAATAGAAGTTAATTGTTTTATAGAAGGTCCAAAAGCTTGATCGACTGCATGTGCAATTCCAGATTCACTGGGGAAGCGAATGCTTAACTTACCAAACAATGAAGCAAAAAGAAATCCAACTCCCATAATAAATAGCCAAGCAATAATGGCATAATCTCCAGTTGTTTTGTAAATAAGTGGGGGAAGTAAAATGATTCCCGATCCTAAAATGGGACCAATAATTAAGCCGCTGAGAAGTAATGGCCCTAATTTTTTCTTTCTCATATGTACATACATCTCCTTTTGAAAAATTAAAAAAATTTGTTTCTTTTATTGTAAATCGGGTTTATTTATCAGTAAAATAGATATATATGAAGTTAATTATCGGAAATTATGATGTTAGAATGGGGATATTGAAATGGAGATTCGGCATTTAAAAACATTTAAAACAATTGTTGAGTTAGGAGGATACACACGGGCAGCAGACTATTTAGGGTATGCGCAATCTACTGTAACAGGACATATTCAAGCAATTGAACAAGAAATGGGACAGCCTTTATTCAATCGGTTAGGGAAAAAAATGGTGTTAACAGATGTAGGGAAGCATTTACTGCCTTATGCCAATGAAATGATTGCTTTGTCCGAGAAAGTAAAACAAATCCCAAGCATGGATAATGAGATTACTGGAAAAATTGTAATTGGTGCTCCAGAATCATTAACAATTTACCGATTGCCCTCTATTCTTCACGAATATAAAAAGAAGTATCCAAAAGTAAAGATCACATTAAAAGCTTCAACTTGTTGGGAATTACGAAATGATTTAAAGAGCGGGAATATAGATATTGCTTTTCTCTTAGACACAGAGCGTCATGAAGAGGACTTACATATCGAACCACTTGTCATGGAGCAAATGGCGTTTGTTTTTCCTAAAGACTATATTGTGAGACAAACAGATTCACAAGTTGTCCAATTTTCTCAAGAGGAAACCTTTTTGTATACGGAACGTGATTGCAGTTACCGAGCGTTTTTTGAACATTATTTACAAAGACAAGGAATTCAACATGAAAGTACATTCGAATTTTGGAGTATTGAGGCCATAAAACAATGTGTAATGTGCGGATTAGGGATTTCTTTATTACCAATTATTACGGTCCAGCAAGAGTGGAAAGATAGGAGATTACACGCTGTTATTGCAAATGAAACAAAGTTTGCGACACAACTTGCGTATCATAAAAATAAATGGTTTTCTCCAGCTTTGCATGAGTTTGTAACGATTATTCGTAAGCATGCGAAGCGATGGAGAGAAGTAGAGGGTACAATGATTTTCGAGTAATGATATAATATTACTAGATGAAAGACTAAGAAAAGCAGGTGAATCTTTTTTGTTTACAAAAGCACAAGAACTTTTAGCGTCCTATTTTGGTTACAAGTCATTCCGCAGAGGGCAAGATGAGACAATTAAAAATGTATTGGATGGTAAAGATACCGTTTGTATTATGCCAACAGGCGGTGGTAAATCGATTTGTTATCAAATTCCGGCATTAGTATTTGAGGGGACGACATTAGTTATATCGCCGCTTATTTCACTTATGAAGGACCAAGTAGATACGTTAGTACAAAATGGAATTTCAGCTACATACATTAATAGTTCTATTTCAATTACAGAAGCAAACCAACGAATCCAATTAGCGAAACAAGGTCATTATAAGTTGCTATATGTAGCGCCAGAGCGTCTAGATTCAATGGAATTTGTGGATCAATTAATTGATATGAAGATACCGATGATTGCAATTGACGAAGCACACTGTATTTCGCAGTGGGGACATGATTTCCGCCCAAGTTATTTACATATACATCGTATATTAGACTATCTTCCAGAAAAGCCGCTTGTATTAGCGTTAACTGCGACTGCAACACCGCAAGTGCGAGAAGATATTTGTCGCGCGCTAGAAATTGATCAAAAAAATACAATTATGACAACGTTTGAACGGGAAAATTTATCGTTCTCAGTAATCAAGGGACAGGATCGAAATGCATATTTAGCGGACTATATTCGTCAAAATAAAAAGGAATCTGGAATTATTTATGCAGCGACAAGAAAAGTTGTTGATCAGTTGTATGAAGATTTATATAAAGCAGGGGTTTCAGTTGCTCGTTATCATGCCGGAATGAATGATCATGATCGTAATGGACAGCAAGAGCGATTTTTACGTGATGAAGTGAGCGTAATGGTAGCGACATCTGCATTTGGTATGGGGATCGATAAATCAAACATTCGTTATGTTATTCATTATCAACTCCCGAAGAATATGGAAAGTTATTATCAAGAAGCAGGACGTGCTGGCCGTGACGGATTAGATAGTGAATGTATTTTGTTATATTCTTCTCAGGATGTACAAGTACAGCGCTTTTTAATTGATCAATCCACTGGAGAATCACGTTTCTCAAATGAACTTGAAAAATTGCAGTATATGACAGATTACTGCCATACAGAACAATGTTTACAATCATTTATTCTAGAGTACTTTGGTGAAGAACCAAAAGAAGATTGTGGACGCTGTGGGAATTGTACAGATGAACGTGAGAGCGTCGACGTTACGAGAGAATCACAAATGGTTTTATCATGTATGATTCGAACAAACCAGCGATTTGGAAAGCAAATGATTGCACAAGTATTGACCGGATCAAAAAATAAAAAAGTAGTTGAATTCAATTTCCATACATTACCTACTTACGGTCTTTTATCGAATCGTAGCGTAAAAGAAGTAAGTGAGTTTATTGAGTTTTTAATTTCAGAAGAATTAATTGCGGTGGAACACGGGACGTATCCAACCTTAAAGGTAACAGAAAAAGGGAAAGAAGTATTGCTTGGAAATGAAAATGTGTTACGTAAAGAAAGAGTGGCAACAAGACAAATTGTACAGGATCATCCATTGTTTGAGATATTACGTGAAGTTCGGAAAGAAATCGCGCAAGGGGAAGGCGTACCACCATTTGTTATCTTCTCTGATCAAACGCTAAAAGATATGTGTGCGAAAATGCCACAAAGCGATGCAGAACTTTTACAAGTTAAAGGGATTGGAGAACATAAACTTGCGAAGTATGGTTCGCACTTTTTACAAGCAGTCATTCATTTTATTGAAGAAAATCCAGATTACGCAGATACGATTAAGACAGAAGTTGTTACGGAACGCAAGAAACCTAGAAAATCATCGACAAATTCTCACTTAGAAACGTATGAAATGTATAAACAAGGAACGGAGTTAAGTATAATCGCAAAAGAACGAGGCTTATCAAGTCAAACTGTCGAAAACCACTTAATTCGCTGTTATGAAGAAGGAATGGAAGTGGATTGGCATAGTTTCGTTCCAGCAGAATATGAATCTCTTATTGAAACAGCAATGCAACATGCAGAAGGCGGATTAAAGTCGATTAAAGAACTGCTTCCTGCTGAAGTGAGTTACTTTATGATTCGTGCTTATTTACAAATAAGAAAATAGAGAAGTACAAAGGGGATAAGGAAATGCATTATGTTTTTGTTTACGGCACTTTAAGAAAACAACAATCAAATGCTCATTACTTACATAGGGCAACGTGTATAGCTGAAGAAGCATGGACTCATGGGAAACTTTTTGATACAAATGAAGGCTATCCTGCAATGATTCGATCGAAAGAGGATAAAGTGTATGGCGAAGTATATGAAGTAGATGATGAGATTTTAAAAAAGTTAGATGAACTGGAAGTGTATACAGGTAATCCAGAACAAGATTTATATGATCGTATTATACAGACTATCTATTTTGGAGATTATAATAGGGATGCATATGTTTATGTTGCGCAGAATGACGAAATGTTACAAAAACCCATTTCTTCTGGCGATTGGACACGTTACCAAAAAATATAGCTAGGACTAATTAAGTTTTTTAGGAATTATGCAACATGTCCTTAGCTCAAGTTCTAGAGAATTGGTCAAAATTGCAGATTTACAGATAAACTATTTGGGAAATCAATTTAGAATGTTACTTATCTATTTAATTTAATAGAGCAGGCAAACAAAAAGACGGAGGGCGTAAACCCTTTGTCTGTTTTTATTTTTTGGAAAATTCTTACTCGATCTATTGACTTTGTAAACGTATTTTTTATACAATTGTATTTCGACTGAAATTTTCGAACGGACAGGAGGGAATCATCACAATGAGTATTATATTTGAAGAAGAATTCCAGCGGATGAAAGAGACTTTAGCTACAATGGATGAGCAATTAGAGAAATTGGAAAAGATCCCAGTTTATTATGGAGAAGATTTTAAAGAGCAAATCCTTGAAAGTATGAGGGAATCAAGTCGGAGAAACTTACGTGTTGGTGTACAAGAACCATACTTTGGACGACTAGATTTTCAGGAGGATGGACAATTAGAACCAAATCCAATTTATATTGGTAAAGTAGGTGTTTCAGATGAAGAAACGATGAAACCAATTGTTATTGACTGGCGTGCACCTGTTGCGAGCATGTTTTATTCATTTACTGGTGGTGAAGAATCGGCTTTTTATCATTCACCAGACGGACTAGTAGAAGGAGATGTGTATTTAAAAAGAAATATCGCCATTCGCAAAAGAGAACTAGAACGTGTGGTTGATACATATACAAAAGGAAGTGAAGATGTATCTCTTGCGGATGATTTTCTTCTATATCGATTAGGTGAAAATAAAGATAATAAATTAAAAGATATCGTTTCGACGATACAATCCGAACAAAATGATATTATTCGTGCAGAGAAAAACATGCCACTATTGATTCAAGGGGTTGCAGGAAGCGGAAAAACAACAATCGCTTTACATCGCCTTGCTTTTTTAATTTATGAATATCGTGAACAGCTAGAGGCAGAGAGAATGATTGTATTTGCACCAAACAGTTTGTTTTTAGATTATATTTCTAGTGTACTTCCTGAGCTTGGCGTCGGAAATATTAGGCAAACAACATTTCAAGATTGGGCGCTACGTACGTTAGATGATGCGGTGAAAGTAAAAAATACAGAAGAAAAACTGAAACAAGCTTTTGCAATAAATCGTGATGATAGCAAGGTTATGCTTGGTAAATTAAAAGGAACGCTGAAGTTTAAGTCATTTATTGAAAAAAGTATTGCTCAATTTGAAGAGAATTTAGTACCAGTAAAAGATTTTGAAGCGTGGGATAAAGCTGCTATTACAGTAGAAGAGGTTAAAAAATGGATGCAAGTGGAATATAAACACTATCCATTAATGAAGCGTAGAGAAAGATTGGTTGGCCGAATAAAACGCTGGATTGAGATTGAACTTAAAAAGTTTGAAGGAACAAATGAGAAAAAAGTATTAAAAAAAGAAGCTACAAAGAGATTAAATGCCTATATGAAATTTTGGCCTAAAATGAGCCCGTTATCATTTTATAGTTCGATGATGCAGCGAAAAGAAATATTGGAACTTTTGCCTGAAGAACTTGTTCAAGACACAGAAAAAAGTTGCCGTAAAAAAGAAGTGTATGTAGAAGATTTAGCACCTCTTATTCATATTCACCATAAATTAGCGGGTATTGAAATCGGGCAAAAATTCCACCATGTTGTTATAGATGAAGCGCAAGACTTTTCACCATTCCAAATTTATATATTAAAAGAAATTACAATGGGTAATTCCTTTACGATTTTAGGTGATCTATCGCAAGCTATATATGATTATCAAGGAATTGAAGACTGGAATGACTTTAAAGAAGTGTTTCAAGAAACGGGTTATTTTGAACTGACGAGAAGTTATCGTTCTACAAAAGAAATTATTGAGTTTGCAAATGAAGTGATTAAAAATGCTGAAGTTCCAGTAGGATTCGCAACCCCTGTTTTCCGCAGTGGTGAGAAAGTAAAAGTTATTTCGACTGACGACCAATTTGCCGCAATTGTAAAGACTCTACAACATATGCAGAATGAAAATGTGAAAACGATCGCTGTTATAGGAAGAACAGATGAGGAATGCCGCGATTTATATGAGAAGTTAACAGCTGAAGGAATCACTGTTAATGTCATCGAAGCAAACCAAAATAAATATGAAGGCGGCATTTCAGTTGTGCCTGTGTATTTAGCAAAAGGATTAGAATTTGATGCGGTACTTCTTATCGATGTTGATGAAGTACATTATAAAGGTACAAAGCATGATGCAAAATTATTATATGTTGGATGTACAAGAGCTCTCCATGACTTACGAATCTTCTATTCTGGAGAAGCATCACCTTTAATTCGAGGAATACAAGAAGAGTTATATGAAAGTAAATAATAGATGTTTAAAGAGGATTTTCAAGTGACTAGCGGGAAAATCCTCTTGTTTTTTCTATAACTAAGAAGGGAAGAAGGAAAATGACTATGATTACAAAGATAATGAAAAAAAGAGAATGGGAAGTAGCAAAAGCAAAAGGAAATATAATTGAAGCTTCACTAATGCAAGAAGGATTTATTCATTGTTCTTTTTTAGAACAATCTCTTCAAGTGGCAGAAAAACATTTTAGCAGGGAAATGGAGTTAGTACTACTTCTAATTGATTCGTCATTAGTTGATGCGGAGATAAAATATGAATTTGCTTCTAATGGTCAAAACTATCCACATATATACGGAACTGTAAATACTCATGCTGTTGTGAAAGTAGTAGAACTTCAGAAAGAAAATGGCGTCTATGTTTTACCAGTAGAGTTGGAATAAAAATAGTAGAATACCTATTTGTTAACCTCATAAAAGGATTTTTGATTTGTATTATCGAAATACTGAAAGGGATAAACACGAAATCGAGAAGAGGCGTACAAATGGAGGAAGTAATCAAGAAAATAAAAGAAATAAAATCGGGTCAGGTAGGTATAGTTGTTTATTCACCAGAAAGCCAAAATATTATCGCTTTATATAATGATGATATATTGGTTCCACTAGCGTCTGCCGCAAAAGTGGCAATTGGATTTGTGGTAGCTAAAATGGTTGAAGAGAATCAAGTTCGCTGGAGTGATGAAATCGCAAATATCGTATTTAATCCGAAAGAAGATAGTAAAGAAATATATCCACATCTACAAAAAAGAACTGTATTAACATTAAGAAATGCTGTGGAAGTAATGATTGCATGTCATGACAATTGTATTGCACAATCTGTTGTGAACTTTTGCGGTGGATGGGAAGAAGTAAATAAGAGAATTCAATGTTCCTTTTCAAAGATTAATGTTACGAAAGACCCAAGGGATGTGAAAAACGTTGGGAAATTAAAACAAGTTCTTAAACTTTTAATTCATATATTCCAAGGATATGAATCGGATCCAGTGTTATGGGAACCCATTATAAATGGAATGGTAAGACAACAAGGGAAATATGAGGGAATACGAAGTTACCACTTGGCACATATGACAGGTGGATTGTCTACAGCTGTTATGAATATTGGTATACTAGGAACATTTCATGAAAATCCATTGCTTTATGTAATTGGTGGAATGGAGTTACCAAATCGGTATGAGAATCAAGAAGCTGATATGAAAATAATAGAAACATTGCAATGTTTGTATAAAGAGTATACAGGATGCTATCTATAATGAAGAGAAAGGAGAATAGACTTGGAAATTACACAACAAAACAATTCAAAAGACAGCGAGTACATTAAAAATAAAGTAATCCAATACAATATGTCTGTACTACCAGATGAAGTAAAAAGTCCACTAGAACATGTAAGTTTTCTATTAAAAGACAATGCTGGCAAAATATTTGGAGGCATAACAGGCACAATATATTTTTATCACCTCCATATCGATTTTTTATGGGTGGATGAGTCAGTACGTCATGGAGGATATGGTAGTCAACTATTAAATAAAATCGAAGAAATTGCCAAAGAGAAAAACTGTAGGCTTATACTACTTGATTCATTTAGTTTTCAAGCACCTGAATTTTATAAGAAACATGGTTACAGGGAGTTTGGCGTAGTGGAAGATCATCCTAAAGGGTATAGTCAACATTTTTTAGAAAAGCAATTAAAATTGTGAAATAATTATATTATGTAAATTGAATATTGGGAGGTAAATAGAATGTACAATTATACATTTCATCATAAACAACCTATTACTGCAAAAAAAGTGAAGCTACTGTACAATTCTGTTGGTTGGTGGCCTGAAAGAGATGAAGAAGATATTTCTAAAATGTTAGAGAATAGTATAGCGATTGGTGTATGGAAAGAGAAGCAATTAATAGGATTTGCAAGAGCAGTAACTGATGGTGTGTTTCGAGCGTATATTGAAGATGTTGTAGTACATAATAGTGTAAGGAATAAGGAAATTGGTGAGAAAATGATGACAATCTTGCTTCATGAGCTTGCTCATATAGATATTGTAAGTCTATTTTGTGAAGAAAAATTAATAAAATTCTATGGAAAACAACAATTCAAAGCAACGAGGCAAATAGTCATGCATCGTAATCAGCTTACAAGATAAGAGAATACGAGGTGGGAAGGGATCAAAGGAAGCAACACGTACATACTGCTTTTCAAAAAGAAAAGTAACGAAGATTCTCTAGACGGATGGAATGCTACATGTATGAGAATTCATAATAAAATATTTGTAATTGATACACTGATGAATCAAGTACCTGAAACGAATTATTCTTTGGGGACAAGAGTGATGGAAATTATATAATATAGTCTGATGAAGACCAATAGGAGACAGGCCATGAAAGAGAACGAATTGTATGTTTATCACATCGTTACTAGGAAAAAAATGATTCTTGGGCAGATAATTAACTTTGACAAGAACCAAAATAATACCTTATATCGCTTCTTTTTTGAGAGAGAACAATTGAATTCAAAAGGTGAAGACTTTATTCAGATTGTACAAGATCATTATACAAATACAGGATTGAACATGAATAAAGAAAATGCCGAAGTAGCGATTAAGTATGTAGACCAAACAATCAGAGCAATTAGAGAAGTGATAGTAGAAATGGTTAGACTACAAGAATATCCTGAATATCCTTCAAGATTGTCTTGCTTATACGCTGCGAAAAGTTATGAAGATGCTTTGAAATGGAAAAAATTATTTGATTCTTATAGTCGGAAAGTTTTGCAGATTGTTAAGCTTCGAGTTATGGGGAATTCTTTTGAGGGTGATGGAAACCTTTTACCAAAGGAAGATGGTGTTCCTTTCTCTCGAAAAATTGAACAAGCTAAAGAATATTGGAAGGGTAATGTAAAAAATGAGCTTCCAGAGCTTTTAATTAATGGGAAAATTGAAGTGGTGGAAATTATTGATGATTTCTCAGCTTAAATTCTAGGAAAGTCTATGAATAAATGAACGAGAGGAAGAAAAATAGTATGTCAAAGTTATTACATGAATTATCTAAATTGAATAGTGAAATACTACGTTCTGAAGTATTAGATCATTTAAAAGTTACTTCAGGAAAATTGGTTGCTTGTGATCCTCTTATTTTTAATAAAAATCACTTCGAACAAACAATTAAGCTAGGTACATATCCAATTATTGCTTGGTGGAACGAGGAAGATGGTGTAATTGCTGGTGCTGAATTGAAAGTATCGGAATCAAAAGCGGTAGAGTGGAAGATGGCAACAAAGCCAGGGCAGAATGTAAGTGAACTAGAGGAAGGCTACATTTTTGGCTATCCAGTTGATACGGGACTAGGGTGTTTTGCAGATGTAGAAGCAATTGATAAGTTAGAAGAAGTAGAAGATAGACTACAACAAGAACTAGGAGACGAATTTATTAGTTTGTATGATGATCTAATAGATGACGTACTAACAGAACATGATGATGAGTGGGGAAATTGTGTAGTGTGTGAGGAAACGGGGAGTAATATTATTATGTTCCGTTCGGGTTATGGTGATGGTTTTTATCCTTCCTATTGGGGGATTGATGAGAAGGGAAATATAGTTTCACTGGTAACTGATTTTCAAGTATTGCATGAGGAATAAATGAATAATGGTATAGGGGCTTTGAACAGTAGAGTAGAATGAGATGTGGAAATCAGAAATACACGCTTAGACGCTGTACATAGATAGAACAATGAGGAGTTTCAATTAGATTACATATCGGAAATCGTGCTGAAAGGGAACATGCACATCACTTTTATAAAAATATGGGGTACAAGTTTTGTGAAAGGTTTGGTGTGATGAGAGAGGATTTAAGAATGGAATATAAACGAAATAGGGTACTGTATGCGGCACTAACCATAATAGTAATTATCTTTGGATTGGGATCAAGAAAGTTCGCGTATGTTTTACCAGATTTATTAAATGCCTATTTAGGAGATGCACTATGGGCGCTGATGATTTTCATTGGAGTTGGATTTCTTTTTCATAAAATGGAGACTAAAAAGATTGCATTTTTAAGTTTACTATTTTGCTATGGGATTGAAATGAGTCAATTATATCATGCGGAATGGATAGATAGTATACGGGCAACGCCATTAGGTGGACTTATATTAGGATATGGTTTTTTGTGGAGTGATTTATTAGCGTATACAATTGGAGTTGGAATAGGTATGCTTTTTGAATTCATATTTCGAAAAGTATAAAAGGCTTCGGATTTCATAAAGGGGTATATGTACAATGGAACACATATTAGATATTACAAATTTTTGGTTTCAAGACGAGCAAGTAACAGTAGAAACGACCCAACCGAAAGTAACGAAGATTATAAGGAATAAGTAAAATTATATATTAAAAGAAAAAGTTCAAAAGGCAGTTGTTGGCTGAAAGAAAAGTATTAAATCAACTTGCACAACGTTGGATGAACGACAATGTGCTCACTGCTATCTAGAATCACAAACCCATCGCACAAGAGATTGATCTTACCCTCGCTCAACTCGCAGTAGCTTGGGTACTACAAAACCAGGACGTTTATAACTTTCCACCGACGATGGAACGACAGAAACACCCATTCCTGTTGCGACTAAATTAACAATAGTTTGCATTTGAATAGCTTCTTGAACAACATTTAAACTTACACCATAATCCAAAAAGTAGCTAACAATTAAATCATAAAAATTTGGGCCAAAATGACGTGGAAACAAAATAAATGGTTCATCAATTAACAATTGGAGTGGAATTTCGGGTAATGAGGCGAAAGGGTGATCTTGATGTAAAACCAATCTTAAAGATTCTTCAGCACAAACTTCAGAAGATAGTATCTCATTGTTCTGTTTAGAACGAAAAAATCCAATATGAATTTGTTTTTCATAGAGTGCTTTTAGTTGCTGCTCCGTTGTCATTTCACGTAATATAAGATGGATTTTATGAAATATCGTATTTTCCTAATGTCCATTTTGATCCATCCCTTCTGCTAAAATCCAATAAGGACTTCTCATTTATTATCAAACTCATATAGGTACCTAGTATTTTCGTAGCCATGATTTTTATGTTTTACGGCTCTTTGGTATTAGGGAGAGGAGATGTTTTAGAGTTTATCGACCTGTTCTATAGAATAAGGAAAAAATACCTTTCTTCAAATAACCTGTCAGCTAGTTAAGTAATTACACAAACCCATTTTAACATAAATATCCAACATAAAAATCACCTCAAAGAATAACTAAAGAGGTGATTTTTATCAATCTTTATGATAAACAAGCATACAGGACATAATGTCTCATATGTTGCATATATTGCAATGAAAACAGTACAAGAAAATTTTGTTCCTTGGTTAGCTTCATAAACTGATATGTTAGCAGAAGATTGGGAGGTTATAGAGTTATGGAAAATACGGTAACTCAACAGGATATTGATAATATTTTAGAAAAAACGAAATGGACAGTGGAAGAATTTCATGGTAAATGTACAGTCGTGGTTGCGAAATTGCCAAATGGATTTATTTTAACCGAATCCAGCTCATGTACTAATCCTGCTGATTATGATGTGAATATTGGTATTGAATGTTGTAAAGAACGTATTGTAAATAAAATTTGGAAATTAGAAGGATATAGATTGCAATGTGAGTTAGCTAAATTCGTTTAGTTAGCCACTATTAGTGAAGTGTCCTAAAAAGTTAGACGATTCCTTCCTTAGGTAACTTCTTGGGCATGAACTCGGTATTGTACCGGGCTCATGCCCTTTAGTTTTGTCATAATACTTTTATTCCTTTTTCAGTTGCAATAATTGTTTTATCTACCATGTTAATAAATAGACCAGTTTCAATTACACCCGTTATCATTTTTAACTGCTGATGAGTTTCGAGTGGATTGGCTATTTGATTTGGAAAAATACAATCTAAGATCATATTTCCATTGTCTGTTTTAAATGGTTTATTGTTTTGGATACGTAAAATTGTCTGGCAGCCAAATGATTGAATTCGTTTTGCAGTTTGCTCCCAAGCGAAAGGTACTATTTCAATAGGAAGAGGAAAAATACCTAAATTCGTTACAAGTTTCGATTCATCAGCGACTATGATAAGTTTCTGGGAAGACACAGCAACTATTTTTTCGCGAAGAAGTGCACCACCGCCCCCTTTAATTAACTGTAAATCCGGGTTAATCTCATCTGCACCATCAATGGTGAGATCAAGATAATCTACGTCATTTAAAGAGATTAAGGGGATAGACAGTTGCTCTGCTAATTTTTGAGTTTCTATTGATGTTGGTACAGCTTGAATAGATAAACCTTCATTTACTAGCTGTCCCAATTTTTGTATTGTCCAATATACAGTGGAACCAGTACCAAGGCCGATTTTCATCCCATCTTTTACAAAATCACTAGCATATTCACCAACTAAGCGTTTTAAATGTTTCATTCTGTTGCCTTTTCATTCCACAGGACGCGGCCCAGCATCTAATCCAGAATTTTCAACAGTCAATATTGGGCGAACGGTTAAATCAGTCTGTACACGCATTTGACATGACAATCGCAAATGATCTTCAATTCCTTTTTCGGTAATAGCATTCTTCTCAATATGTGTAGGCTCGTAGAAGTCTCCAGATACGATTTCTACACGGCAAGTCGTACAACGTGCTTTCCCGCCGCAGCGATGAAGAATATGGATATCATTATCTTCGAGTGCTAGTACTAACTTTGTTCCTTCTTTTACATCAAATGTGCCATTACCTACAACAGTTAATTTTGGCATATTCCAGCCTCCTCGTGTAAAATTCTACATAACATATTTATGACCGCACAATTACAAACATAAACATGATTTTTTTTATTTGACCCGTAACTTTTTCATTTGTTCAATCGTTAATTAAGTAAGCGCTGAAAAGGAGTGATTATTTTGTGCACAAAAGTAACTCAGATGTTAAGAAATCCTATCGATATGAATCATTCAAATAAAAACTTTTTAATTGAAAATTACGCAGAGTTAAAAAGGTACTGTACATTTTTAACCAAAAGTAAATGGGATGGAGAAGATCTTGCCCAAGAAACGGTTTGTAAAGTACTTCAAAAATATGTGGAGAAAGATATTTGTATTACGCTTCTATATAAAATTGCTCGAAATAAATGGCTAGATCAACTAAAAACAAAATCAGTTCAAGAGAAATTAGAGCAGGAGGTTCCATTTGAAGAACCGCATGGTAAAATTGCTGATTTGCATGAGATGGCAGAGAAAGTCTTGTCTTTATTAAATATACAGCAATCCGTTATCTTCTTGTTAAAAGATGTTTTTCAATACAGCTTATCAGATATTGCGGAAATATGTTCAATCTCAGAAGGTGCAGTGAAGGCTTCCTTGTTTCGTAGTAGAAATAGATTGAAAACGGTAAGTGAAGAAGAGAAGATTGAATTAGCCGGGCAGGATGATGACGTTGAAGTAATTGTAACAGCTATTCGTGAACAAAAACCACAATTGTTAACAAAACTTCTTCCGACAATACAGTTTGAACACGTATCACCTAAGCAGCCTGTACTATTATTCAATACAAAAGCACCTTCTTCTTACGGTTATATGCTATGTGCAGCTTAAAAAGTAGATGGAGGGATTATAATGAATGCAATTCCGTATGTTGTAGAACAAACAAAATTAGGAGAACGCTCCTATGATATATATTCAAGGTTGTTAAAAGACCGTATTGTCATGATCGGATCAGAAATTAATGATCAAGTAGCAAGCAGTATCGTGGCACAGTTATTATTTTTAGAGGCAGAAGATGCGGAGAAGGATATTTTTCTTTATATCAATAGTCCAGGAGGCTCAACTACAGCGGGATTTGCGATATTAGATACAATGAATTTGATTAAACCCGATGTTCAAACACTTTGTATGGGATTCGCAGCGTCATTTGGAGCCTTATTGTTACTCGCTGGAGCAAAAGGAAAAAGGTTTGCGCTTCCAAATAGTGAAATTATGATTCATCAGCCACTTGGCGGAGTAAAAGGGCAAGCGACGGAGATTGAAATAACTGCAAAACGAATATTAAAGTTAAAACATGATATTAATAAAATTATATCGGATCGAACAGGTCAACCAGTTGAAAAGGTAGCGGAGGATACAGAAAGAGATTACTTTATGACTGCAGAAGAAGCGAAAGTATATGGTATTGTTGACGCTGTTATTGAAAAAAAATAACTTAAAATAGGCCAGAGAATATATGATTCTCCGGCCTATTTTTATGCCATAAATCAATCTTTTGTCCATTCATCAACTAATGCTTGATTCTGTTTAATCCATTTTCGTGCAGCTTCTTCAGGGTCCTTTGTTTTATTTAACATCACCATTAAAGTACCAAGTTGTTCGTCATTCATTTTCCATCTATCGAAATATTTCACAATCTCTAGATAATCTTTTTCAAAACCTTTTCGTACAGAGTAATAAATGTCGTCTTTTTCACCATATACTTTTTTAGGGTCTTTTAAATATTTCAAATCAAATTCTGAAAAGCCCCAGTGTGGATTCCAAAGCGTTACAGCGATTGGTTTCTTTTGCGTATAAGCCTTTTTTAGCTCACTCATCATTGCCGCTTCCGAAGATTGGACAAGTTTTAGCTTGATATCATATTCTTTCATTGCTTTATCCGTTAAGTTCATAAGGCTACTACCAGGTTCAATCCCTACAATTTTGTTGTTCAATTCATCCTTATGGGCGTTTAAATCTTCGATGCTGTTAATATCTTTCATATAAGAAGGAACAACCAATCCAAGTCCAGTGCCCTCATACCATTTCGATTTTAACACAATGTCATTTTTATACCGATCATTTAAGGGCTTATCGGTAACCGGAAGCCATACTTCTAAATTTGCATCAACATCGCCGCGAGCGACACCAGTCCAAATGGCTGCTTTTTCTAAATACATGAGTTCAACTTTATAGCCTTTTTGTTCTAATAAAACTTTCCACATATTTGCAGCCGCAATATTTTCCTTCCAACTTGTTACACCAAGTTTAATTTTCCCTTTCGTATTTGCATTTGTAGCATTACAAGAGGCAATAATCATACTAATAAATAACAAAGTGCTTATAAGCCATATTTTCCGTTTCATTGAATCCTCCCGTTTCATAAATAGAAATTTTCATTTCGTTTTGGATCGCGTTGTTAGTAGGAATAAATCTATAAGTGAACCTTCTTATTATGAACGGAAACAAGAATTTTAAAAAAATCCTCTTTATGTAATATTTCTGTTTAAAATCGTTACACTATGTGAATAGATAGGCAGAAAAGGAGTCGTTTTATGGAAAATACAAAAGTACGTGTAGAAAACGTAACAAAAGTATTTGGAAAAAATCCTCAAAGAGCAGTCGCCTTATTAAAAGAAGGAAAAAGTAAATCAGAAATATTGAAAGAAACAGGAATGAACGTTGGGGTGAAAAAGGCAACGTTTGAAGTATATACCGGAGAAATTTTTGTCATTATGGGGCTATCTGGGAGCGGAAAATCAACTCTTGTTCGTATGCTCAATCAGCTTATAAGGCCAACAGCAGGCCACATATACATAGACGGGGAAGATATCGCAACAATGGGGAAAGAGGCGCTTAGGAAAGTCAGAAGAACGAAAATGAGTATGGTTTTTCAAAAGTTTGCACTGTTCCCACATCGTACCGTCTTACAAAATGTTGCCTATGGATTAGAAATACAAGGGGTTCCAGTAGAAGAAAGAGAAGCAAAGGCACTAGAATCACTTAAATTAGTAGGATTAGATCATCATAAAAATAGTTATCCAGGGCAACTAAGTGGTGGAATGCAGCAGCGCGTTGGAATTGCCAGAGCTCTTACAAATGATCCAGATGTTCTACTTATGGACGAGTCATTTAGCGCATTAGACCCACTCATTCGAAAAGAGATGCAAGATGAATTGTTAGAGCTGCAAGATAAGATGGAAAAAACGATTATTTTTATTACACATGATTTAGATGAAGCGCTACGAATTGGGGATCGTATCGCATTAATGAAAGACGGAGAAATTGTGCAAATTGGTACTCCAGAAGAAATTATGATAAGCCCAGCCAATGAATTCGTAGAGAAATTCGTTGCTGATGTGAATTTAGGGAAAGTGATTACTGCTGAATCTATTTTGAAAAGACCAGAAACATTACTAATTGACCGCGGACCACGTGTAGCACTACAAATTATGAGAAATGCAGGTGTGTCCACTGTATATGTTGTAAATAAAAAACATGAATTTTTAGGTATTTTAACGGCTGATGATGCCAGTAAAGCTGTTCAAAAACAATGGCCAATCGCAGATTTACTCTTGAAGGATATTCCGCATGTTTATTTAGATACATTATTGGAAGAAACATATGCAAAAATGGCGGAAATGAAGCTGCCGTTACCAGTAATTGATGAAAAGAAAAGGTTAAGAGGCATAATAAAACGGGAAAGTGTCATTCAAGCCCTCGCAGGAAATATTGAAGAAGAGGTGAATGACGGTGAATAGTATTCCGCGTATTCCTTTAGGTGAATGGGTTGATGCATTCGTTGCTAGTTTATATGCGAATTTTGAAGGACTGTTTAGAGGGTTTTCATATGTCATTGGTGGTTTTGTTGATTTACTTACAAATTTCTTAACATTGATTCCAGCATTTTTAATGATTATAATCGTATGTTTTCTCGTTTGGTATACAACAAGGAAAATATCTTTAGTGGTATTTGCGTTAATCGGCTTATTATTTATTCTAAACATTAACTATTGGGGACAAACGATGCAAACATTGGCGCTTGTTCTCACATCAGTCATTATTTCCATTATTGTCGGGATTCCAATAGGTGTGTTAGCATCCCAAAATGAACGGTTTTCAAAAATATTAAAACCAACATTAGACTTTATGCAAACAATGCCGGCGTTCGTATACTTGATTCCAGCGATTACATTTTTCGGAGTAGGCGTTGTTCCTGGTATTATCGCTTCTGTTATTTTTGCAATGCCACCGACAATTCGTTTTACGGATTTAGGAATTAGACAAGTACCAGAAGATTTAATTGAAGCTGCAAATGCATTTGGTTCAACTACATCGCAAAAGTTATTTAAAGTTCAGTTACCTCTCGCAACGGGAACTATAATGGCTGGTGTAAACCAAAGTATCATGCTGTCCTTATCAATGGTTGTTACAGCTTCACTTGTAGGAGCACCGGGGCTTGGTGTAGATGTATATCGTTCTGTAACGCAAGTTAACATTGGAATGGGGTTTGAAGCTGGACTAGCTATTGTAGTCATTGCGATTGTATTAGATCGGATTACGCAAGGGTTTCACCGGAAAAGAAAAGGTTAAATAAAAACACGCATCATAATGGATCTTCTCATATACGATGCGTGCTTTTTATTGTGATGAAAGATCGGAAAAGATTACATACGAACAATTACCGAACCTCCACCCGGGGCACAAACTTGATTTTGTTGTTGTTCCATCGATTTGATTAATTGGTTGTTTTTTTCATTAACGCGATTAATTTTGCTAATTGATTTTCAAGATTCGTCATTTGCTGCTTCATATAATAAGAATCGTTAGGAAGCGGTGGTGTAGTTCGTACAGATTGGTTTTGATGGGGGATAGGTAGGTGATTGAAATGTGAATTCATATAGGGGTGCATGGGATTTCTTCCTCCTTCAGTAAAAGATGGCTTTCTATAGTAAATGCCTATATACGTGTAAAGGTGACTTGTGAAAAATAAGGTAATAAGTGCGAAATACGAGATCATTTTGATTTTCATTTCTGTAAATGAATAACCAAAAAAATCTGATATTTAGGAAAAATCTAACTTGTATTCCGTTTTTATGATATTATAAAATATAAATTCAAGGAATGTGAGGGATGCATATGTCTATTCAAAACTTCTCTGAAGAAAGCTGTTTCATTTGTCAAAAACATAACGGAAATATTCAAGTACCTGGTGGGACAATTTATGAAGATAACCTTGTATATGTAGGACATGTCTATTGGGAAGAGGACAAGACGTATCTCGGATATGTAATGATTGATATAAAAAGACATACGCCAGGATTAGCTGAATTAACAGAAGAAGAAGCGAAAGCTTTTGGTTTAATTACGAGCAGAGTAAGCCGTGCATTAAAAGAATGCGAGGGTGCAGAACATATTTATGCTTTCGTTTCTGGTAATGGAGTAAATCATATGCACATGCATATAATTCCACGTTATCCAAATACACCAAAGGAATTTTGGTCACCAACTAAGGTAGCAAATTGGGAAGGTGCACCATATGGACAAGAAGAACAAATACAAAAACTATGTGAAAGAATACGAACATATATGGTGAATGAGTATGCATACAACAAATAATACACAATATTCATGGGTTGGTAGTGACGAAATGTATTTAGGGGAAATTTCAGTTCAGCAACATGGTGAGATAGTGCTTGGCAGATATGGTGGGAATAAGAGTGCAGGCGCAAAGAAGAATGAAGACGGTGCTTTCGTTTGGTCAAATGGAAACTGGGAATTTGCGATGATATTAGATGGTCACAATAGTGCAGAAAGTGTTGCTTTAGTAGTACATACAATAAAAAATGAATATGAAAATATAAAAGCTTTATTAGAAAAACCTGTTGAAACGGTATTTCGATCTGTTGAAAATCATTTACTCGCACTTTTTCAATCAAATTCATTTAAACAGTCGTGCCAGCAAGTAAAAGGTGAAACAGCTTGCTTAATATGTGTAAGAAAAGAAAATTATATTTGGTGGTTTTCTATAGGAGACTGCCTCGTTTATGTATTTCATGAAGAATTACATAAGTTAGGACAATATATGCTGAACCAACGTCATTTTTATGAATGGATTGGGCATGTGAATACATTTTCTTTACCAGTCCCGTGTTATTCTTCTGGTATTCGAGAACTACGTACAGGAAGAAATAGAATCATAATGGTAACAGATGGTGTACTAGAATGCGGAGAACGCCGTTATGAAAATCCATTTTATTTGTATAAAGATATGTATGAAAATAAACCAGAATTAACAAAATGTGTTCAAGATGTCTTAGAACATGTTCATCATCAACTTGGACGAGATAGTGCCACGATAATGAGTTGGGATTATGATAATCGTGTGTATGCTACTTATCCGAGCGATCAACCGGAGAAAATCCGATCTGTAAATTCAGTACAACAGAGAGAGGAAAAATGAAAAGGCTGTTATTACGTTCAGAAGCGATTATTATGAATGGAGATCATTCTAAAGTTCTTGTTTAGTGTGACAAGCAAGAAACATTTTATCGCTTTCCGGGTGGATCGATTGAATTCAGTGAAACAGCATGTGAAGTGATTATAGTAAATTACAGGGAAGTGGAGAATGGATGTCTCTCACTAAAGTGATTGTGTTGACTCTACTTGTATTCTTGTTTTGTTTAATTATTACATTATTTCATGATATATGTATTCCAACCTGTTGGTTAAAAGAGTAAAATAATAAGAGTCGTTATCACAATTTCAATGTGTATAACGACTCTTATTTATTAGTAGTCCTCTGCATTACATCTTCTTAAGACTTCTCAAAACAAGAAACTCCCACACTCTCCACGGAAGAAATTTTTTCGCAACCATCATCAATTTTACACCTTTTCCAATTGGATATCGTAATGTTGCCGTTTTTGTTTCAGCAATTGCTACAATCTTTTGAGCAACATCTATCGGATCGCCAAATGTTTCACTGCTACTATTCATATGATTCTGTATTTTATCCATATATTCTTTATAGGGAGAGGTTGTTTCTACATAATTTTCTGCAAGTTCTTTACCAACTTCCCATATGTTTGTGTTATAGGAACCGGGTTCAATTAATGAAACATCTATTCCATACGGTTTTACCTCTAGGCGCAGGGATTCACTCCAACCTTCTAATGCATATTTGGAGGAAACGTAAGGAGATAAACCAGGAAAACCAACTTGGCCACTAATACTACTTACATTAATAATTTTTCCACTTTTTTGTTTTCGCATATACGGTAATACAATTTGAGATATTGATATTGCTCCAAACACATTCGTTTCAAATTGTTTGCGATATTCTTCTATTGGAATTTCCTCTATAAATCCACCGCTCGCATATCCCGCGTTATTAACGAGAAGATCTACTTGATTTAATTCTTTTAAAAACAATTGAAATGCCTGTATAGATTTTTGATCTGTAACATCTAATTGATGAATTTTGATATTTTGTTTTAAATGTAATGCAGTAGCTTGAGATAATAATTCTGCTCGTTTATCAAGGTTACGCATTGTAGCGATGACGAAATAGTCTTTCTTTGCAAGTTCAAGGGTAGTTAAAAGGCCAAATCCACTGGATGCACCTGTAATAATCACGATTTTACTCATTTTTCGCTCACTTTCTTTTTTCTTACATCATAACGATTTACGTGTAGAAAATCTATCATTCTCTTACATCACATCGTCAAGCATAGATATTGTTTCTTTACATACATTTGTTATTGATTACTATATAGCTTGCCAGTCCTTTATTTGTCCGCAAATTGAAACTCAAATGTTCTCCAAAAAAATGCTTCAAAGATATATTGAATCCAATCTGAAATTTATAGATGAAAATTGAAAACGTATATTCGCTGTTATAGAAATTGTTTCGAATGAAAGAACAGATGAAGGGAAACTTCGGTTTGCAGCAGACCATACTAAAACTATTTTTCTTCCTATTGGAAATATTCTACGTTTGGGCATGCAGAAGGAGGGTTTCGAGAGTTTTTCACATCGTCCTTATAGCCTAGAGCTAATGAGAAATTCCGATCTTAACGTTAAAGATTACACGAAAGAACTTATCAAGATCTTTGAGCGGGCAATTCAAAAGTAACGTATTACCTTAAGGAGGGGGAAGGACATGATATTTTATGAGGTTATTTGTTTTTGTTGTAAGAATGTATTTCGGGTATATGAAGGAACTGAAAAATATAAGAAATTCAAGGAAGACCAGAAAGGTAAATATTGCTGTGACGAATGTAATCATAAAATACAGCTTGAAGCAATAAAACATTTTTTTAGATAGTGATAATAGCTACTTATTCTTAACTGATGGAACCTATGATAAACTGAGATTATCAAGATTTACCATTTAGGAAAATATCTTATCGAACAAATTGGTGGGGGGTATTTAGCTAGAATTGCAGTAAATTATTAAGGGCTTTAGCTGTTTTATTTTTCTAAATCAATTTAATGTAAAAGGGGTATATTATGATTATTAACAAACAAGAGTTTGACGTAAATGGGATAATGTATACTATTAGATCTGCAATGGATAAAGATGCAAAAGACTTATCAGAGTTAAGATTACAGATTGATGGAGAGACTGAAAATTTGGATAGAGAAAAAGGAGAGGGATTCATAGATACAAAGGAGGTTGAAGAGATTATACAAACAGACACTGAAAGTCCAAGAAACCTATTTTTAGTTGCTGTAGTGAATAACAGGATTGTTGGTTTTTCAAGGTGTGAGGGAGTGAATTTAAAGCGATTCTCGCATAAGGTAGAATTTGGAGTATGTGTATTAAAAGAGTTTTGGGGATATGGTATCGGTAAAAACCTTTTAAAAGAATCTATCTCTTGGGCTGACAGCAACGGGATTAAAAAGATTGCTTTGAATGTTTTAGAAACAAACGGTAAAGCAATTAAATTGTATGAAAAACTTGGTTTTGAAATAGAAGGAATATTAAAAAATGATAAAAGGCTTGCTGATGGTAAATACTATAATACTATTATTATGGGAAGATTTAATGGAGAATAGCTTATGGAATTACATATAGACGTTTCTAAGCGAGTAAAATAAAGTAGAAACATAGGCGAAAAGGAGTGAGAATCTTGCAACTAGGAACAAAATTATGCATTAGTATCGTGTCCACTGTTTTGTTCATTATAGCAAGCACAATATTTTTTCTAAATAATCATCCGATGAAATGGTTATGGATTTTTATTGCAGTGAGTTCTATTGCGCAAAATGTAGTGATATATAGAAAATACAAAAGTATTCATTAAAATATTGGAATTGTTAACATGTTTGTGTCATCTTCCTGATTTTATTGGAAACGTTTTTATGGGGTTTTATAATAAAATTATATTTCCTAGCACGAGCTCCTAAAAATGAATCTCCAACAATGAAGAAAAGGGAGATGATTTATTACAGTACGGATTTAGAGGCCAGATGGAGGTACCTAGATATAATTAGGATGGATGCTAGGGAAATGTATCACCTGTGGCAAAGTTATTAGATGTTCCGTCTAGTACGTTTTATAAACGAATGCAACGGTTCCAATTGTAAAGAAGTAGATGTCGGTAAATCTACTTCTTTTGTATGTAGATGCATGTTCTGTCGGAATATGCGCTTACCGGGGAAATAGTAGAATGAAATGATTTCTATAGAGAGGGGAAATCTTTTAAGTTGGTCAACGCGATAAAGTCTACTACTTTACGGTTTAATGATAGTTTTCTTTAAGAAACTTTGAAATCATATGGTATTCATTCCATACTCGTTTCCTACCGATATCTGTTAAGTACCATGTTTCTTTCGTAAGATTTCTATGATCTTGTAAAGGAAGAACATCGATAGTCATGTCATTTGTAGCAAACGCGGTCGCTATAAGCAAGAATCTTTTCATAAAAAAAGTTTTTCCCGCTAATAAAATATTTTTGTTTTCGGTTGTTTTTGATAGAAGAAGCATTGCGTTTTTTATAACATCATTAGCAGTATTAGCTTCTCCTGTTATTGGAATAACGAGTTCTTCAGGAATTCCTGATTGAACTAGGACTTCTTTATGAAAAGTAAACTCATTTGCATTTAAAAATATATTATGTACACTGGGAATCATAATGGTTTTAAAGCTTTCCTCATGAAATAATGTGATAATTTGTTCATTTAATTCAGTGTAATGACCAGGATGATAGAGAACAGCATCTGGATTAGGAAATTTATATTGTCTTTCTATAAAAATCATTTCACTTAATAGAGTAGTAAATTGGTTATTCATAATATACATACCTTTCTTAAGAAATATTTATATACCTTTAAGTTATTCGGTGCCATAAATATTTTTCCTTTAGCTCACATAAATAAAGAAAAAATAAAGGAGAATCTGTCAAAACGTGCGCTTACCAGGGAAATAGTAGAAGTGTTTATAATGAAATTTCCTAGAAGTAATGCGAAAGGAGCGTTATAAATGAAGTATATAGAGGTTGGAATCGGAAATAGATGGTTTATTCGAACAGAAATAGAACGAGAAGATGGGACTGAATTTGAGCAAAAAGGAGTTGTGAAACCTATTTGTTTTGAATCATGCTATTTACGAGTTTGGTTTCGAAAAAATTGTTTTATATTAGACTCAAAAGAAGGATTTAAGAAATCAAAAAAGAAGCGGGATGAATATAAGTTTATTTTGGGAATTGTGAGTAGGATATAATAAAAAAGATGTCTAATTGAAGTTTTTTTTTGAAATAGGAGGTTAAGATGCAAATAATTCATAGAATCCTTGTAAATTAAGGGTTCTTTTTTAATAGATAGGGAATATTACAAGCTTCCATACTTTAAAATAAATGAAATACCACAGTTAGCTTTGTTATATCTTAAAAAATATCTTATGATTATAATGGAATTTAAAAATAACTAAGATTTACAATTTAGGGAGAATTAATATGATTATATGGAAAATGATAGAACAATTTGCTTTATATGATTTACACAAGAAAAAAAGTAAGGATTTACAATTTGATCGAAATTTTCCTAAACTAGAAGGTGAAAAGAGGATAGAGGAGTTTTATAAATTATATCCAGCTGCTATTGCCTTTAATTCGCATGAATTACAGTACGGAAGATATGAAATAGGGGAATTTAAATATGAAAGTGCTATTCAATCTGACCATTTAAATAATGATATTGTAAAGGGAGAGGCCTATTTAAATACAAATAAAGAAGTTCCTAATGTTATTTTTGTTCATGGTTGGCGAATGGAATCAAATGACCGAGTTAAAAATATTTTTCATAAACGAATTATGGATTTAGGATGGAATATGTATTATTTTACACTTCCATATCACTTTGAAAGAAAACCCGAGGAATCTCTATACAGTGGCGAATATATGATTAGCGCAAATATTCAACGAACCATTCAATCGGTCCAACAAGCTGTAGTTGATTTAAGAGCATTAATCGACTGGATAAAAAGGAATAAGAAAGGACAAATAGTATTAATAGGTATTAGTTTAGGTGGGTTTATAACAAATTTAACGGCTCTTGTTGAGAGTAACATTGATGTATTAGCTTCTATACTCTATGCTAACCAATTGTCCTATTCAATATGGAATACAAGTCCTGGGAAATTCATTAAAGCTGATTTACAACATCATGGTGTCACATACGAACAATTAATCCAATATTGGAAGGTTACGGAGCCTAGTCAAGCGCTACCAAAGGTGAATAAAGAAAACATTCTATTACTATCAGCAAAATATGATCAATATGTACATTTTCAGGATACTGAGTATTTATGGACTTCTTGGGATAAGCCAACTAGATATATTTATAATTCTGGTCACGCAGGAATTGTACTTAATCGTAATAAAATTGCTACTGATACACTGGGATTTATTTGTAGTCGAATAATGAGAAAGTAGTGTGATCGTATTTGTAACATTAAGATGGATAATGATTCATTCATTATAAACAAAAAAATGCGCGCTTACTCTTAATATGAGAAAAATTAAGATTTCTTATATAGTCCTGAGGTATACATCTCTGTTAGTGTAAATACAATTTCCTCTACATCTATTTCCTTCTCATTTCGAACAATTTCCCATAGAAACATTTCGTTCATAGAGAACCAACCACGTGCTACTATTGCTTTATTTAATTCATTTCGTGCCAATCCATTTTCCTGAGAATAGGTGATATCTTGCATAATTCGATTTATAAAACGTTCTTGAATATCATTCCACTTTCGTTGAATTTCTTTTGACGCACCGATAGCCTCTTCAACGACTTGTAATATATTTCTTTCTTCTTCAGTTATTTGTAAAAAAGCTCGCGTTTGATTTTGTATCATACTGTGAGCTTCTTTTTTTGTTTTAGGCGAAAAGGAACGTTCGGCAATTTGATAAAAGCGGTTCATAATATCTTCCATAAGGATAATAAGGAGCTCATCTTTATTTTTAAAATATACATATGCCGTACCATAACCAGTTTCAGCATGTTTAATAATTTGAGAGATTGTTGTTTTGTGAAATCCGTTTTCTAAAAAAACATTGCGGGCAGATTTTAATAATTTATTTCTCGTTTCTATAGATCGCTGTTGTCTTGTTGAAAGAAGACCTTTTTCCAAACTGGACACTCCTTTATACTGAAATATCTGAAAATATATTTTTATTCTAGTTGAATCGAGTACAAAAAGTCAACTGACATAATATCATTGACGTTATGTCAATTTTGATGTTATATTTCAATTAGTTGGAATAAAAAGAAAATTAAGAGAAGGTGAAAGAATGTATCGAGAGCCATTTGAACCATCTTGCGACTATGCGATTGAATGTGATAAATATGATGAACTTGCTAATTTTCAAAAAGAATTTTATAAGAAAGTAGATACAATATATTTAGATGGTAATTCATTAGGATTACTTTCAAAAAGAGCGGAAAAATCTTTACTTACTATGCTAGATTCATGGAAAGAGTATGGTATTGATGGGTGGACAGAAGGAGAACATCCTTGGTTTTTTCTCTCTGAACAATTAGGTGAATTAACTGCTCCTCTTGTTGGTGCTTTACCTGAAGAGGTAATTGTAACCGGTTCCACGACAACGAATATTCATCAAGTCATTGCGACGTTTTATGAACCGAAAGGAATTCGCACAAAAATTCTTGCAGATGAATTGACATTCCCATCAGATATTTATGCGTTGCAAAGCCAAATCCGTTTAAAAGGATTAAATCCAGATGAACATCTTGTACGAGTGAAGAGCAGGGATGGTAGGATGCTTCAAGAGGAAGATATTATTGAGGCGATGACTGATGATATTGCGTTAATTTTATTGCCTGCAGTGCTATATCGAAGTGGGCAAATTCTTGATATGAAGCGATTAACAGCTGAAGCGCACAAACGTGGTATCCATATTGGTTTTGATTTATGCCATTCCATCGGTTCAATCCCGCATGACTTTAAGGGATGGGATGTTGATTTCGCAGTATGGTGTAATTATAAATATTTAAACGCAGGGCCTGGTGGTGTTGCTGGATTATATGTAAACAAGAAACATTTTGATCGTCTTCCTGGGCTTTCTGGCTGGTTTAGTTCGAGAAAAGATAAGCAATTCGATATGGAACATACATTAATGGCAGCTGAACACGCCGGGGCATATCAAATTGGTACACCTCATGTGTTAAGTACAGCGCCGCTAATTGGTTCTCTTGAGATTTTCAAAGAAGCTGGCATTGAAAGATTACGAGAAAAATCATTACACATTACTCGTTATATGCTAGATTTAATCAACTATGAACTGAATGGGCTTGGATTCACAATTGGAAATCCATTAGAGGACGAGAAACGCGGGGGACATATTTATTTAGAGCATCCCGAAGCTACGCGTATATGTAAAGCATTAAAAGCAAATGGAGTTATTCCTGATTTCCGTGCACCAAATGGAGTTCGCCTTGCGCCAGTTGCTTTATATAACACGTATGAAGAAGTGTGGAAGTCTGTGCAAATTTTGAAGAAAATCATGAAAGATGAAGAATATAAAAAATTTGAAAATAAGCGAGAGGTTGTGGCATAAGCGATGAAAGAATCTGATTGGATTGATATTTCACAACCATTAAATAATGATATCGCGACATGGCCAGGAGATACGCCATTTTCATACGAAGTCTCATGGTCAAAAGAACAAAGCGGATCTGTTAATGTTGGAAAATTAACGATGAGTATTCATACAGGTACGCATATTGATGCGCCATTTCATTTTGATAATAACGGAAAAAGAGTACTAGATTTAGATGTTAACGTCTATGTTGGTAAAGCTCGAATTATAGATGTATCAGGTATCGAAAGTATTGGCGCAAAAGAATTAAAAAAATTCCCTTTAGATGGAATAGAGAGGTTATTACTTCGGACTTCTTCACATGGAAATGCACAGGAGTTCCCGCAAGTAATTCCGTATTTACGTGCTGATATTGCACCATTTCTTTCGAAAAAAGGCATTCGATTAATCGGGGTAGATGTACCTTCTGTGGACCCATTAGATGATAAAGAATTAGCAACCCATCATCAATTATTTAAACACGGTATTCATATCTTAGAAAATGTTGTATTAGACCATGTACAAGACGGAGATTATGAACTGATTGCCTTGCCACTTGCATTGACAGATGCGGATGGTAGTCCGGTTCGTGCAGTTTTAAGACCACTATAAGAGCAAGCAGATGATGCATAGAAGGGGTGTTCATTTTTATGAAAGAAAATGAAAAAGTAATTATGGAAAAGGGAATTCATACGGATTTTAAAGAAAATATGACATACGGAGAGTATTTACAATTAGATAGTTTGTTAGGAAGTCAAAAAAGATTATCTGATCACCATGATGAAATGTTGTTTATTATTATTCACCAGGCAAGTGAACTGTGGATGAAACTCATTTTACATGAACTTAACGCAGCGATTGAATCGATTCAAAATGAAAGGTTAGCACCGGCATTTAAAATGCTTGCACGCGTTTCAAAAATTCAATCGCAAATTATTCAATCTTGGGATATTCTTGCAACGCTTACGCCATCTGAATATATTGAGTTTCGTGATTCACTCGGTCAAGCATCGGGATTTCAGTCCTATCAATACCGTATGATTGAATATGCACTTGGTTATAAAACGCCTCATGCATTAAAAATTTATGAAAAAGATCCAGAGTTACATGCTCGTTTGCATAAAGCGCTTCATTCAGCAAGTCTTTACGATGTTGCAATTCAGGCGCTTGTAAAAGAGGGATTCCCAATCAATCCAAATGTTTTAAATCGTGATATTACACAGCCTTATGAAGAAGATGCGACAGTTGAAGCTGCATGGTTAGAAGTGTATGCAGATGTAAAAAAATATTGGGATTTATATCAACTGGCTGAAAAGTTAATCGACATTGAAGATTGGTTACAGCAGTGGCGATTCCGCCATATGAAAACAGTAGAACGTATTATTGGACATAAAATGGGAACAGGTGGATCATCTGGTGTTTCTTATTTAAAACGTGTTCTTGATCAACGCTTTTTCCCAGAGCTTTGGAATGTGAGAACGAAATTGTAAAAAATTAGCAAAAAGATGATCGAAAGAACATAACCATTAAGTTAACAAAAATGAGCCCGATACTGAAAGCATCGGGCTTATTTTTGTTAGATATAGAATACAAGCTTTTACATTTGGTATACTCAAATAAGACTTTAATTTATGTGATTTTTTAAGAGTTGTATGGAAGGGAATTTTGATATTTTTGAGTGATATCAAATGGTAACTATTTGGTATACAGGTGTATTTTTAACCATTTTATGATAGGTCTTGAAAAATCTTACAAAAATAAAAATCATATTTCTACATGATGTAAACAATAAGTTGTATATATTTGGAAAATAAGTATATGTGATACACGTTGCAATTAATTCATGCTATAATCTGTTACACATCTCACAATTAAAGGAGTATTCTATGAATAATTTCCCTAAAAGTTTATTGGTTTTATTTCTAATCGTAATATGTAGTTGTATTCTTTTAGGTATGTAAACATAGAAAAAAGGAAGTAAATTTTAATCATTTACTTCCTTTTTTCTGTAGGGAAACTATCGTGTTCATAAGCTGTTTAGTACATCAAAAGATACTATAGCATTCATCTTTTTTATTACATCCCTAGAGCAAAGCAATTAGTAACGTTAAATTAATCAACAAAAAAATTAAAAAATACCATTAAAGAAAAAAAGGTTCACTATTTCACAGTAGAATAGTAAAGACTATTAGAAGAAAGCAAGTGTTTGGAGGAACGAATATTGGATTTTTACATGCTAGAAAATATGTTTAAAAGTAAGAAAGTAAATACATTTCTCGTTTATCAACAAGGTGAGTTAACAACCAAATATTATAAAACAAAAGAATGTGCAAACAATTTATATAAAATTAATTCTATTACTAAAAGTATCGTGTCGATTTTAATCGGTATAGCAATAGATAAAGGATACATAAGTGATATACATACTTCTATAGCAAAGTGGATTCCACATGTACCGAAAGAAAAGAAGGGATTAACCATTTATCACTTGCTGACAATGACAACTGGTGAAGAATGGAAGGAGTTTGGTAATGGAGTTGTATTTCCAAACGATTTTGTGGAATCAGACAATTGGATAAAATACATTTTACAGAAACCATTAATAGAAGAGATAGGAACGAAAATGAATTATAATTCAGGTTCTTCACATTTGTTAAGCTATATCCTACAAGTTGCAACTGGAAAGACAACGGAGCTGTTTGCAAAGGAATATCTATTTAATCCTTTACAAATTACCGAATATGGGTGGCAACAAGATCCACAAAATATTTATGTTGGTGGATTTGGTGTGAAAATGAAAGGGGAGGATTTGTTAAAAATAGGATTATTATGTCTACAGAATGGATTTTGGAGCGGAGAAAAGATTGTATCCTCAAGTTGGATTGAACAATCGAGTAAGCCGCGTTTTTTAACATACGAGCATGTTGGGGCATATGGCTATCACTGGTGGATATTAGACAATGGGAGATTTCACATACCGTATTATATATATTTTGCAATGGGATATGGTGGGCAATATATTATCATTGTTCCGCAGTTAGAAATTGTGGCAGTAATAAGTAGTCAAATGCCAAAGCGCGGATTAGTACCACTTAAATTATTTATCGAGTATTTAGAAGAGATACATAAACATACATAAATTTTAGATTGGGCTCTAAATCCCATACCCATCAAGTTAACGGTGAGTTTGAAATTTATGGCTCAAATCTTTGGTCTTTCTCATTTAGTTGGTGCTGTAATACTGTTTGTTTTATATATAACTAACAAGAATTCTATGATACGAGTAGAATACGTACTAGGCTATGTAATGGTAGTTGTTTTCTTTACTATGATGTTTGGCTTGAGAATCGTAAAGAGATTTGATCAGTAATTGGGGTACAGCCGAGATACGTGTAAAAATAGGTCATAGACTTACTTTTATTTCTAATTTCATTTGAAATCGGATTTTTTGTTTTTTATAAAAAGGAGTAAAGTGGTGAAGGTTAAAGAGAATAGAAAATTTAGGCGATCTTTTAAAACAATGTTGAAATTATATAACTTTTAAGGGAAGACATTTTGACTTCCCTTAATTCGCTTTTAAAGAAGATTATACATCAATCATTTTTTATTTTATTATTATTTAACGTATATATGATTTTTCAGCCATTGTCTGAAATACTGCAACTGTTCCTCAGTATGGAAATAGTGTTCTCCATTCTCCATTACTTGCAAATTACAGTTAAAACGTTTATTAAATTCAGATACAACGTCAAACTCACATAAGTTATCTTCTGAACCATAGAGAATTGAAGTTGGATTATTCCAAGCAACAATAGGATGTTCTTTCACATAACAGTAGTAATCCCAATAGAGAGTTTGTCCAATAGGTGTAGAAATTTCTTTCTCTATTTTTAGTCTACTCTCACTTACGTTAAACCATGTCATCATATTATTTATGATACGTTCCATATTTACCACAGGAGAGAGAAACAAGCACTGCTTCAACGGCTCATGACTATATTCTAATAGACTAAAATACGCTCCCATGCTACAAGCAAAAATGCTTATATTATTTGATAACGATTTTGCATAGGTCATAATTGTATTAAGGTCTTGGACACAGTTTTGAACTTTGTAAAGATAGGTATCATCCTTACGGTCACCATGTTGAGGTAAATCAAAACTAAGCACTTGATAACCTACTGCTGTTGCTTCTTCTGCAAATACAATAATTGAGTTATCTGCCTTGTTTGACATGTTACCATGCACCACCACAAATAACTTATCTGATTTGTCACCCCACAAAACCGCTGGAATATTTTCTATTTTAAAATTATTTTTCATCATTACAATTTATCCTCCATGAAATACAAATAATTCGTCATTCCTAATATTACAAATGTATATACCTAAATAAATATTGGCTCTCTTTCTTTAAAATCTGTTATTCTTGTATAAGCATGGGCTACATTGCATTGAACCATAAAGTTCTTGATTTTAACAACTTCTTTGTCAGTTTCAAATAATTGTAGCCATTTAAACCAATACAAATAGTTGCTGATATATTTAGTTGCAACACCATTAAACTTATTCATCCACTTTTTTAATTTGCTGTGTACAGCATTAATGTGTTGAATATGGTAAATTCCTTCTTTATGTTTTCCTCTTTTATGAGATTTTCTCGGCGTTTTAGAAGGTTTTGTACCTTTGAAACTCTCTGCAAAGAATACTTCATCAGCCTCAATTACACCCTCAACAGAGCCTACACCAAAAAATGACCTTATACAATCAAGTATTTTGTGTCTCCAAAAGAAACTTGTTGCAATATTAATCTCTACAATTGTAGCACTCTTTCTAATGGAAAAACCTGCAATCATACATTTAGCGTATTTAAGCCAATTATCTAATGTTTTCTTGCTTTTGTAAGTGGCAGAGTTTGTGAAGTCAGTAAAAGTCTTATTGCAGGATTTACAAATATATCGTTGCTTCCCTTTATACTTGCCGTTTCTTGATACAGTTTCAGCACTACAATGTGGGCAGATTTTTCCCTTGGCAAATCTAAATTCCTTGACTTCTTGTGTACCTAATACAAGTAGGTCTTCTAAATAGGAAAGTAACTGTTCTTGTTGAGATACTGATAGTTTTTGAATATCTGAAATCAAAGAATTAACACTTGCCGTAATAATACCTCCAAACCTGTATGTATATGGCTTAATTATAGTATATCTACTATTAATATATTAATTTTCAACATCTATTTAAAACATAGCCACAATTTAAAAAATACTGCCTTCTTTCAGGAGACAGTATTTTTTTCCTGACTTATTATTAAAACGCCCAGTTTCCTTTACAGAAAATTGGTTCATGTGTGCCATCTGCTGTAATGCCGTCAATATTAAGTTTAGCAGAACCAATCATAAAGTCTTCGTGTATAATACTAGAGTTTGCCCCATTTTCTGCAAGTTCTTCTTTTGTCATTGTCTTACCACCGATTAAGTTAGTTGCATGGGCATGCCCAATTGCTAAATGGCAAGATGCATTTTCATCAAATAACATATTATAGAATAAAATATTTGTATTAGAAATTGGTGAATCATGAGGTACTAATGCAACCTCTCCTAAGAAATGAGAACCCTCATCTGTCTCAACTAAATGTTTTAATGCTTCTTCACCAATATCAGCTTTATATTCTACAATGCGTCCATTTTCAAATGTAAGTGTAAAGTTATCGATAATGTTACCTGCAAATGCTAATGGTTTTGTACTTGATACTTGCCCATTTACACCTGTTTTTAATGGCAATGTAAATACTTCTTCTGTTGGAATGTTAGCCATAAATGGTACATTTTTTTCATTTAAGCTACTAGCTCCAGCCCATACATGTTTTTCTGGAAGTTCAATTGTTAAATCTGTTCCAGGACCTGTATAATGAAGCGCCTTATAATGTTTTTCATTTAAATAATCTACTTTTTTATGTAATGTTTCATCATGTTTTTTCCATGATTCCACAGGATTCTCTAAATTTGCACGAGTTGCTTGGAAAATTGCATCCCATAGCTTTTCTTCTTGCTTTTCTAATGTAACATCAGGGAACACCTTTGCTGCCCATTCTTTCGTAGGAACAGAGATCACGCACCAGCTTACTTTATCTGCTTGTAAATAACCGCGGTATACTTCCATTGCTTCTCCAGCAACCTTATGAGAACTTGCAATTCGCTTTGCATCTACACCTTTTAATAGATCTGGATTCTCTGCATAGATAGACATAAATGCAGCGCCTTCTTTTGCAAGCTCTTCACGTGCATGCGCCTTCCAAGCAGGGAATTCTGAGAATGCTTCTTCAGGAGCTAAGTCAAATTTTAAACGTGTTAATACTTCATCGTTCCAATCTACATATACATGCTTTGCCCCTGATTTATATGCTTTTTCTGTAACAAGGCGGACAAATGGAGCTGCCTCAAGTGGCGCATTAATAGATAATATTTGTCCAGGCTGAATATTAACACCGACATTTACTGCAAGAGTAGCATACTTTTCTAATGTTTGTTCAAATGACATAGGTATAATCTCCTTTGTGTGAAAGAATTTATTATAAACATAATACACAAAATATTCAAAAATACGACCTGTAATCTCTAATCTTACAAAAATGTAAGATTTCTGGTTAGCTTGATGGGCATGGCTCTAAATCCCCAAACGAAAGAAATTAAATGGCAACATGCGGTAAGTTGGCTATTATTTCCGCTATTATATGTAATTTATAGTTTAATACAAGGAGCTCTTATTAATTGGCACTCATATTCGTTCTTGGATCCAAGAATAAATGGTTACGGAAGTGTCTTTTTATATAGTGTAGGAATCGGGATCGCAATTGGATTCATTTGTGTACTTGTAAAAACCCTAGGAAATCGATCTTTAAGATTCCAAAAAATTTAATATGTCTATTCTAAAAGTAAAAACCCCTCTGTTTAACATTTGTCAACAGAGGGGTTTTTACTTTTGATTGAAAGCCAATGCATGTTATCTACTGGTTTTCTGAAATATAATCTTCAAAAATTTCTCTGTTTTTGTATCAAACTCTACATCAACAAAAACGCCATATTCCTTTCCATCTTCACGCAGCCATAATTTAAATTTTTCTGTTGTTACATTTACTGTCTTTGGTTTTCTTCCAATATGAAGGTAATCAATAATTTGCGCTTTTGGATATTTTTCTTTCGTTTTTTCTACCGCAAGTTTACCCCATTTTGCATATGGTGGTTGAGCGTGAACAACTGATGAGTGCATATATATATTGCAATATGTTGTAGCAAATACAATTCCTAATACGAAACATGTAAAAATACGCTTCATAATAAACTCCTTTTAGCCGTTTTTCTTATTGTGTACATGCTGTCTAAATCATATAAGTTTGGATTTTTTTGTCTTCATTACATAAAAGAGTTTTATTTACAAAACATAACCATGAAATCATCACTGCAAATAAGGAGGGAATTATATGCGTTCTACCGCAATTTTTAAAATACTGATTTTATTTGTATTAATCGGTATATCTGTAATTGTAAGTAGTGGGCAAACAAGAAATGTGCAAGCTTTTTCTAATCAAGTAATTCAAAGAGGTGCCTCTGGAGAAGATGTCATTGAATTACAGTCGCGATTAAAATCTAACGGGTTTTATAAAGGAAAAGTAGATGGTGTGTTTGGCTGGGGTACATATTGGGCACTACGAAATTTCCAGCAAAAGTTTGGTTTACCTGTAGATGGCTTAGCGGGAGCGAAGACGAAGCAAATGCTTGCGAAAGCAACAAAGTACGAGAAATCGACTGCTAATAAAGGAAACACAGGTGGTGGACAAGGTAGCAAGCCAACTCAAAATAAAGGTACAAATGTGCCAAATGGTTACTCACAAAATGATATTCAATTAATGGCGAACGCAGTATATGGTGAATCTCGTGGTGAACCATATTTAGGACAAGTTGCAGTAGCGGCAGTTATTTTGAATCGTGTAACGAGTCCATCATTCCCAAATACAGTATCTGGGGTGATTTTTGAACCACGTGCCTTTACAGCAGTTGCTGATGGTCAAATTTATTTAACACCGAATGAAACTGCGAAAAAAGCTGTATTAGATGCGATTAATGGCTGGGATCCTACTGGAAATGCACTTTATTATTTCAATCCAGATACTGCAACGAGTAAATGGATTTGGAGTCGACCACAAATTAAAAAAATCGGCAAACATATTTTCTGTAAATAGAGTGGAGGTGAAGAAATGTTAAGAGGTATCATAATTGTATTGTTAACAATCGGCGTAGTTGGAACTGGGTATTGGGGCTATAAAGAACACCAAGAAAAGAATGCGGTTTTAATCCGGGCAGAAAACAGCTATCAGCGTGCTTTTCATGATCTAGCATATGAGGTTGATTTATTACACGATAAAATTGGAACAACACTCGCAATGAATTCGCGAACATCGTTATCACCGGCATTAGCTGATGTATGGCGTTTAACATCAGAAGCCCGTTCTGATGTAGGACAACTCCCTTTAACATTAATGCCGTTTAATAAAACAGAAGAATTTCTCGCGAATATTGGTGATTTTAGTTATCGTACTGCAATTCGTGATTTAGAGAAAGAGCCTTTAAACGATCAAGAATATAAAGCATTGCAAGGTTTATATTCTAATGCAGCTGATATTCAAGACGAACTTCGGAAAGTACAACATCTTGTCTTAAAAAATAATTTACGTTGGATGGATGTAGAACTTGCGCTTGCTTCAGATAAAGATCCAGCGGATAACACGATTATTGACGGGCTTAAGACGGTTGAGAAAAATGTAACATCCTATTCTTCAGATAATTTTGGTCCAACTTTCACAAGTATGCAAAAGGCGAAAAAAGGCGGCTTTGAAGCAACAGGCAAAGCGATTTCAAAAGATGAAGCGGCAAAAATTGCAAAATCATTTTTAAATTTAAAAGGCGATGAAAAAGTAGAAGTTGAGAAAAGTGGTAAAGGTGCGAAAGAATCATTTTATAGTGTAAAGATTCAAGATCCTAAAACAAAGAATGAATTTTATATGGATATTACCGAAAAAGGTGGATATCCAATATGGGTAATGAATAACCGTGAAATTAAGGAACAAAAAATCAGTTTACATGACGCAGGAAGTAAAGGATTAACCTTTTTAAAGGACCATAAGTTTACTAATATGGAGCTCTTCGATAGTTCACAATATGATAATATTGGTGTGTTTACGTACGTTGTGAATGAGAATGATGTGCGTATTTATCCAGAAGCGATTCAAATGAAAATTGCCTTAGATGATGGATCGATTGTTGGTTTTTCGGCAAAAGAATATTTAGCATCTCATCAAAAACGGACCATTCCAGCTGCAAAATTAACAGCTGCTGATGCGAGAAAGAAAATCAATCCAGATGTGAAAGTAATGGAAGAACGTAAAGCGATTATTGTGAATGCTACTCATAAAGAAGTTTTATGTTATGAGTTTGTTGGAACATTAGGAAAAGATACGTATCAAATTTTTATTAATGCAAATGACGGAACGGAAGAAAAAGTGAAAAAGATGCAGGCTGTAGAAAAAGTTTATGACTAAACATCAATGATAAAGTGGTGAAAATAATGAAAATTCTTATATACATGCTTATGATTTGTCTAGCTGTTACAGGATGTAGCATCGGGAAGCAAAATAATGCTCAAGAAAAACCAGAGCAAAAAAATATTTCCATGAGAAATGTTAATTATCAGGCAAATAATAATAAACCCAATGAAAAGGTTGCAGATCATTTAGCATCTTTAGCCTCTAGTATACCAGGGGTGAAAGATGCAACTGCGGTAGTTATAGGGAAATACGCTGTTGTTGGTATAGATGTAAAAGCGAAATTGGATCGCTCTCGCGTAGAGTCCATCAAATATTCTGTAGCTGAAAGCTTAAAACATGATCCAAATGGTGCAAATGCAGTTGTTGTGGCTGATATTGATACGTATGAACGATTAAAGCAAATGGGGAATCAAATTAAGCGTGGAAATACTGGCGAAGGAATTCTTGAAGAACTTGCTGCAATTGTTGGACGTGTTATGCCACAAGTACCAAATGATTTGATAGAAAATAAGGAAACAAATCCGATTAAAGCTAATGATAAACAATTACCGAAGGATGAAGAAAATGAATTAAGAAAAGAACAAGAGGATCAATCGAATAATCATCTGAAAAGGTAAGAAACACCCCGTGTTATAGGAACACGGGGTGTTTTTGTTGATTGTTAATATTCAGCTTATTGAAAGCGGAATATATGATGTAATAATATTTAAGAGGGGGATAGTTGCAATTATGAAAAAGAAAATCGTATCTATAGTTTATAGTCATAGTCTTTGCTTAAGCTTAATCGTTGGCTGTGAACAAAAGAAAGAAGAAAAAACGCCTTATCTTTTTATTTACATTTATTGATATCGTTTTGAAACAATAAATTCTACTAGTGGAATAACAATGAATGAAGAACAAAGTGCAATAAATAAAGGGAGATTTTGAATATTATCAAGTGAATATAAGGTCGAAAATCCTTCTGAATAAATCAATAAAATAAACATAATAATGACTAATACAAAATATCCAATTTTGAAACTTTTATATGTAATTTGTTGTCCCATTTCATCTTGACTTTCTTTTGAAACGCCGTTTGGATCGCCCCATGTAATATGATTGATTAAATAACTAAGTATTAAAGAAGCTCCCCAAATCGTCCCTCCTAAAATCGCTCCCTCAGTTATATATTTATATGTACCATGTATGAATAGCCCAAGCAATGATAGTACAGAAATTAGAAAAATAAACTTCTTCTGATTCAATATAGTCCCTCCTTACTCACTAACTGTAAAAAACTCTTTACAAATTAATAATATAAAATTGGTAGAGGATAATGTCAAATACATTTTACACAAAGATGGAATTTATGGTGATTCTTCATATTGTAATTTAGTAATGTATTAGAAGCTAAAAAAGATTTCACTCTAATTTGAATGTAAAAGTTAATGTTCGCATATATTTGGAAGGGATGTCAGATAAAATCAGGGGGTATATATGTCCACACTGTTAAAAGCTGGTGCAGATGCTGGAAATAACGGATTGAAACTAATGGTGAAAGGGCAACAGCCGATTTATATTCCAAGTATTTATTCACTATATATTGGGGAGCCTACAGGTTTATTAGACGAAGAGGATGTACCGATTTCTGAAATTGAAAAACATATTGATGTAACAATTTGTTCCCCATCCCTTATGTTAAACAACGTGCGTTATATTGTGGGGCAGAAAGTGATTAATGATCAGCTAAAAGGAACAGAGATTGAGAAAAAATCTGATAAATCTACAGATGAATTAATGGTATTAACGATTTTATCAGGTTTAGCAATTAGTGCTATGCGTCATAGTCCCAAATTGGATCATATTAATATTCGTTACGATTTATCAGTTGCTCTTCCGATGCAAATTATTACACAAGAAATTGCATCGGAAAACGCTAACCGTTATATGGGAAATCATAAAGTTATTTTTCATTATCCGAACGGAAGAGATGTAACGGTAAATGTCTCCATTGAGTTTTGCAAATGTTTACCTGAAGGTGCATCTGGTACTTGGGGGATTATATACGATGAAGATGGAAATGTCTTAAAACATAAAGTGGAAGGTGAAAAAAGTTCAACGACTGAGATAGATTTCGTTGACAAAACATTATTATCATTTGATATAGGAGCGGGGACAACCGAAGAAGTCGTTTCGTTTGGAGTGAATTTTAGACCGCAATTAAGTAAAGGGCTGTCATACGGTGTGAAAGAAACCTTATTACAAATAATTACGAGATGGAATCGGAAGTATCCAACAAAAACAATAGATAGTATTACAGAGTTCAATCAAATTTATTTATATGAGAAACACCCAAGGCATGCACTATTAGTAGCAGAATCCCAACAAGCACTTCTAGGCTTAGCTGCACGGGTTGCGACAGATATTATTAATAAAATTGATGATATGAAAGATGATCCATATGTATTTATCTATGGTGGAGGCGCGGTTATCATTAAAAATAGTTTGGAACTTATTTTAAAACAAAAAGGCCGTTTAAAAAATGTGATATTTGTAGATAATCCTCTTTTTACAAATGCACGCGGATTACTAGTTTATACATGTTCACCGCGATATAGAGAACATAAACAAAAAGAATTAGGATTTACAAACTTAACAATTAGTTAGCTGGTGTGAGTATGCGGTGTAAGAGGTATAAATGTGGCGATCGGGTAAAAGTATATTTAAATAAATCTGTATCTCCTGAGATGCTAGCTTGGATTAATAAGCAATCTGATATAACGAGATTTTTTTTATATGGCGCCGAGCAATTGTTTAAACAAGTAGGAGATATTGATGTATCTAAAACTTTACCAAGTGATCATGTTTTTTTTACGTATGTTGAACCTACTTCTATGTTTAAAATCGAAGTAAATCCTTTAAGAAACGTAATCAGGAGAAAGAACAAAAATACCGAATGTGTAGAAAATACACCTTGGGAGTCAATTAATGAGTTGGATTGTCCATACTTTTAAAGTAAATCAAAATAGATTGCCCACCACTTTACATATGAAATTAGTGGTGGGCTTTTTTGTTGATTACAGTTTTGAACAATAAGGGGGGTATAGCAACGATCCATTCTTTTGGGGTCACTAAAAATAGCCACAATCTGTTTTAGAAAAGATTGTGGCTATTTTTAATCTAATTTGCAACTTTTAATCGGAATAAGGGGTGAAAATTTTTAATTTTTTTTACAAATAACTCACAAAAGTAACATATTTTTATCTTACTTTATATATAAGGATTATTTGGTAAGTATTATTACTCAAAATAGTTACTACATATAAGGGAGACTACAAAATGGATATGGATTCATATTATTGGGAAATGGTCAAGAAGAATATTGGTGTATATTCTGAACAGGAACAAGAATGTCTTCGAAATAAGAAGGTCATTATTTTTGGATTAGGTGGGGTAGGAGGATATGAAGCAATTCTCTTCTCTCGGATGGGGGTTGGACATATTACTGGTGTTGATCCAGATGAATTTGAAGTCTCTAATATTAACAGACAAATGTTAGCGCTTTCTAGTGTTGTAGGTGAACCAAAAGCAAAAGTTGCAGAACAGGTAGTGAAAGATATACATCCCTATATATCAACAAACTTCTTACAAACAAAAGTAGATGAAGATAATGTAACCGAACTTATAAAAGGGCACGATATTGTAGTAGAAGCTGTTGATGATATGCCTTCAAGAGTTATTATTCATAGAACTGCTAGAGAATTAGGTATACCAAGTGTAGGGATGTCAGGTAGTCCTCCTACAAGAGGGTTTGTTTCTACATTCTTCCCAACAGGAGTTCCTTATGAAGAAGCATTGAATGTATCAATTGTAGGACATAAATTAACAAATCCAGAATTAAGACAACAAGTTGCGGATATAAAGAAAAGTCGTGCTTGGTATTCTGTAGAAAAAGGGGCACCAAAAAAGTGGGCACAAGATTTTTGTGATGGAAAAGTGGGATGGATCATTACACCAATGCGTGCTCATCTATTATCCCTATTTAGTTTTCATGAAGCAATACAAGTATTAACTGGTCGTGAACCTCTAGCTAGAGCCCCTAAAGGAATTGTTATTGATATGGATAGTCATATCCCTGTTCAAGTAAAAGAAGCCCCAAAGGATGGTTGGGATTATAAAACGCTGTAGGAGGAAAATAATATGTTAACCAAAAATAAAGATACGCAAAAGATGTATGAAGAAAGTTTCACGCGAAATATTGGTGTTATTTCTGTAGAAGAGCAAGAAAAATTAAAAAATGCTCGCGTTACTGTAGTTGGAGCAGGGGGGGTAGGAGGAATTACACTCATCCAACTGGCAAGAATGGGCGTAAGTTCTCTACATGTAATTGACCAAGATGTATTTGAAACAAGCAATATCAATCGACAAATGCTAAGTTCTATTAGTAGATTAGGAAAATCTAAAGCAGACGTCGCTTTAGAAGTTTTAAAGGACATTAATCCCTTATTACAAGTAGACGTAACAAAAGAATTTGTTACCGAAGAGAATGCGTTAGAGCTTCTGAAAAATACAGATCTCATTATAGATGCAACTGATAATTTAGTAGCGAGAGTCATTATCCATCGTACAGCCAGGATATTAGGGATTCCTTCTATATGGATTGCAGTTACACCTCCTTTTAGAGGTGGCGTGATGTCTTTAACTCCTGACTCTGTGCCCTATGAAATTGCATTAGGATATCCATCTTATCAGCAAGAGCTAACACCAGAAATGAAAAATATAATTCATGAATTAAAAGATGGACGTGCTCTTCATTCTGTCAAGCATGGTGCGGATGAGAAATGGGCAAATAGTTACGTACAAAAAGATCTTCCATGGACTGTACTGTCTCCTGTTGCAAATATTGTAGGTATTCTAGCAAGCTTTGAAGCATTTAAATTTATAATAAATCGAGAAGATTTAAAACCTGTCATAAGTCCAAATCTAATACAAATTAATCTTTCCAATCAAAATATGGTACATGTATCTGCACCTGAAAATGATAGTTGGGATTATACAACATTATAGATGAGGTAAGAGAATATGCTTCCTTTTTTGTTACTTGGAATTATTGTTATACTTTCTCTGCTTGTAAAGGATTATGTGCTAGCTGGTGTAGCTTGTTTATTAGGCGTTTTACTTGCTGTTGGACAAAGAACTTTATTACATCTTATTCAACAATATTCTTTTCCAATTGGTATTTTCTTTCTCATGCTCTTCCTTTTAGTGCCAATTACATCTGGAAAGATTACAAGTGAAAGCGTAATAAAATTAATTACTTCTCCTATCGGCTTAGGTTCCATTCTAGCAGGTTTTACTGTGTCATACATAGGAGGAAAAGGAGTAGGAGTTTTAACTATGAACCCTACGATTTTGTTAGGTGTCTTAGTAGGGACTCTTGTTGCCGTATTATTTACAAAAGGGTTACCGGCAGGATTAATTATTGCTGCTGGAATAATAGCTATCGTTTCTATGAAATGAAAGGAACATTCTAAATGAAGATAAAATGGACACATATTAGTTTAGTAGGTTTATTTTTGATAATTCTTATGTCGGGTTGCTCTAATAGTACAGAAACTTCTCAAAACGCTCAAACTTCTAAAGTGGTAAAAGAAAAATTAGAAATTCAGCAAGGAGAAGAAAAATTACATTTACTTCATAAAAACTTAAATAATAAAAAACAGTATACATCCGATGAAGTAATCTTATTTTTAGAACCATTTAGTGTACCGACTGCTCAAGCATTTGATGTACCAAAATATTCGTGGATGGATGAGTATGCTAGAAAAGGGTATGATACTTGGGCTATGGATTTCAGAGGGTTTGGTCATTCTTCTCACCCTCAAGAAATGTCAGAACCTCCTTCCAAAAATCGCCCGGTTATTCATTTGAATGATGCGACAAAGGATCTAGAAACAGTCGTAACTTGGATCAAAAAGAAGAGAAATGTGAAAAAAATTCATATCGTTGGATGGTCATATGGAGGCGTTGTTGCTGGTAATTATGCGATAACCCATCCTCAAGACATTAATAAAATCATTCTATACGGATATATGCATGGATTCGAGCTACCTATGATGACAAAACCTCTTGAAAATCCATTACAACCTAATCAATTTAATCCTGAGGCATCAGCCTATCAAATGGTGGACTTTGATAAAGGAATGCATCATTGGCATATGATGATGGGAAATAAAAAAATCGTTACAAATGAAGCGATGGATGCCGTAAAACAAGTATTTATCAATTCGGATCCTATGAGTGAGAAAAACAATCAAATGATCCGTCGACCAGTTGGTCCACTAGAAGATTTATATTCTATTTGGAATAATCGTCCTTTATATGATGTATCTAAGATTACTGCTCCAGTACTTGTCATTTATGGAGAAGATGATCTATTTGCAGATCGAAATATGATGTCAAAATTAACAGGCGCAAAACAAAAAAAAGAAGTTGTCATCCCTGATGCAACACACTGGGCTGTTTATGAAAAAAATCATTCCATCCTATTTGAACAAGTATTAAACTTTATAGAAATGAAAGAAGGAAAAAAGAAATGAACAAGCACATAACAATATTAGATGCAACTTTACGTGAAGGGGAACAACAATGTGGTGTTCGTTTTTCTAAGGAAGACAAAATTACACTACTTCATATGTTGGAAAATTTCGGAGTACCCCTTATTGAGGTTGGACATCCAGGCATTTCTAAAGAAGAAGAAGAAATTTGCAGAGAAGTTGCCGCCTCTGCAAAGCAAGCTGACATATTGATGCATGCTCGTGCGAAAAAAGAAGAAGTTCATGCGGTTTATCGTGCTGGGGCTGATTGGGTAGGAATTTGGGCGTCTATTAATCCTATTTCTTTACAAACAAAGTATACGAATCGATCAAAAGATTACGTTGTAAATCAAGTGAAACAAGCGATTGAAGAGGCTAAATCTTTAGGAATGAAAATCCGATTTACGATTGAAGATGCCTCACGAACCGCATGGGAGGATATCTGCCACCTTGGAGAAGTTGCTTATGAAGCTGGAGCAAATCGAATTAGTTTAGCAGACACTGTAGGAATTTGGGAGCCGAGTCATTGTGCGGAAATCGTGAAAAAGGCTGTTGAGGCATTCCCTTGTGAAATTGAAGTTCATCTTCATAATGATTTAGGGCTAGCAATGGCAAATGCTCTTGCTGCTATTGATGCCGGAGCATCTGTCATTGACGCGACTTTGTGTGGAATAGGTGAACGGGCCGGGATTGTTGATTTACTAAATTTATCAGTATTGTTATCTCAAAAATATAATCAATACTTTCAACTAAAAATGATTCCCGAATTAACTCAATCTCTTCAATTGGCAACGGGTTGTAAGGTAGATCATTGGAGACCGATTATTGGAAAAAATGTATTTACCCATACCGCACCATATCATAAAAAAGCTGTTAAGCAAAATTCTTCTGCCTATGAAGGTGTTCAACCTGAAATGATAGGAAGAGTACGGAGGATGCAACAAAAAAACATAGAAAGAAAAGGACCTCAGCTTTCAAAGTCTTTTCGAATTAGTAAACCATTTGTAAAGGGAGCATCTGAACTTTTATACCATCGCGATGGTCCAGGAGAACGTTGGGTACAGATGGATTATAGAACTGATGAACGTGCTTCATTTTATGTCATACAACGTGTATTTTATGACAACCATATGGATGAGAACTTAGCGGGACATGTAGATACTCACGCACATCATTGTGATAGTGCTTTTATTTTCTGGGGGAATAGAGTAGATGGTACAGGTCTTATATGTGAAGTGGAAATTGAAGAAGAATTACAAATCATTGAGAGTCCTGCATCTGTTTTTATTCCAGCAGGGTTAAAACATAGGTACAAGTACCTTTCAGGTACAGGAACGTATACAAACATTGTACTAGCGCCTAATTATAACTCTAGTTTGTTAGAGGAAAACTCGTCAAAAGCATTCGTATATTGATTAAATATAGGACAGTTTTTTTATCTGTTACTGTTATGATGATGTTTTAGTAAACCATCTGACTGATAAGAATATAAACAGTCTCAATGTTCTTTATGTAAAAAAATAAAAACAGATCGTATTCAATATGTTCTTTGAATGCTATCTGTTTTTTTAATGGCTCCAAAAAGAAAGAATTGTTGCCGTACCCTATTGCTATCAAGTTAAGAAACATATTGTTCTTCAATACGAAAAAATGAGGATACCTCAAAATAATAGCTTGATGGACATGCGGCGATCCCCTAATAAACTATCCTAATAGTCCAGAAAGAATAAACTCTTTATGGGTAATTGAGCATCTTATTAAGGGAGCAAAAAATAATTGGATTTCAAGGTTAGAATCTATTTTTTATGACAGATGAATTATCAAGAGAAAATCTAGAAACTGATATCTTAGCAGAAGAAGGTGTAGAGTAAAAAGGAGAGAGGCAGCTGAGATGCACGTATCTCAGTTGCCCCTAGTAGAGGTTGTCCACTATTTAACAATCGGGACATGCAGAAAGTAATTGATAATCGATATAGCTAGGGTCATAGTAAATGAATTGGTTTCCACCTAAGTTTAGCCATCCATTTTGTTCGTAATATACTTTATAAGCTTCGTTATGATGTAATGTTCGAATCACATTGCCACTCATAGAAGGTTGATCTCGTAAATTTACATTATCGCCTGTAATTGTAGCAATCCCTATATAGTTACAGTAACAAATATAACTAGGATCATAAAAAACAAATTCATTCCCACCTAAGTTTAACCATCCATGTTGTTCGTAAAATACTTTATAGGACTCATTACGATGCAATGTTCCAATGACATTGCCACTCATAGAAGGTTGATCTCGTAAATTCACATTATCACCTGCGATAGTAGCAATTCCTATATAGGAGCTATTAGGTCCATTGTTGTTATTATTTCCGTTATCCAAATCCACATAGGATATATTGCAATCGACATTGCTATTAATGCCTTGTACACTTCCGGTATCTGTGTATTGCCAAATATCACATTCCATTCCTGCCCCTCTTGGATTATAACGTGCAACCCACAATAAAGTATCTTGTAAGCGTGAAACGTTTAGACTATTTTGAAAGAAATATAGATTGCTGTAAACGCCGGTATTTATATACCCTGCATTTTTCAATTCTGTTAAAAATGCATTCACAGCATCTGTTAATGTATCCGGATCTAAATTTGCATCATTAACTTCTACATCGACAAATACAGGTGCAGTTAATGTTACGCTCTGTAAATTTTTAATGAAGAAAGCAGCCTCTTGTCTTGCATCATTAACAGAGATTGCCCGAAAAAAGTGATAAGCTCCTGTAAGGATGCCAACACTATTTGCACCATTGATATTGTATTGAAAGGTTGGATCGACAAAATTGGTGCCTTGCTCAGAACCTTCTGTTACCTTTGCAATCATAAAGTTTACTTGATTTGGATTATTCTTTACTTCGTTCCAATCAATATTTCCCTCATGGTGACTCACATCAATTCCAAATGGCATGATATAACACTCCTAATTTGTTTATTTAATTTTTTGAGGTATTATACTACTTTATATTCTCAGTCTATTAAATTGTTAATGGATGTGTATGGGTACTTATACCTTTTCTACTATTTGGGGTGATGTTTCAGACATGTTGTCCACTGTATATCCTGGTTCCGGTGGAAGTGGAAAAGCGTCTGATGTAAAGATCCAATTAGAATATGATTTATTAAGTGGCCAATTTCTGCATGTTCAGATTGCGCCTGGTAAACAAAACGATGTGAACTATGGAAGAGAAATTCAATCAACAGTAGATTTACAAGATCTATGTATTCGAGATTTAGGCTATTTTAGTTTATCTGATTTTGATGCTATCCAACAAAAGGGAACTTATTATCTTTCAAGATTAAAAATGAATACAAAGCTTTATCAAAAGAATGTAACCGCTATGTATTTTAAAAATGGCGTTTTAAAAAAGAACTCTCAATTTTTCAACATAGCTCTAGAAGAAATCATGCAACAATTACAACCCGGTGAATTATATGAGATTCTACTAGCTTATGTTGGTCGAGATTATAAATTTCCTGTCCGTGTTGTTATTTATAAACTAACGGCCGAATAAAAAGAACAACGCTTTAAAGCTCGAGCCTATAAAGAAAAAAAGAAACGTATTACCTATAGGGAATGAACAAAGAAGTTACAAGAAATTGTACCCTATAAAGGTTATCGTATTTGTTTTGAATTGAATGTACTTTCCATTACACATGATGTTGTATGATAATGATTTTTACTTTTATATGGAGTTCTTTCCATTCCTTATATGTATTCTTAAGTATATTTATCATCATTTCAGTGGGGAAATTTACTTCTATTGTCTGTTACTCGATTCATTTTTTTCTGTGATTTCTTATGATTAAACTGATAAGTAGGACAGCCTTTCACCTGTGTTTTTATTCGGAATACGCCACCAGCATATGGGTACACTTCTAATTGATTTGGATTCATTCTTGTTCGGGCAGTAGTAATGTATAATTCTGTTAAGTTAGATCCTCCAAATGTACATGAAGTTACATTGAGTGCTGGAACTGGCACTGTTAAAATCTTTTCACCAGTCATTGGATTCCATCTTGTGATTTTAGCGCCGCCCCAATGTGCAATCCATAAACAACCTTCTTCATCAATTGTCATACCATCAGGTAATCCTTCGTCATTAGGAATCCTAATGATATCAATTGGGTTACTAATTGTTCCAGTGTGTATATCATAATCAAAACGAGTGACTTTTTTAGTAGGCGTGTCAATGAAGTAAAGATACCGATGGTCAGGTGACCAAGCTAAGCCGTTGGATGTATTTACATTATTTAATTGCTTTTTTACGCTAAAATCAGTATCTAAGAAATATAAAGAACCTGCTGTATTGACTCCATATAAATCGGTAGTGCCCGACCAAAATCGTCCGGCAGGATCACACTTTCCATCATTAAAGCGATTTTCCAGCAGATGAGGTTCTGGGTCATGAATGTGCTTCAGTTCCTCTGTTTCAAGATTAAGAGAATGAAAACCCTGCTTCATTGCTAATATCATCCCACCGGATGTATCTGAAACGACACACCCGATTTGTTGGTCAAATAAAATTTCGCGATTACTATTTGTAGCCGGGTTATATATAAATAACTTTTTTTCGAGAATATCAACCCAGTATAGTAGTTGTTTCTGTTCATCCCAACAAGGGCCTTCTCCTAAACTTGCTCGTGCATCGACAACTAATTCTAATTTTTCTAACAATGTATTTTTCTCCTTTCCAAAAAGCTAACCTATATAAATTCGTTGAAAGGGGGCATACACCCTTTGTCTCAGAAAAATTTGACAATAAAAGTGTAGTAAATTATTATATGTAAAAATAACTTATAACAAAAATAGCAATGAAGAGAAGAGTAGTTAAGAATGATTGCATACAGAGAACTCCGGTAGCTGAGAAGGAGGAGTAAGAATCTTAATGAAAAAAGACTTGGAGCTTCGCAAGGAACTAATTAATTTAGGGATGATGCGGCGGGTTCTCCCGTTATAGAGATAGGGTATAAGCGAATTGAGCCGTACCTGAAGAGATTAATATGGTGACATATTAATAAACTGAGGTGGTACCACGAAGTAAACAACTCTCGTCCTCAAGATGAATAATCTTGGGGGTGGGAGTTTTTTTATTTTGAAAAAGAAGGTAGAAAATAAATATTAAATTTCATAGGGGTGAATTGTACATGCATTGGGCTTATCAAATAGCACATGAACTGATTCGAAAACATCCAAATAAAGAAACATTTGTATGCGCATCTGGAATTAGTCCTTCCGGTTCTGTTCATATAGGTAATTTTCGAGAAATCATTACGACTTACTTTGTTGTAAAAGCACTTCAAGATTTAGGAAAAAAGACACGATTTATATTTTCATGGGATGATTATGACCGGTTTAGAAAAGTTCCGAAAAACATTGATCCATCATTTAAGAAGTATATAGGTATGCCATACTGTGATATTCCAGATCCATATGGTTGTCATAAATCGTATGCAGAGCATTTTGAAAAAGAATTTGAAAAATCGTTGGAGGCTTTTGGAATTGAAGTAGAGTTTATTTATCAACATGAAGAATATAGAACTGGGAGATATAATCAACATATACTACACTCATTAAAAAGAAGAAAAGAAATCTACGATATATTAATGAAATTTAAAACGAGCGAATCGTCCGAAGATGAGCGAGAAACTTTTTATCCAATTACACTATATTGTAAGCAATGCTGCAAAGATTCAACAAAAATAACAAATTTTGATGAAACATTGGAAACAATCCAATATGAATGTGAGTGTGGGAATCGCAATGTATTATCAATAATGCAAACGAGTCATATAAAATTAAATTGGAAAATTGATTGGCCGATGAGATGGATGATGGAAGATGTGATTTTTGAACCAGGAGGTAGAGATCATTCAGCTGAAACAGGTAGTTATAATGTTTCGAAGGAGATAGTTAGAAAAATCTTTCATTATGAGGCACCAGATTATGTTGCCTATGATTTTATCGGAATAAAAGGTGACAATCAAAAAATGTCTAGTTCTGCTGGGAATATAATTACTCCAAGTGAGTTATTGAATGTGTATGTGCCAGAAGTCATTCTATTTATGTTTTCAAAATACAAACCAAATGCTACATTCCATATTGGTATGGATGAGGATGTACTTCGCAATTATACAGAGTATGAAAGGTACACGGAATGTTATCAAAATAAAATGTTAAATAATGAAGATTTATGTGGTGCATTGAAGCTTTCAAGAACGAATACTGAAAAAGCTAGACTACCAAAGTTTAATCAAGTAGCAGGTATCTTACCATTAGTGAATTTTGATAATCAAATTTTACAGGCAGTATTAGCAAAAACGGATGAAGACTATAACTTGATTGACATCATGAAAATAAGTAACCGTGCAAAACACTGGATTCGAAATTTACAGCCTCAAAAAATGATTGAAGTGAACCAAGAGAAAGATTGGGATTTTTACGAATCATTAGAAGACATACAGAAAAAATGGGTCTTGGAAGCTTGTGAAATGGTTCGTACAAATGCAAATAATCCAAATTTAATGGAACATATTTATGCAATTTGTCAGAATGAAAATAAAAAGGTAATGAAAGAGAATCAAAAATTACTTTTTAAAATCATTTATAGACTTGTTCTCAATCAACCGAGTGGTCCGCGAATTCCGCTACTTATACATGTAATTGGCGCAGGAAAGATGGTGTCATTATTAGATTTTCAAGACTAAGTAGAATGGAAAATAAATAGATTACAGTTAAAAAATGAAAGTGGAAAAGGGATGTAATAGCATCCCTTTTTCTACACCGCATCTTACATCATATCCAACCTTTTTCATCAGCAATACGAATGGCTTGAAATCTTGATTCAGCTTCAAGTTTTTGAATGGAGGATGATAAATAATTTCTAACCGTTCCGTTTGTTAAATACAATGTTTTACCGATTTCTCTCGTTGTCATTCCAGTTTTAACCATACGGAGTATTTCTGCTTCACGGTCAGTTAGTGGGTTATCTTCTTTTAAAAACAGCGTAGCAGCTAGATCTGTACTTACTATACGTTCACCATTCATTACTTTATGAATCGCTTCAATAAGAAATTCAATTGGTTCGTCCTTTAGTAAATATGCTTCCACTTTTGCGTCCATCGCTTTTTGTAAGTATCCTGGACGAGCAAAAGTTGTAACAATCATTATTTTACAGGGATGTCCAATAGTTCTTAATTTTTCTGCGATTTCAAGTCCAGTAATGTCGGGGATCTCGATATCGAGAAGACACACATCGGGTCGATGTTTTGTAATAATGTTCCAAGCATCTAGCCCATTTGAAACATCTGCAATCACTTCAATGTCATCTTCTAGTTTTAATAGAGAAACGAGGGCTCCGCGAAGCATCTTTTGATCTTCCGCAATTACGATACGAATCATTTTACTGCCGCCTTTCTTGTATCGTTTTACAAGACTAATTTGATTTTACTAGGTTTGTTGAAATAGGTATCTTTAAAATTATCGTTGTGCCGTTGTTTCTTAATGTATGTATATCTACTGTGCCATGTATCATCTTCATTCGTTCCCGAATTGATTGAACTCCAAATCCAAGTGAATCATGTTGAAAGCCAATCCCATCATCGTGTATTTTTATTTGAAACCATTTTGTATCCATTTTTTGAACGATTGTACAATGGTTTGCTTGGCTATGCCTTAGAATATTTGTAATAGCCTCTCTTATAGAGAGGGCAACCATTGTTTCCGCAACATTTGTCAGCAAAGGTGCGTTTCCGGTTGCATGAATTGTGAATTGGATACTGGCTGTTCGTAATAACTCACGTAGGTGATTTAATTCACTTTCAATTGATATATATTTCATATCAGTAACAAGTTCACGTACTTGTTTTAATGCAAAACGTGATGTGTCTAAAATATCATTTAATTCCTGTTTCGCCTGTGTTGTGTCCTTTTCTATTAATCGTATTGTCAGTTCACTTTTCAGTTTAATCATTGTTAATGTTTGTCCGAGTGTATCATGAAGGTCTCTGGCAATGCGGTGTCTTTCTTCTTCTTGGATATATCTTTCAATTTGAGAGTTTGCGGCGCTTAGCTCTTTTTGTAAAGATTTTGCTTTTTCCCGGACGTGGATGACAAATGGCTGTATAAGTTGAAGAATAAAGACAAGAAGAAAAGAAGTTTTTAATATGGAAAAAGGCTGACCAAAGGTATACCAACTAACTAGAAAAAACATCATTGCGATACCTGCTGTACCGATGCCGATATACAATTTAGATTGGGCTCTTCCTAATAAATTCCCGATGACAAAACCATACAAAAGTAGCCGTGATTCGATGAATATTGCAAGTAGTGCAAATAATACGCAGCTAAATAAACTAGAAAAGAGAAGGCGCCAATCTCTATACCACAATGCGAAGTAAAAAGACAACAAAACGAGCAGTAAAAGAACAATTTTTAAGAATAAGTTAATGGTTGTTTCTGCTCGAATTACATTGTAAATCAAAAGGACAATAAAAATAATATCTAAGTATAAGTACTTTTCAATTTGATCGTGGGGATAAATTTTTTTAAACATTTTACTACCCTCCTACTAAGATGGAATAAGACTTTATAATAAGTTCTATTTCATGGTAAAGTACACAAAATCTTAAAAAGAGCGATTCTTAGTGAGAATGGTGAAATCCCACTAAGAATCATTTTTACTTAATGAAACCAGATGTGTATCTTCGTGCGGCCTCCATTGGACCAAATTTAAATCTTGCTAGCCAAAATGTTGCGAAATACATTTCAAAGAAGCAGATACAAAGCCAAATAAAGACAATCGATAATGAGTTCATTTTCCCGCCAAGGCTAAAGCCCCAACCGTAAAAGAGAATGGAAGAAAGAATATTTTGAAGAACATAACAGCTAAGAGACATTTTCCCTACATTTTCAAGGTGCTGCCATAACCAAAAGTGTTCAAATCTTTCTATCATTTTAGCAATCAATGCAATATACAAAATAGAAAGGAAAGGTGCAAATAAATAGCGAGTTGGTAAATCAAAGATACCGCCTGGAATAAAGATTAACAGATTGAGAGGGACACCAATCATAATGCCGATATTAAGCATTTTTGTACGAATTCTTTTCCCGTTTTCATCAGGGGAGAAGGCGCCAGCGCGCATAAGACGTATTCCTAATAGGAAAAGGACAATATTCATTGGGATAACAAAAATTACTTCTAGTCGATTTGCGATAAAGTTTGTTAGGCGATAATGGATTTGTTCAAACCAAGTTCCATCACTATAAAGGGTTATAATTTCATTAGCGTTACCTAGCGAAATGTTACTTCCTATGAATTTTAAATACATAAATATAGCAAGAATGAAAAGCATAGCAGCCCCGTGAAAGATACCTAACATTTTCATAGCTCGATTAATCCATTTGTCACCAAGTTTAATAATAAAAGCAACAATTATTGCGGTTATGCCGTAACTCATTAAAATATCATATTCCATAACCAAGGTGAAATGAATGAAACCTTCTAATAAAAGTACAAAAGAAGTCCATAGGTAAACGCCAGGCCATGTATTGCCTTTGCGTAAAGATTGTTGGTATTTGAGTTCAAGTCCTATACCAAACATAATTGTTAATAAACCGAGAAGTTTTCCGTTCACAAAAAATAGAACGAGTAGACGAATGAAATCATTAACTGACATCCACCAAATTGCATGATCAAACGTAAAGATATAAGAAACATCCCCTAGATATGCAAAAATCCAAATGTTTGTACCAAGTGTTCCTAATACAGCAAAGCCCCTTAATATATCAAGCAAACGAATTCTTTTGTTGTTATTACTCATTATTTTCCTCTTTTCTTATGATTTTGTCATTATTGTATCTTTAAAAAGGAATATTTTGTATGCACTGGTGTCAGTTAAAGCAAATGACACCTGTCATATAGGAAAAGAAATGAAGTATTAAAATAGTCATGCAATGATTTCTTAAAAATAAGTAAGAAAAAATATGGTAGTATATGTTTACGTAGAGGTTATAAGAAAGAAATGAAAAAATGGTTAAAAAATCGTAACAAGCCTAAGTGCCTGTTCTTCCTCTGAAGAAAATAAACGGCCTACGAACGGCATGGTAATGATTGGGGACGAACAATTTACTTTACCTGTTTTTGAACGTTACAAAGATTTACCAAAATAACTGGATCCATATTTATATTGAAATGTAACAGCTCCTTCAAATTCTTTTGAGGGAGCTTTACTTCGTGAATCACAGCGTACTTTCAGAGTATAATGAAGTTAACTTTAAAAATAGCATAATAGCCTGAGGTGATAATATGAGGATAAATATAGTGATATCTGGATATGGAACTGTTGGAAAAGAGTTTGTAAGATTAGTATTTGAGAAAGCTTCATATATAAAAGAGATGTACAGCATAGAACTTGTTTGTACTGGAGTTATTGGAAGTACAGTCAATCTCTATAACGTCAACGGTTTACATATAAAAGAATTATTAACGTATGGTACAGGTTCTTATGCGTTGGGGAAATATCTCAGCCGCTATCCACTTGATAATAGTGAAAAAATTCCTGTTGGTCATGTATTAATAGAATCAACACCAACTAATTTTCAAACTGGTGAACCTGGAAGAACGTATATCGAAACAGCGATTGAAAACCATATGGATGTAGTAGCTATTTCGAAAGGAGCACTTGTTACCGCGTGGAAAGAAATAAAGGAAAAAGCAACACAAGCAAACGCAAGCATTCGTTACAGTGGGGCAACTGCAGCTGCACTCCCCACGTTAGATATTGGACAATTTAGTTTAGCTGGATGTCAAATTGAGAGTATAGAAGGTATTTTAAATGGGACGACAAATTATATTCTTACAAAGATGTACGAAGAAGATATAACATTTGAGGAAGCATTGTATCAAGCTCAGCAAAAAGGAATCGCTGAAACAAACTCATCATTAGACATAAGTGGAATGGATAGTGCTTGTAAACTCTTATTATTGGCAAATAGTCTGCTGCAAGCAGAGTGTTCATTAAATTCTATATCTATAAAAGGAATAGAGAGCATTACGAAACAAGATATACTGAAAGCAAAAGAACAAGGTAAATCTTTGAAACTAATTGGATCGGTATATAAAGATCATTCAGGAAATCTGAAACTTGAAGTATGCCCGCGTGAAATAGAGAAAGGACATCCATTGGCTTATGTAAATGGAACGGAAAAAGGAATTACTTTTCATACTGATACGATGGGGAAAGTTACTTCAATCGGGGGAGCCTCGAGTCCAAGAGGAGCAGCAGCGGCAGCTCTGAAAGACTTAATTAATTTGTATCGAAAAGATGTGTGATGAAAAAATCTAGTTTTAGATTAAAATACATTGACAAATAAATATTTTTATGTTATTATTAATTATTTAACACTTGATTTAAAAACCTTAGCGTGATACATTTTAGTAAGTAAAATAACTTCACTAATTTATGTACCGAGGGGGACTTGTAATATGAAAATAGAAAACGGTCTAGCTGTGTTGAAATTAAAAATTCAAGAATTCGAATTAAATCCAACATTACTTTGGGATGGAAAAAAAGCTATATTAGTCGATACTGGTATGCCGGGCCAATTAGAAGCGATTTGCGATACGATGATTGGTATTGGAGTGCCTTTTGAACAATTACAAGCAGTGATTTTAACCCATCAAGATATAGACCATATTGGAAGTCTTCCTGAATTACAGCAGAAAGCAGATCATTTTATTGAAGTGTACGCCCATGAATTGGACAAACCTTACATTGAAGGACAGCTGCCCCTTATTAAAGGAGATCCAAATAAAATGAGTGAAGAGAAATGGGCGGCACTTCCAGATGTTGTGCAAGCACTATATAAAAATCCGCCGACAGCTAAAGTAAATTGGACATTAGAAGATGGACAAAGACTACCATTTTTAGAGGGTATCGAAGTGATTCATACTCCAGGACATACTCCAGGACATATCAGTTTATATAGTGAAAAATATAAAACATTAATTGTGGGTGACGCGATGGTATGCGTTGATGGAAACTTAAAAGGACCTGTTTCGCACACAACGCCAGACATGAAAAAAGCTACAGAATCACTTAGAAGATTTTTAGAATTTGATATAGAGACGGTAATTTGTTATCACGGTGGTATTTGTAATTCAAATGTGAAGGAGCAGATTGAGAGATTAGTAGAAGATAGATAACATTTGTGCACTTATATATTATAAGTGTTAAATTTATGAATCATATTTGATAGTATTCCAGAATATGTTATGATAAATATCGAGTTAAATAGTTTATATGTAATCCACTAGGGGTGCCTCTATATAGGCTGAGATCAAAAATATATTTTTGAGACCCTTAGGACCTGATCTGGGTAATACTAGCGTAGGGAAGTGGAAGTGACAGAAGAGGATATTTATTAAAATATTGATGATGTCCAAACCACTTTCTTTACGCGTGTAAAGAAAGTTTTTTTATTTTGTACATCTATTTGAAGTAGGTGCAAGTTTTAATCAAAACGTTTATGGGAGGGTTTATCATGTCATTTTCACAGTTATTACGTAAAGAAGTTAATCCGATTTGGGAAGCAAGTTTTAATCATCCGTTTGTTACAAAACTAGGAGATGGAACATTAGATGTAGCTAGTTTCCGCTATTATGTTCTGCAAGATTCATATTATCTAAGTCATTTCGCAAGAGTCCAATCGTTAGGAGCAGCGAAAGCTATTGAATTAGAAACAACGGCTCGTATGGCACACCATGCACAAAATACATATCAGGCTGAATTATCACTACATGAGAATTTTGCGAAAAAACTAGGTATTACGGCGGAAGAAAAAGAATCATTCGTTCCTGCTCCAACTGCTTATGCATATACATCACATATGTATCGTGCTGCATATGAAGGACATTTAGGGGATATTATCGCAGCAATTTTGCCGTGCTATTGGCTTTATTATGAAATTGGTGAACGTTTAAAAGAATGTCAACCTAAAGAACCGATTTATCAAGAATGGATTTCCGCATATGGCTCTGACTGGTTCCGTACTTTAGTAGAAGAGCAAATTGCTAGATTAGATGCGATTGCGGAAACAGTAACAGAAGCTGATCGTAAGCGAATGAAACAACACTTTGTAATTAGCAGTCAATATGAATATTCATTTTGGGAGATGGCTTACACATTAGAAAAGTGGCCAGTGGAAGAACAAGTAGAAGATGTAGGTGTATAAGGAAAAGATAGATGCAAGGGTATAGAAAATGACTAACTTAGTTTAGTCATTTTTTTGTATGGATTTATCCATGTAATCAATTAATTTTAGTAATTAATTGATTACATATTATAAAAAAATTACATAATAAAAAAGAGGTGGAAGGTAGTTTATATTGAATGTTAGGGAGGAGAGATTATTAATCTCTTTAACACTTTTTATTTCCTTACAATACTAAATGTTGTATTAAAAAAATTTAATTTTGAAAGGAGTCAATAAATATGAGAATGAGAAAACGAATAGGGAATAAGTTTTTACTCGTTAGTACAATTTGTATGATAAGTGTTCCTTTTGTTTCACATGCTGAGGAAGAAATTTCACCTACAAATTTCGCTATTTCTTCAAGTCTATATGAGGGGGGGAATACAGATGTATTGAAAACAAGCTTTTATCCCAATACATATAATAATCCGTTCAACCATCCATTCATCTCAATGTTAAAAGAGTCAAACTCAAATATGAAAGAAATAGACAATGCGGATGATGAAAATCCTGTTATATCTACTACTCTTAAATTTATCCGTTATATGCATACTGAAAATTATAAATCTGCATTTGATTTAACTTCTCGCTCTTTACAGAAGATAATATCTGAAGAATGGCTGGAGAGTTATTGGAAGGGACTCCCGGTACAATTACAAGCAGGTTCTTTTATTGGCATTGGAGAGGTAAAACAAAAAGAGACAAATTCCGTTCATACAAATGTAGAGATTGGATTGGTTTTTGAAAAATTTACTGTGCCTTTACTAATTAAATTAGATCCATCTGGAAAAATAGATGAATTTCAACTTAGTATGTCGTATCGTACTGTTGCAGAGCGACCATCATATAGTAAGTCGGAATCATTTGTTGAAAAAGAAGTAGTAGTCGGAAGTGGCGCGTTTCCATTACCAGGGACATTGTCTGTTCCAAAGGGAGAGGGGCCGTTCCCAGCGGTAATTCTTGTTCAAGGATCTGGAGCAAGCGATCAGGATGAAACTGCGTTTGCTTTAAAACCATTTCGCGATTTAGCTGAAGGTCTTGCTTCGAAGGGAATTGCTGTTCTTCGTTATAATAAAAGAACATATGAACATGGATTGAAGACACAATTTAGTCCTTTTTATACAGTTGATAAAGAGACAACGGATGATGCACTTCTTGCAACTCGTTTTCTTCAAAATGAATCTATGATAGATAAGAATCAAATTTATATTCTTGGCCATAGTCAAGGTGGAATGATGGTTCCAAAAATGATCGAAAAAGACCAAAATCAAAATATTGCTGGAGCAATTGTGATGGGAGGACCCGCTCGTACGATCCAAGATGTTGTTTTGGATCAGCTTGAGTATCTTTTTTCTATTGGAGGAATGAAACCTGAAGAATATAAATTTTACAAATCGCAATTTGAATTATTAAATGATCCTAATTTTTCTAGCAAAAACCCTCCAAAAGATTTTTATTTAGGATCACCAGTATTTTGGGATTCTATCCGTAAAACTAAAGCAGCAGAAATGTCCAAAGAACAAAAGACACCTCTTCTTATTATTCAAGGAGAAAGAGACTATCAAGTTCAATCAAAAATCGAAATTCCTCTTTGGAAAGAACAATTAAAAGAACGAGATAACGTAGATTATCGACTGTATCCGAAGTTAAATCACTTCTTTACAGAAGGTGATGGGGAATTAAGTAGACCGGATGAATATTATAGTCCTGCCAATATCCCTGAGTATGTTATTAATGATATCGCTACTTGGGTGCAAGAAAGATCGAAATAAGAATAGGGACAGTATCATTTAATTACGATTTTCTACATGTAAGATAAAATCATTTTTAAAATACCAACTTTTGGATAGGAAAAGAACAAGAAGTAGTACAAAAGGCTAATTTGAAAATCCCGCTAATTTACAAATAGCGGGATTTGTCATTTCTTTATACAAATCTAGATCTCTATTGTCAAGTATAGCCTTGTTTTTTTGTTTACTTTTTAGTACTAGTAGGATTAAGATGTTTTTTAGGAATGTTATTATTTGCATGCATATACACGATAATTTGGTGGAAGTGAGAAACATGCTAAAAAACAAGAAAATTTGCTTAGTAATATAGAAGAAAGATAGAAAAAAGAAAGGGATGAGAGTTTTGAAGAAACTTGATGTGCTTTTAATGGTACTCAGCTTCCTGTTCCCAATTGCAGGTATTATGAAAAAAATTCCTCTTGAATTGTCATTTTATTTAGGAGGACTGTTGTTTTTCACGAGCTTTGGAAGCTATTATGCAAAACGAATGTATTCACGAATATGTAGTTGGCTCGCTTACACTATATTTATCACATTCTTGCTCTCAATTTGGAACCAATACGTAACAACTAGCTCGTTACTAGCAAACGCAAAAATCGCTGCATGTATTGCGGTAATTCCACTTATACTCCGATTCCGTACCTATGCAATTACTTTAGGATTACTGACATTATGGGGTGGTTTATTGTGGGATATAAAACAAACCCAATCATTAGCTGTTCTTGGACGTGTTCTGAACTTATTAACTTCAGAACGACTGTATCTACTCTTACTAGTAGTCGGATTTATACTTGGTGGGTTGTTTGCCAACATGCTAAAGCGTGGTAGTATCAATGAAAAACAAGAAACAACAAATCTATTCAAACAAAAAAAGAAACGAATTAAACCGAATTTTAAAATTCGCATTCCGAGTTTACCAAGATTGAAGGTGAAGATACCAAAGTTCAGTAGAAAATCTTCTAACCCAAAAGAAACACGTACGTATGAACCAAATCGTGAAGAAAGAGTGCCAATGTATCATACAACGCAAACGGAGCATCAACATCATGAAATAGAAACAACGCAAGGTCAAACAAGAATGGAACGAAGAAGAAATCGTTATAATGCGTAGAGGAGATTCCTAGACAAATATTTAAAAACGCAATGCCCTATTTTATGATGAAAGGGTACTGCGTTTTTTTAATTACGTATATTAGATATTCCTTCTAGATTCTGATGGAAAAAGAGATTGAATTTTCAAATTTTATTGACAAAACATAAACAATCGGATAATATCATATTTAAATTTAAATAATAAAAATCGTTGACTAAGAAAAGTACGTTTAATTGATGCGTTACAGAGAGCTGGAGATGGTGCGATCCAGTACGATAGATTATACTGAATGGGCTTAGGAGAGGTACGCTGAAACGTTAGGAGTATGCGACCCGGGTTCCGCCGTTATAAGGATGAGGATATCGAATTTGTTTTTCCGTATCCAAAAACGAGAGGGTTCTTAGTCTATGTGACAAAGAATCAAAAGAGGTGGCACCACGGTATAATCGTATATATCGCCCTCTACATGCTTTAATGCATGTAGGGGGTTTTTTGCGTTCACACGCTTTTTTTATTCAACAATTAATAACTAAAGGGAGGAAGTAACATGAATTTATTACATGCGGAAAATGGATATTTTGGAAAATTCGGAGGTAGTTTTGTACCAGAACAACTACAAGAGGCTTTAATTCATCTAGAGGATGCATTTAATCAATATAAAGATGATCCAGAGTTTATAAAAGAATATGAATACTATCTCAAAGAATATGTAGGGCGGCCTAATCCACTTTACTATGCAAAGCGTTTGAGTGAAGAAATTGGTGGTGCAAAAATCTATTTGAAAAGAGAAGATCTTAATCATACTGGAGCACATAAAATTAACAATGTATTAGGACAAATTTTACTCGCAAAGAGAATGGGAGCAAAACGTATCATTGCAGAGACTGGAGCGGGACAGCATGGAGTGGCTACAGCTACTGCATGCGCTATGTTCGGAATAGATTGCATGATTTATATGGGAGGAATGGATACAGGACGTCAACAATTAAATGTATTTCGTATGGAATTATTAGGGGCAAAGGTAATTGCTGTACAAGAAGGGGGACGCACTCTGAAAGAAGCAGTAGATGCGGCGCTTGAAGATTACGCTCAAAACTATGAAAGTACATTTTATTTATTAGGTTCTGCACTGGGACCACATCCGTATCCAACAATTGTTCGTCATTTCCAAGCTGTAATTGGAAGAGAAGCAAGAGCACAGCACATTGAAAAAGAACAACGTCTACCTGATTATTTGGTTGCTTGTGTAGGTGGTGGAAGTAATGCGATTGGTTTATTTGCCACATTTTATAATGATAAAGAAGTAAATATGGTAGGTGTTGAACCAGGTGGTAAAGGGATTGAAACAGGTATGCATGCAGCACCACTTACAGCAGGAGAGCCTGGTATTATCCATGGATTTAAGTGTTATATGATGAAAGACGAGAATGGAGAAATTGCAGATGCACACTCCATTGCCGCGGGATTGGACTATCAAGGTGTTGGACCAGAGCATAGTTATTATAAAGAAACAGGTCGTGCAGAATATGTAGCAATTAATGATAACGAAGCGATAGAAGCGTTTCATAAATTGTCTCGTGTAGAAGGTATTATTCCTGCATTAGAAAGTTCCCATGCAGTGGCGTATGCAATGAAATTAGCAGCAACTTTACGAAACGATCAAAGTATTATTGTTAATTTATCGGGACGCGGTGATAAAGATGTACAACAAGTGTTTGAAATGAATAATCGAAAATAAATGTATGTCGAAGGATTTAAAAAGCGATTTTCGGTTCAGTTTTGGGCAGAAAATCGCTTTTCTATGTGTTTTTTTCTTGTGAATTTAGCATACTTACATTTATCCCGCATTAACGAGCATTTGGTTCAACTAATAATTAAGGCCCCTCTCTGATTAAAGTTTCACTTTATTGTACGGTTTTAAAATAGGTTGCTAAGTATTATTTTATTTAATATTCTTAAGTGGGGTAGAGAATACATTGTTGGAGGTGTTAATATTGCTTATTATCATCGCTATATCAGCATGTCTTTTAATGTGTATTAGTATATTGCATGTTTACTGGGCATTTGGCGGAAAATGGGGGATAAATGCAGTGATTCCAACTGAGTCAGGAGAAAAAACTTTCACTCCTGGAATGGGTATGACATTATTAGTTGCGCTCTTATTAAGCATTGCAGCTTTATTTTTACTATGGGAGATAGAAATAATTCCTTCATTTATCCCTCAAATGATCATTCGAAGTGGTTCTTGGATTTGTATGTTGGTGTTTGGATTAAGAGTGGTTGGAGAATTTAATTATTTTGGCATCTTTAAAAAGAAAAAAGATACGTATTTTGCTAAAATGGACAGCATGTTGTTTATTCCACTATGTGCTTTTTTATCTTTTTCATTCTTTTTAGCTATTATTTCATAAAAAAACAAAGAGGTTATTTTATATATGTTACACTAAACATTATAGCATTTTATGAATAGAGGGAAATAAATGATAGAAACAATAGAAAAAATAAAAAAAGTCGTCAATGAAATGCAAGAAGATGAAGCGAAAGAGTTACTTCAAGGTATTTTAGTGCAATTAGATTTGTTAAAAAATAATTACAACGAAGACTCATTTACATATTTAACGAGCATTCCGAACGAATTGATAGATAATAAATTGCATAAGAAAAATATATCCGAGAGCACGCACATTCATATTACTTTTGGGGAATCTAGTGCAGGTTGTTTAAAGTACATGTTAAAGAAAAAGAAATTGCAGCAAGAGTATGTTATTTCATTTTCAGAGTTTTTTTCGATTGGTCCAATCAATCAGCTGGAGACAATCGCTGGACAACATTTGAGACAGCAATGGTTATCGAAAAACTTAAATTTAGAAGATTTATATTTTGAAGAAGAATATTTACCAAAGTTTATTCAATCATTAAAAGAACTACAGTCTATTCCAAGGGATACGCCAATTACGATTTGGAGTGGAGAGAATGCAAATGAACATGTTGGACTATGTTTTGCAATTGTTCATTTGAGAAATAAGAAAAATATTCGAATCATTAATACAGCAGAGGCTCATAAAGAGTTGTTTCAAAAAGAGAATGAAATTTATGGGATTCACGGGACGAGTGCGTTAACGCCCGAGCAGCTAGCAACAATTTATGAGACGTATGAGAATGGTACAGTACTTACTGAAAAATCGCGACAACAATTTGAACAAGAATGGCAGCGGTTTTCTGAAACGAAAAATTTATTACGAATTTGGGAAAATCATAAAGTTTCATCTGTGCAAGAAACTTACTTCGATTCTTTTATCATTGAATGTGCAAAGAACCTGGAGAGAGAAAGAGCAGAAGAACAATTTTATAAATCAGCGAGGCTTATTGGAGAAGTTCTTGGTCAGATAGAACAGTCAGTTGGCGATGTTTTTCTTGAATATCGTTTGCGTACGTTAATTAAACAAGGTGTATTCGAAATGGAAGGGACTTTGGAAGCGATGCGCTATTATAGTGTTCGGTTAAAAAAGTGACAAACATTAGGTGCTGTTTCGAATGTAGTGTAGGTAATGTATACTGGTTAATTAATAGTAAAAAAGTGCTTATGTCATGTCACATAGGCACTTTTTTTGTATACAGAAGTTTTTATATTAGATATCGTATTGACGTTTGAATTTAAAAATCTCTGTGCTTTATAAAAAGTTTAATCAAAGCTCATTTCGACCTCTTTGATTTAAGAGATAAAGTTTTACATCTTTTTTACTTCAAGAAGAGAAGAGTGGTTGATTGAATCCTTAAATCTCTCCGCGTTATTTTGGGCTACATAAATAAGCTACATATAAAAGCAATCCAACATATGTTGGATAAAGTAATAAATCATAGGAGGTGATTTTGTTATGTATAATCAACAAACTTATTTTCCATATGTAGATTATAATCAAACAACATACTATAATCCGCAAATTTCTGGCTATGAAACATCTGATGAAATGAGGGATGTGGAACTTGAGGAATATCGACCTGATGATGCAGAAGATGCACCCACGTCACAACCACCATCTCAAGCTCCTTCTGTACCATCAACGTTCGCTGCTCCTGCACAAAGCGGTAATATAAAATCATGGATGTGTAATTGTTTAGGGAGATGGGGATACTTACGTTTACACCGACCAGGTCCGTTTGGAAGAGATTTATGGTTTTTCCCAACTGAGGTAAGAAGAAATGGAGTATCAGGTTACACATGGCGAGCTGGTCGTCGCCAAAAAGTTAGTTATCGATATCAACAAATTAGTAATTTCATGTGCTTTGCTTAGCAAAAAATAAACTAAGAAAAAAGAATTTTAGCAGGCGAGAGGAAAATACTTTCTTCTTGCCTGCTTTTTTTGAAAATGCCATTATTTAATTGTTTTTCAATATATAAAGTAAGATCATAACAAAAAATTTACAATTTTCTTATTTTTGTTAAGTTATAATTTATATTGAATTGATTTTTACAAATACATGAAAGTGGGGGAGTGCAATGTCTTTAAAAAACAAGGTTGGTAGAAAAATAGAAGATGGTATTCATTTAGCTTCTGCAGATTTTAAAGAAGATGCTTATGAGATTTATAAAGAATCACGTAAATTACAACCTATTTTATTCGTATGTAAGAGTGAATTGTGGACAGAATGGCTTATTACAAGATATGAAGATGCATTACCACTTTTAAAGGATTCTCGCTTGAAAAAAAATCCCGAAAATGTATTTTCTCAAGAGGGGTTAAAACCATTTCATTCTCTTGAGAATAGTGACTATTTAACGAAGCATATGTTAAATTCAGATTCACCTGATCATAGTCGTTTGCGAGCACTTGTTCAAAAAGCGTTTACTCCTAAAATGATTTCACAATTAGATGAACGTATTCAGAATATCGCAGATACTTTATTAGACCGAGTAGAACATACAAATTCTCTGAACCTTGTGAATGATTATGCATTCCCATTACCTATCAATGTAATTAGTGAAATGCTCGGTATTCCAAAAGAAGATCAAGAAAAGTTTAGAGTGTGGTCACATGAGGTAATTGCTTCACCTGAAACGCCAGAAGAAATAAAGGATAATGAAATGAAATTATCTGAATTTATTACATATCTTCAATATTTGGTTGATGTGAAAAGAAAAGAGCCGAAAGAAGACTTAGTTAGTGCATTAATTCAAGCTGAAAGTGAAGGAAGTAAGTTAAGCGCACCAGAGCTTTATTCAATGATTATGTTACTTATTGTAGCCGGGCATGAAACAACTGTGAATCTAATTACAAATACTGTATTAGCTTTACTAGAGAATACAGATCAACTACAGTTATTAAAAGAAAAGCCAGAGTTTATTGATTCAGCAATTGAAGAAGGATTACGTTATTATTCTCCAGTTGAAATTACGACGGCACGTTGGGCATCTGAACCTTTTGTAATTCATGATCAAAAGATTCAAAAGGGGGATATGGTAATCATTTCACTAGCATCAGCAAATCGTGATGAGAATGTCTTTATGAATCCGGACGTATTTGATATTACGAGGGAAAATAACCGCCACATTGCATTTGGACATGGAAGTCATTTTTGTTTAGGAGCACCGCTTGCTCGTTTAGAAGCAAAAATTGCAATTGCTACATTGCTAAAACGTATGCCTAATATACAAATAAAAGGTGAGCGAGAAAAAATTAAGTGGCAGGGGAATTATTTAATGCGATCTTTAGAGGAATTACCATTATCTTTCTAGAATAGGTATTTGTGACATGCATATATTTTAAATTGTTCACATAGAGTATGTATGTGTAATTTTAAATCGAAACGGAAGGGTGAAGACATCCCAATGATCAACTAATTCTATTTTTCAAGAAATCTTCGTTAAAAAACGAAATATTCTTCTGAATAGGATTAGTATGTACATTTTTATATGTAAAAGGGATGTATTTTCGCGCTGCGAATAGACCTGTCTTTTATAATATGATTGTGCTGCCTCCTATTTAGAATGTGGAATAGGAGGCTTTTTTATGTCAATGGATGTAGAAACAAAACAAAAGGCTAGTGTATCTGTAGTATTAAAAAATCGATTTGTGCAAGCAATTATTGCTTCAGCATTATTTCTCCAGATAGGAATTTGGATCCGAAACTTTGCGGTACTGCTGTATGTAATGGATATGACGAATGGTGATGCATTTGCTATTTCAATGATTTCAGTTGCAGAATTTGCACCAATTTTCATTTTTTCATTTATAGGAGGCACATTCGCGGATAGGTGGAAACCAAAAAGAACGATGATTTGGTGCGAAGCTTTAAGTTCTTTATCAGTATTTGCAGTATTGCTTACGCTGATCTTTGGAAGTTGGAAAGTTGTATTTTTCGTCACACTTATCTCTGCAATTCTTTCGCAATTTTCACAGCCTTCAGGTATGAAATTATTTAAACAACATCTATCTACAGAAGAAGTACAGTTGGCTATGTCATTATATCAAACCATTTTTGCGATTTTCATGGTATTAGGTCCTATACTTGGAACGTTTATATTTCAAGCCTTCGGAATTTACACTTCTATTATTGTGACAGGTATTGCTTTTTTATTTGCGGCTTTAGTTTTGTTATTTCTGCCAAAAGATGTTGAAGAACAAGAAGAAAAGAAAAAAATGAGTTTGCTGCAAGAAATGGTGGATGGAATTAAATATGTAAAAGCAAAGAAAGCATTAACATTACTCGGTATTTGTTTTATGGCAGCAGGATTAGGGATTGGGCTGATTCAGCCACTCGGTATTTTTATCGTGACAGAACAATTAGATCTATCAAAAGAAAGCTTACAATGGCTATTAACTGTAAATGGTGCTGGAATGATTATTGGCGGAGCTTTAGCGATGGTATTTGCGAAAAATATTGCGCCGCAAAAGATGTTAATTTTAGGAATGTTAGCACAGGCAATTGGCATCGGTATCATTGGGTTTTCTACAAATTTATGGATCACACTTATCGCTCAGTTTTTCAGTGGTTTAGCTCTTCCTTGTATCCAAATTGGGATAAACACACTTATTATTCAAAATTCGGATACAGACTTTATTGGACGGGTAAATGGAATTTTGAGTCCTTTATTTACAGGTTCAATGGTATTAACGATGAGCATTGCTGGTTCATTAAAAGAAGTATTTTCACTAAGTACAATGTATGAAGGAACAGCATTACTATTTATTATTGGTTCATTATTTATTTTACCAATATATAATTTGAAACCAGTAGTAGGAACTTCAAATGAGGAGGGTGTCGTCCAACATGAATCCTAATCCGAATGTGAAATATCCTATCGAAAGTAACAAGAGTGTTCATTTTATTAAAAATACAATAACAAAACCAAATATTATTGTTGGAGATTATTCTTATTATGATTCGAAAAACGGGGAAACATTTGAAGATCAAGTGCTATATCATTATGAAATTTTTGGAGACCAATTGGTTATGGGGAAATTTTGCTGCATAGCACCCGGTGTTACATTTATAATGAATGGCGCAAATCATAGAATGGATGGATTTTCAGCGTATCCATTTAATATTTTCGGTCATGGATGGGAAAGATTCACACCGGAACTTTCTGACTTACCATTTAAAGGAGATATGGTTATTGGAAATGATGTATGGATTGGTATGGATGCGACAATTATGCCTGGAGTGAAGATAGGGGACGGAGCAATTATTGCTACAAAATCTGTTGTCACTAAAGATATTCCACCGTACACAATTGTCGGTGGCAATCCTGCCGTTGAAATTAAAAAGAGATTTTCAGACGAAATCATAAATGGACTATTAGAAATAAAGTGGTGGCACTTGGATATAAAAATTATTTCTGAAAATATTAATGCGATTGTAAGTGGGGATATGGAAGCGTTGAAAAAATTATTAGACGCTTAAGTGTGAAAAATATGCAAAAAAGGAGGGCTCCATGATTAAAGATGAGTCCTCCTTTTTTCATTCATTTTATCAATTTTATAAACAAAACCACCATCACACCATAAGTCGTAACAAAATGTTTCTGGTTTAGATAGAAGGGTTTGGGAGCGCTCAACCCACCTTAAAATATCTGTATTCGTTGAATTTGCAGCACTTTGTAAGATATTTTGAAGTGATTCTATATTATATGTATTTCCGCTAGTCCGAATAGCATCTCCAACTAATAGATATAAACAATGAAGAAAAAAAACTTGGTTGGGGCAATTTGTATCACTTGCAATATTCAGTATCATTTCCGCGACATTAGTGATATTGCATACCGATAAGTCCCAGTCTTGTTCAGGGAAAATAGCATCTTCGGTATAAGCCCATTCAATAATTTCTTTCGTTGTTGGATTCCACGGATCTTTCATTATGCAATCTCCTTTATCATTTATAAAATAATAAATCAATTATATAACAGAAAAAAAGTTTGAGGAAAATGTTTCTCTTGTCTAATTCTACATGATCATTCTTAAGCGTAGTATCAATACAAATAAAAAATAGAAGTATCATACCTCTCAAATTTGTTAATGATAAAAGAATAAGGAGGTGTGATACTTATGGCACAAGATGTTTTATGTGAAGTAAACAACTGTCAATTTTGGGGTAACGGAAACAAATGTAATGCAGAGGCAATTTATGTAGTGAGCCATAAAGGTAACAAAGCATCTACAACGGAAGAAACTGATTGCAAAACCTTCATTCCTGAAGCTTAAATAATAAGGGGTAACCGCAGGTGGTTGCCCTTTTAATAATTATAGTATTGATAATAAATTTCATTTTCATTCACTGTATTTTCTTTTTTGTAGTTTTCTATATTTTTTTCATGAGAGAAGTAATCCAAGCTAGTTCATGCTCAATGCGTGATTTACTTTGCTGTACGACTTCCGAAATAAAAAGTGATGTTTCAGATAAAGATTGAATAGATGTTAATTGTGTATATAGCACATTTTGACGAGTCGTTAAAACTTCTTTTCGAGCTTCGTAATCCAGCTTCTCAAACAATGCAACACGTACAAGAAATTCAGCATCATTAGAAGCTAGTTTCTCTGGAAACTCTCGCATCATTTCATAAAAGATTTCTTCACCCGTTTGAGTTAAGGCATAAATGTTACGGTTTGGTTTACCTATTTGTTGATGGACCTTTTTTGTAATTGCTCCCATATCTTCAAAACGCCGAAGAGCCGGATAGAGCATGTTATGATTGAGTTCAAAATTTTCTCCAAGACGATTTTGAATGTTTTTCTTTATTTCATAACCATACTTTGGTCCAGAAGTTAATTCTGCGAGTAGTAAAATATCAACATACATATGTATCCCCCCTAATTTTTTCTCAAGTTTTTATCCGTAAATATCTCCTTTATATATGTTAAAATAACATATGTTAGTCTGTACATCTTTGAACTGCCTACCTATTACTTTTTATTTTAATAGAAAAGGGAGGAAAGAACTATGAATTCGCCTGAAAATGTAATTTTGGTTCATGAAATTTCAAAGCTTAAAACAAAAGAAAAGCTGTGGAATCCTTATGAGTGGTATAAGCATATGAGAGAAAATCATCCGGTCTATTATGATGCGGAGCAAGATGTATGGAATGTCTTTTTATATGATGATGTGAACCGTGTTTTATCTGATTATCGCCTATTTTCAAGCAGAAGAGATCGTCGTCAATTTTCCATTCCTCCTTTAGAAACAAGAGTAAATTTAAATTCTTCTGATCCTCCAGAGCATCGAAACATTCGATCAATTGTTTCAAAAGCATTTACCCCAAGAAGTCTTCAGCAGTGGAAACCACGGATACAAGCAATTGCAAATGAACTTGTGCAAGATATGAATCATTTTGATGAAATCGATATTGTAGAGCAGTTTGCTGCACCTCTACCTGTAACTGTTATTTCTGATTTATTAGGTGTTCCAACAACAGACAGAAAACAAATTAAGATGTGGTCAGATATTTTGTTCATGCCATATAGCAAAGAGAAGTTTAGCAATTTAGATACACAGAAAGAAGTCACTTTACATGAATTTAAAGCTTATCTTCTCCCAATTGTTCAAGAGAAACGGTACCATTTGAAAGAAGATATTATTTCAGACCTGATCAGAGCAGAGTATGAAGGAGAAAGATTGACTGACGAGGAAATTGTTACATTTTCATTAGGACTATTAGCCGCGGGGAATGAAACCACTACAAACCTTATTATTAATAGCTTTTATTGCTTTTTAGTAGATGCACCTGGGGTATATAAAGAGTTAGGCGAAAGTCCAGAGCTGATTCCTAAAGCGATAGAAGAGGTACTACGTTATCGTTTCCCAGTTACATTAGCCCGTACTATAACAGAAGATACAACAATATTTGGACCAAAAATGAAAAAAGGACAAATGATTGTTACGTGGATAAGTGCTGCCAACTTAGATGAGAATAAATTTCCGCAAGCAGATCGCTTTGATTTACATCGATCTGGAAATGAAAAACATTTAACATTTGGCAAAGGACCACACTTTTGTTTAGGGGCACCACTCGCTCGTTTAGAAGCTGAAGTTGCATTAACTACGTTTATTAGCAATTTTAAAAAGCTAGAGCTTTCACCATCCTTTCATTTAGCGAACTGTGTATTAGAGAATGAACAAACGTTAAAACAACTTCCTATTCTTTTGAAGGAATAAAGCGTATTAAAAAATGAAAACCCCTATTTTATGTAGGTGTTTTCATTTTTTTAATATGTTTTTTATAATATCTAAGATATTTTCAAACGAATTTAAAAATATCTCTTGACATGAAACGCTTTTCATAAATTATAACTAAGTTGGGTTTGACAAAGTAAATATGGAAACGATACCTGATTTATCTGTTTATCCTACTATTTACGAACAAGAAGCCATCCGATTTCAGTGGAAGGAAATAGAGGAATCAACTGCCCATATAATCCTGATTCGTGAAGGCTACTAATTAGTGGTTTCACTTTATATGAGCATGTTTATTTATAGAAAGTGGTGACGAAACAATGAAATTAATTGCGATTGATTTAGATGGAACTCTTCTTTCAAGAAATAAAATGATTAGTAAAGAAAATGCAGAAGCGATTCAAAAATGTCAGGAGCAGAGGCATGTGATAGCGATTTGTACAGGACGTTCTATTGTCGATATTGAACGACTTTTACTGGAAGCGAATTTACAGTGTCCAATTATTGCAGAAAACGGAGCTCTTATTTATACGAATCAAAAAATGATGAAAAGATATCCAATTCAAAATAAACAAGCCTTTGAAATTGTCGAGTATCTTGAACAAAATCGTATGTATTATCAACTGTATACAGATCGAGGTGTATACGTTCCGGCGTATGGTGAAGAAAGTGTAAATCATGAAATAGAATGGATAAAAAGATCAAATAAAGATATGGATCAGCAAGAGCTTGAGGTCATCGCAGCACTGTATCTTGAACATACAGCATTTCATATCACAGAAAGCTGTAAATCAATATTAGCAGAAGAGATTTATGTGCATAAGCTTTTACCATTTTCCTATAACATAGAGAAATTACAAAAATTAAAAAGGCATTTTCAACATAATACAGAGCTAGCAATTACTGCTTCATATTGGCATAATTTAGAGATTAACCATCGTGACGCTCAAAAGGGTAATGGTTTATATACTTTAGCTGAACATCTTAATATTCCGGTAGAGAATACCGTTGCGATAGGCGATGGTCTTAACGATATTTCAATGATGGAAAAAGCACATATGTCTATCGCGATGGGAAATGCAGTAGACGAAATTAAAAAGATTTGTCACTATGAAACACGATCGAATGAAGAACATGGTGTTGCACATGCTCTTTATCAATATGTCATAGAAAAAAAGTAAAAAAGAATCCACAAAGGATTCTTTTTTACTTTTATTAGGGGTAAGGTATTCTATGAGATTCATAGAAGCCTTATTACAGCTCATTATATAGAATATATTGGTAGTATTGTATATATTTTTAAATTATTTTGTGAATAATTTGTGAATTTTTTAATTCTATTACACGTATGGAAAGGCAGTTATATACCATTTTGAACACTTTTTAATTGAAAAATAAAATTTATTTGAATAATTATGCTCTTGCTATATACCTATGAGAACATTATTCGTATAATGGAGAAGCGTGATTAAAAATTGGTATTAAATTTACATATAGAGGTGGAAAGAGAATGAATGCTCGGCTATTGGAACTCATTGATGTAAACACAATAGAAACCATGGCAGAACAATTTTATAAATTAACAAACATTTCACATCAACTTCTTGATCAAAATATGGCATGTGTTTTTTCATTTGGTATGAATCGAGAAGAAAATAAACAACTTACAAAGATTGAAATTCCGTTTTTTTTACATGAGCAACATCTTGGTTCATTTGTTGCCTGTTCAATAAAAAATGACATTCTTACTTGTCAAAAATACTTCGAAATGCTTTCAAAACTCATTGTAGATAGTGCAATGAATAAACTTCAAAACCAAACAAAAAATATACATTTACTTTCTCAAAAAGAAGAACAGCTACACACAATCTTACAAAATATGCCCATTATGGTTGATGCTCTTGATAAAAATGGAAAATTTATATTATGGAACCGGGAATGTGAGCTCGTAACAGGTTATGCTGCAGAAGAAATCGTTGGGAATCCAAAAGCGCTTGAACTGCTATACCCTGATGAAAGTTATCGCAAGCAAATGCAAAAGAAATTTTCGGTTCGTGGAAAAAGTTTTCGAGATTGGGAAATGAATTTAACATGCAAAAATGGAGAAATAAAAACAATCATGTGGTCAAATATTTCAGAACAGTTCCCAGTACCTGGCTATAGCTATTGGGCAGTTGGAGTTGATATTACTCATCGAAAAGGAATTGAAGAGCAATTAAAGCAACAAACATCTGAACTAGAGCTTATTTTCAAAGCATTACCTGATTTGTGCTTTTTAACCGAGGCTGATGGAACAATTATAGATTATAAAGCCGGTTCGCCAGCTAAGTTTTACGTACCGGCAGAATCTTTTATGGGGAAAAAGTTTTATGAGGTCTTGCCTTCACCCGTTGCACAGCAATTTCGTGAAGCAATTCACCAAGTGCAGCATAAAGAATCAACTGTTATTGTTGAATACCCACTCACACTTAAGGGCAGTATTAGTTTCTTTGAAGCTAGATGTTTACCATTGTTAAAAGATAAGGTCATGATTATTGTCCGTGATATTACGGAACGTAAAAAGACTGAAGAGTTATTGAATAAATCAGATACACTTGCGGCAATTGGACAATTAGCTGCAGGGGTAGCCCATGAAGTCCGAAATCCATTGACTGTGATTAAAGGATTTATTCAATTATTTCAAATTAATCAAGCAGACCAAGATAAATATTTTGAACTTATGCTATCAGAAATTGAAAGAATTGAAGCTATACTTCATGAGTTTTTATCGATTGCAAAAACTGATGTTATTCCAACTGAAAAGAAGAATCTCTGTTTCATATTAAAAAATGTCGTTTCGTTAATCAATACGAAGGCAATCATGACAAATATTCAAATTAATCTTCATATAGAATCAAAAGAATTAATCATTGATTGTTGTGAAAATCAATTAAAACAAGTCTTTATTAATATTTTACAAAACTCAATTGAAGCAATGCCAGATGGAGGAGAAATATCTATTTACGTGAAAAAATCAGAGCGTGAGGAGGTTATTATTAATATAGTTGATGAGGGCTTAGGAATTCCTGAAGAAAGAATAAAAAGACTTGGTGAACCTTTTTATAGTACGAAAGAAAAAGGAACTGGCATTGGGCTAATGCTCAGTTATAAAATTATTGAAAGTCATCAAGGAAGAATTAGCATAATGAGTGAGGTAGGAGTAGGAACATCAGTTACAATTTATTTACCTATGTTTCAAAGTGAGCAGGTTACTTCTCATTCAGCGATGCCATCTATAACAAAGGCTTTGTAATCGAGATTAATTTCCATTGACGGTAAAGAAAAGAGGTCATCTTATCACCCTATAAGATAGCCTCTTTTCTTTGTTATCCAGCGAATTGTACTGCAGTTTTAGCATGTAAAAAAGCAGTATCAAATACAGGAATAGAAAGATCTTTTTGTGAAATGAGTAACGGAATTTCAGTACAACCTAATAAAATTCCTTCTGCACCATTTTCAATAAGTTTTTGAATGATTTGTAAGAAACGTACTTTGGACTGCTTTGAAATAATTCCTTTACTTAATTCATAGAGAATGACATTATGAATGAAATTTCGGTCATCTTCTTTCGGAATCATTGTTTCAATTCCATAATTAGCTAATCTTGTTTTATAAAATTCCTGTTCCATTGTTTGTTTTGTTCCAAGTAAACCAATTCGTTTCACATCGTGTTCAACAATTTCTTCAGCACTTACATCACCAATGTGGAGAAGGGGAATAGAGATTGCTTGTTCTACTTCTTCCGCAAATTGATGTACTGTATTTGAGCACATAAGTATACAATCTGCACCAGAATTCTCTATTTTTTTTGCTACTTGAACGAGTTGTTTTTGCACTTCTTCATATTGTTGATTTTGTAATAAATTCGTCACTTCGCCAAAATCCATGCTATAAAGGACAAGCTTTGCATTTTGATTATACTGAGATAGAGTTAGTGTATTAATATGTTTATAATAAAGAGACGTTGATTCCCAGCTTAATCCACCAATTAATCCGATTATTTTCATGTCAAATCCCTCCCGTAAACATGCTTTATTTAACTTATTATTCCATAATTCCGATAAGAATACAATGTTTTAATTGTTTATTTTTCGAAAAATAAAAATAGTAGGAAAAGTGTTGGGATTAATTTGCGTTAATGCAATAATACAAGTTACAAACGAATACTTATCTAGAGAGGTGGAGGGAACGGCCCGATGAAACCTCAGCAACCCTTATTTACTACAAAATAGGAAGGTGCTAATTCCGCAAAGGACATATTGTCTTTTGAAAGATAAGAGGATCATATATTCATATGCAAATGGCCTCTTATAGCAGAGGTCATTTTTTATTGGGAAGAAAGGAAGTGAAGGCTCATAATTCAATGTTTTTTTACATAGGACTAATAGAAACTCACTAAAATGAGAGGAGAATTCATATGAACAAATTATCTACAAAATTAGTCGTAGCAATTGGAATCGGTTCTGCAATATATGGTGTATTAGGTCTATGGGGATTTTCAATTGCACCAAACACATTTATCAAGCCTGCTTTGGCTATATTAACAATATTTGGTGCGATTTTCGGGCCATTTGCAGGACTTTTGATTGGTCTTATCGGTCATACGGTGACAGATACCATCGCTGGATGGGGAGTATGGTGGGGATGGGTACTTAGCTCAGGTATTATTGGATTTACGATGGGACTTGTACAAAAACGAGCAAGTTTCAGTGTGAAAAATGGAATATTTCGTAATAGAGATATTTCATATTTTGCTATAACAGGTTTAATTGGGATTGTCGTTGCAATGATATTTGCTGGTGCTTTTGATATTATCATTATGGGTGAACCTTTGGATAAAATTGTTATTCAAGTACTTGGTGCAACGATTGCAGATATCCTTGTATTCTTAATTCTAGGTTTACCAATCACACTGGGATTAGCGAAAGCAAATAAAAAACATACACATTTGAAGATTGAAAAGTAGGGAGATTATTATGAAGCCGATTATTTCCTTTGAACAATTTACATTTCAATATAAACAAGTGACAGAACCTACTTTAAAGGATGTTACATTCCGTATTTACCCAGGCGAAAAAGTATTGATTGCCGGTCGAAGTGGATCAGGAAAGTCAACATTGGCCCATTGTATAAATGGGCTTATCCCTTTTTCATATGAGGGATCAAGTACTGGGAACATTTCAATATGTGGTAAGGATCCGCGAAAAGGCAGTATTTTTGAACAAAGCAAGCATGTAGGAACTATTTTACAAGATCAAGATTCTCAGTTTATTGGTTTAACCGTAGGAGAAGATGTTGCTTTTTCATTAGAAAACGATTGTGTAGAACAGGAGAAGATGAAGGCCGTTGTTATGGACTCACTACAGAAAGTACAGATGCATACGTTTCATTCACGAAGCCCACATGAATTATCTGGTGGTCAAAAACAAACTGTTTCTCTTGCAGGACTGTTAACAACACATGCTGACATATTACTATTTGATGAGCCATTAGCAAACTTAGACCCCATGAGTAGTTTGAAAACAGTAGAACTTATACGAAAGGTGCATCAACAATTTAATAAAACAGTTGTTATTATTGAGCATAGAATAGAAGAAATACTAAAGTTAGACCTTGATAAAATCATATTAATAGAAGAAGGAAAAATTGTAGCAATTGATTCGCCAGAAAAAATTTTACAAACAAACATGCTACAAAAAATAGGGTTAAGAGAGCCTGTATATATTGAAGCGTTAAAAAATATAAAAATGAATACTTTAAATGAAGAATTATATCCAATTGAAACGCTAGATCATGAGAAAGTGAATAAAGCGATCAAGCAATGGATGTTACATTCTACTATGTCTAAAAAACAACCTAAAAAAGAAATCTTATGCGAAATAGAAAATATATCATTTTCATATTCGCACAAAGATTTTACATTAAGGGACATATCACTCTCTATACAAAGAGGAGAAATTGTAGCGTTATTAGGCCATAATGGTGCAGGTAAATCTACATTTGCACATACATTAACGGGAATGAACAAAACGAAGAAAGGAGAGATTGTATTTGATAATGAAAATATAAGTTCATGGTCTATCCGAAAGCGTGGAGAAGTGATCTCCTATGTCATGCAAAATCCTAATCACATGATTACACAATCTACTGTTTGGGATGAAGTTGCTTTCTCATTAAAATTAAAGAAAGTTTCTAGCGCAGAAATAAATAAACGAGTGGAAGAGGTATTGCGAATTTGTGGATTATATCCATTTCGAAATTGGCCAATTCAAGCGTTAAGTTACGGACAAAAAAAGAGGCTTACTATTGCATCGGTTTTAACAAGAGATCCGAAGCTTATCATCTTAGACGAGCCAACAGCAGGACAAGATTATTTTCATTATCAACAATTTATGTCCTGTATAAGTCTATTAGCGATACAAGGAATATCATTCATCTTTATTACACATGATATGAACCTAGCTTTAGAATATGCAGACCGTGCAGTTGTCCTCGATAAAGGGAAAATACTTGCTGATGGTACTGTTTCAAATGTATTAACAAATAGCGAAGTATTACAACAATCTAATTTAGGGGAAAGTTCGCTAATAACATTAGTAAAATTGAGTAAAGTCCCTTATCCAGAAGTTTTTGTACAAATGTATATGGAGGCAAAAAGGAGGGGAGATTATGAATAAATCAGATTTATTTTATATAGATAATTATACATATTTTCATCGTATGGACGGCGCAATTAAATTGTTGTTATTTATAATTTGGATGACTCTTACATTTATATTTTTTGATTTTCGTATTTTATTATGCTTGTTTTTCATTGGTTGTTTAGGGTTAGTGATTGCTAAAATCCCTTTTAAAAAAATTGTAATTATATTTAGTGTTATTTTCACATTTAGTATGCTAAATTCATTGATGATTTTATTGATTACACCAACCCATGGATCTGAGTTAACTGGTACAAGTACAGCATTTTTGTATATTGGATATGCTACTATCACGTTTGAAACACTCTTTTATGCTCTTACGCTCTCATTAAAGTATTTTACATTATTACCATTTACACTTATTTTCATATACACAACGCATCCAAGCGAGTTCGCTAGCAGTCTATATAAAATTGGATTACCGTATAAGATTGCCTACGCGATAAATATCGCGCTTCGCTACATACCGAATATACAAGCGGAATACCAATTGATTAAGCACGCTCAAGAAGCAAGAGGTGTACCATTTGAAAGAGGAGAAGCGGATTTTTGGGAACGTATTAAAAACCGGATACTCATCTTTTGGCCACTTGTTACTCACTCTTTAGAGCGAATTGATACTGTTTCAAATGCAATGGATTTACGCGGATTCGGAAAAAAAGAGAAACGAACATGGTATTTTACAACAAAAGCAAAACAAGAGGATTATATAGGATTCATTATCGGCATTATCATTTTAGTATTTGCCATTTACCTAAAGTTTAATATTTTTAAAGGGTTTTGGTATCCACTTTAAGTTTCTCGATGTTATACAGATAAAATTTAGGCACTCGCGAAGTGTCTTTTTAAATTTAGCCAAGACATGCTCAAAAATCATATAAAAACATACTGTATAATACGAACCCGTTAATAAACAATCAATTTATTCATTAGTTTTATACTAAAAGGAGGAGAAAACATGAGTTTCGGTGGTTCTTGTGGTTTTGGTGGAGGTTTTGCATTATTAGTTGTGCTATTTATTTTATTAATTATTGTTGGATGCAGCTGCTGGGGTTGAGGGTATTAAAAACTATCCATTTATTTAATCATTCGTCACAGAATTATGTAATTAGAAAAACTATTAAAGGTACTTTTTAGTATCAATACGAGATTCAATCCGAAAAAGGAGCTATCATGCTCCTTTTTATATTGAAATTTTACCGAAATAACAAAGTGAACCTTCAAAAAAATTGTTGAATTTACATACTTTTTCATTGTAAATATTTGTGATTAAAAGGCGAGTTTTTATTATTCACGATAGTTATTGGTTTTGATTCCCTGGTTTCTTTTGACTGTTAGGCATAATTTCATCGGCAAACTCTACATTTGTCAAATTTACTTTGGATGGAATAAATGTTTTTGTCGTATTTTGAACACCTTGGAATAAACGTTGAATAGGGTTCATCATATTTGAATTACGTGTTGCTACTACACTAAAAACTGTTCCTAATCCTAGTAAAGAGAACCAAATCCAGCTTCTATTGTTATTCCGTCTATTTCTAAATAATTTAAACATTTGCTGAGTTCTTCTTCCAGAATTGAATAGTGACATCAAGAAGTTAAGAGTATTCATTTTTTACCCCCTGTAAAAATAATTAGGAAAAAGAAACACTAAGTTTAATTCCATATGATTTATGTTGCAATATTTTATAGAAATTTATGATGCTAATGTATGCTAATATTTCTTAATTCTTTTTTCCTAAAAACCCTAAGTGTACTTGCAGGCTCCCTCATTCCAAAGGAAAACATGTACAGGTCAATTGGGTTTTTAGGATTTAAAGTTCATTTGTTTACATAATGTTTTTTAATCAATGAGATGAAGTATATTGAAAATGAGTTGAAAAGGAATGATATTCATTTTCTATGTCATTTATAGAACAAAATGCATTGTAATTTATTCTAAATAGTTGCCGGAATAGAAAAAAAGAAGTGCCACATAATAACAGAAATGAGTGAAGAGACACATCGTCAAGTGTACTACACTACACAAGGTTATTTATTGCATAACATATCATCTGTTTTTTAAACTAAATAAAAAGAAAAACTTGAGAAGCGACTAAATTCATTTTTTAAACGAGAATCGGCTTTAACGTTATCAGGAACGTATAACAAAATAATATTGACGCTTATAGCTAACAAATGGAAATACTCATGTACTAAAATGAATTTTAGTATGCATTATTTTTAGAGATATCTTTTTCTAGAAAAAGAGTTGGAAATGATTTTAGATTGTTGAGGTGATTACATATATGCCAATGTTGAATGTGGACGGTAGTAGTCTGTATTATATCGTTAAGGGAAAAGGGGTTCCTATTGTTTTTATTCATCCTCCTGTACTTACTTGTGTGAATTTTGAGTATCAAATAGAGGAATTATCTCGAAATTTTAAGGTGATTGCTTTTGATATTAGAGGGCACGGAAGAAGTCAGTATTCAGAACAACCGATTACCTATCCACTGATTGCTGAAGACATTAGATGTTTGTTGGATCATTTGGAAATTAAGAAAGCATTTGTATGTGGATATTCGACTGGAAGCTCTATCGCATTAGAATTTTTATTGGCTTTTGCTGAAAAAGTGTTAGGGGCTATTCTAATTGGGGGAATGTCAGAAGTGAGGGATGGGTATCTAAAGAATAAGATTTCACTTGGCATGAAACTGGCAAAAGCGGGGGCAGTTTCATTTTTAGCATGGTCTATTTCATGGAGTAACTCAAATACACATAAATTGTTCATACAGATGTTTAAAGAAGCGCGAAAAGGGAATGCCAAAAATATCTGGCAGTATTATCGTTATAGTTTGCATTATAATTGTACGAATCAGCTTAGAAATATTCAGCATCCGGTTTTATTGGTGTATGGTAAGAAGGATAAAGTATTTTATAGTCATGCCAAATTATTGCATGAAAAATTGCCATGTAATGAATTAAAATTCATTGATCACGTAAAGCATCAAATTCCTACAAAAGCAGCGAAGTGCCTAAATGAAATGATTCAGCAGTTTGCTTTTATTCATACTGATATGAATCTTTTTATTTATCCATAAAAAAACATATTGATTTCGAAGTTATATGTGTTTATTGCTCCAAAGATTTAATGAGAAAGGAGCTACCATGCTCCTTTTTATAATTGATATGTTAAAGAGTAGGGATCATTCAAGAGTTATTTTTCCTAAATATGTTGAATTATTTTTGTATACTGGTGATTGATACTGATTGAGTCTTTTGAATGTAAAACCTAATCAGTACATATGTGAGTAGTGATACAACTATGTTAGGTAATAAAAAATGGAGTAAAGAAGGAATATCTACAAGATGGGGATAGTCAAGACCTTTTACAGGGATGAAAAACTGCTATCTTAATGGATCTTTTGGAAAAAATTTGATTGAGCGTGAAATTCCATCCAAAATGAAGTCAAATAGGTAGTAGAGCATCGATTTTATTTTTTGAAAAGCATATGCTTATACAAAGCCAGAGAATGCTGTTGTTAAAAAGATAAGGATTATTGGAACAAAACTTTCAAATAAACCGTAAGAAAACCAGTGATATACACCAAAATAAATTGAGGAAACAGTAAGGCTCATCTGAAAAATGAATCCCTCGAACATTGTATATCCCATCAAAAACCAATATGTCTCCTTTATAGAGTCAAAAATAAAAAGGAGCATAGGAGCCCCTTTTAAATCAACATGTTAGTGTTTTTAGTAATCTCATTACTTTGTGGAAATGTAATCGTTAAAGTGGTTCCTTTATTAACAACACTATTTATATCTAAAGTACCATTCATCGTTTCAATAATTTTCAATGCAACCATCGTACCTAAACCTGTTCCTTTTGTTTTTGTACTAAAATAAGGTTCCCCAAATCGGTTGATTTGCTCTTGTGTCATACCAATTCCACTATCTTTAATGACAATAGTAATTTTGTTTTCACAAACAGATGATTTGACACTTAGTTTTCCGCCGTTTGGCATCGCTTCTATACTGTTCTTTATTAAGTTTAAAAAGCATTGCTGAAAATGTTGTGTATTCCCGGTGATGGAACCTGTTTCTAATTTCTCAGAAACATTTATAGAATTCATATTACATAATGGCATCATCATACTTATTACTCTTTTTAATTCTTGATCTATTACAATGTTATCAATTTTTTGTGATGCCGGCTTAGCAAATGTTAAGTAGTCATCAATGATAACCTGCGCGCGGTTTAGTTCTCCAAGAATATGTTCAATATATTGTTCGCGCGATTCTTGTGATAAATTTGGAGTTTTAAGGAGTTGAGTAAAGCCTTTTACTACGGTAAGAGGATTTCTTACTTCATGTGAAATACTCGCAGCAAGTTGACTCACAATCTCCATCTTCTCCATTTTTACTAGTTTTGACCGCATAATAACGGCATCTCTTAAAACTTCATTTATATACACAACAAATAACATGATAATAGGAGGCAGTATAATAAAATAAGCGATATATAATTTTGTAATTGGGAAATCCGATAAAACTACAGCGATAAAGGTTGTAAGTAAAGCAAGGAAAAAAGGTAAAATCATTGATATAATAAGCTTTTTTCTTCTGCTTAATTGATTGAATTTAGAAGAATAATAGGCAGTAAAAATAAGCATGGTAATATAAACAATAACTGTTAAAAAGTTAACACCGTAAAAAACAAACCGAATCAATAGCATGATAGATAATAAAGCAATTCCAACTGGTAAACCGCCATAAAGTGTACCTATTAAAAATGGGATTTGTCTCAAATCATGAACACAATTTTCATCGATGTATATAGGGAATTTCATGCATAAAATTAATGGTACACTAGTGCAAATAACAATAAGTGTTTTTTTGTATTTTTTGAAAAATATTCTATTATTATATAGAAAGTAAAAAACAAAGACGCTAATTAAAATGTAAAGCAAATTATTTAATACGTTTTGATTGATATATATAAAATCCATCTAGCATGCCTCATTATTGTAGTTTTCGATACTATAAGTTATTATACAGAAAAAACATAACTTCTTCATGTATTAATTATTTTACTACAATGAAGGAGGATTACTTTTTCATACTCATTTTGTTACGCGCAAATTCCCATTCTAAATAAAACTCTTCAACTGATGTATAGCGTTGATTTCTATTTTTGTCTACCGCACGCGATACTACGTCATACAATTCTTTTCCTGCTTCCCATTTAGCGAAAGTGTGATTGCGTCCGCCTCCTAATAACACAAAAGCGGTTGCCCCCATATTAAATACATTTGTTTTCTCATCAATTACTGCGCCAAGCTCGAATTCCTCTGGTGACATAAATCGTGATGATCCCCAAAGTCTTCCCATTGTATTGATATAGGGTTTCTTTTTATATAAGTCGATATCACAAATTTTTATTTTGTTTGTTTTAAAATCATATAAAATACTTCCGTCATAAAAATCTATTGCTACATAGTTTTTTCTTTCAACATGTACATGGAAAGAAAAAATATGATCGAGTGAAGTAAGACGCTCTTCAATTGATAATTGTTTATAGCGATAAAATGGAGAATTTGGATCACTGTAATTTGTTGGTGTTGGAAATGAACAATGTGAATGAAGGCATTCCCCGTTAAACCAATTAAAGATTGCTACATAACCATTCTGCACTTCAAAATGGTCTATCAATTCAACTAAATAGTTATGTTTTAACTCTTCATAAAGTAACATAGCTTGTTTAAGAGTTACTATTGCATCTGCTGGATTACCTGCATAATTCATTGTTTTTGCTCCAGCAAATTTAACAAGCATCTTCTTTCCATTTTTTTCGATACCAAAGCAAATATTCCCTGAATCTTGTTGATCAAAGACTGCAAATATTTTTCCAAGACTGGCAAGCCAATTGAAGTCGTGTTGCTCTTTTAATTGAAAAGTGACATCATTTAAATGAATTGTAATCGGAATTCCGTTCATTTTGCACCTCGTATTCTATATAATTAGATTAAATATTATTATATTCAAGAAAGATAATGAAAAAACCTGTTTTACTTAGTTAGAAGGCTAAGTAATTCAAATGGAAGGTGAAAAATGGATAAACAAATAACCATTGAACCATATAATATAAATTGGCATAAGGAATTTGTAGAAGAGAAAAAGAAATTTGTTGCACTACTAAAAAAAGAAATTATAGCAATCGAACATATTGGAAGTACGTCAATAAAAGGTTTAGATGCTAAACCCATCATTGATATGATGATAGGTGTTAAAAATTTAAATTTGGTTGATCGTTGGATAGAACCATTGCAAACAATAGGATATGAATATGTATTTCATAAGCACTTTCCACAGAGACGTTTTTTTAGAAAAGGGAAATGGAGAGCAGGTACACATCATTTACACGTTTATACATACGGTGGTCAAGAGTGGAAGAACAATTTATTATTTCGTGATTTTATGAGAAATCATGAATGGGCACATATTGAATACAGACAATTAAAACAAGAGCTTGCCATGAAGTATCCATTTGATCGAGTGTCATATACTAATGCCAAAGAACCTTTTATTCAAAAGATCATTGCACTGGCGAAAGAAAATCTATACATATAAAAATTAAGGTGGGAAATTTGATTTTTAGTTCACATAAAGTATTTCTCATCTTATTCTAATCTTTCTTTCATTCTTTTTTCTTTTTTGATTGCTACAATTTGGAATGTAGTGATGTTTTGAAATTGAAAGAGGGATGCAAAATGAAGAAAATGTTCGGAAGTCAAATTTTTCATTTGTTTATAAAAGTTATAGGAGTTTGTGTTATTGCATTTAGTGTTATGGTATATATCGCAAATTTTATGCTAGGAGATCAAATAGAATTAAAAAGTGTAAATAAAACTCTTGGATCTCTTGGTGAATATGGCACGATTGCAGCTATATCGCTTTGGTTTTTACACCATATTTGGTTATTTTTGCACAAAAATAAAATATCCAAATTTAAGTATATGAAAGAGTTATATATGTTAGCAAAGAAATATCATATGTTTATTGGTTATGCTGTATTAGCTGTTGCAACAACACATGGAGTTTATTTTTTTATAAAGGGAAGTCACCACATGATACAGATTTACAGTGGTATATTTACTTTTTGCATTTTAGTATTACTGAGCTCTGTTGGAATTCTTTTGAATAGGAGTAAAAACAGAAATAAATCGGTATTATATCGAAACTTACATCAAATGATTGCGATTTTATTTGGATTAGGATTGATAATTCATTTAATGCTATAGGAGGAATTAAAATTGCATCACATATTAATAATTGAAGATGAAGAAAGTTTAGCTGAATTTTTAGAATTAGAATTAAAATATGAAGGATATGCAGTAGAGGTACAATATGATGGGCGAAAAGGATTGGAAGCAGCCCTAGAGAAGAACTATGATATTATACTTCTTGATTTGATGTTACCGGGACTGAGTGGAATTGAAGTATGTCGTAGACTGCGTGCGACAAAGAATACTCCCATTATTATGTTAACAGCGCGTGATAGTATTATGGATCGCGTTACAGGATTAGATAGCGGTGCTGATGATTACTTACCGAAACCATTTGCAATTGAAGAACTCCTGGCAAGAATACGAGTTATATTTAGACGCGAACAAAAAGAAGAAAGTAAGTCAACACTATTGCTTGCTTTTAAAGATTTACAGTTACATGTAGAATCAAGAACGCTAAGAAAAAATGATGAGATCATTGAATTAACGAACAAAGAATTTGAGTTATTACTCACGTTTATGAAGAATATTAACAGAGTGCTTACACGAGATATACTTTTAGAGCAAGTGTGGGGTTACGATGCGATTGTGGAAACAAATATTGTTGATGTATATGTTCGCTATTTACGAAACAAATTACATGGGATAGATAAGGAGGAGTATATCCAGACTGTTAGAGGAGCTGGGTATGTGATGAGATGATTAAAGATTTTGTACAGCGCATTCGACACCTTCCGATAAAATGGAAACTAACTCTTTGGTCAACCACGTTATTATTTATCTTATTCGCTTTATATAATATTTTACAGTTTATTGTGATTAATCAGTGGTCAGTAGAATATGAAAAGAAACAAATGAACAGGCAAGTAAAAGAAATAGCAGCATATTTTACTGATAAAAAAGAAACACTTTCTAACCAAACGATTGAAAACAGTAAGGACTTTCTTAATAATATGAATGATAAGCATCAGATTATTCGAATTTTAGATAAAGATGGACAACCAGTTGTCTCAGTTTCTCGTGATTTTAATCCGAAGTGGGCTTCTCCTAAAGCGGTTACTCAGCCTGAAACTTATATAAAGAGACACTTAGAAGATAGGATATTAATAGAACGGATGCCAATTCAAACAGTGACATTTAAGGGGACAATTGAGGTTGGAGAAAATTTAGAGGCCTTCGATCACTTGTTAAAAATTATTTTCGTTGTAATGGTTGCAGCTGGTATTGGTGGACTTATACTTAGTTTTTTAGGTGGGAGGATTATTGCTAAACAACTTTTATTAAGTGTTCAGAATATAACTGATACGATGAATCGAATTAAAACAAACGGATTAAAAGAAAGAGTTCCCGTACGAGAAAATAATGATGAACTTGCGAAGTTAGGCTTTCTATTTAATGAACTAATGGATGATGTAGAAAGATCTTTTTTACAACAAAAGCAGTTTGTTGAAGATGCTTCACATGAACTTCGAACACCTCTTACAATTATTCAAGGACATTTATCCATGTTAAACCGTTGGGGAAAGGATGATCCTGTTATTTTACAAAAATCACTTCAATCTAGTTTGAAAGAAGTGGATCGATTGAATAAGTTAGTTTCAGAATTATTAGAGTTATCCAGAACAGAATCGGAGCAAATTCCTGCATCATCAGTCGAGCTTGTACATGTAAATACTGTGTTAAAACAAGTAATCCAAAATTTTGAAGTTCTTCAAACCGAATTTGAATTTGATATACAATTATATGCCGAAGAGGCTTATGCGGCTATACCAGCACCTTACTTAGAGCAAATAATAATTATCATACTAGATAACGCAATTAAATATACCAAAACAAATGATAAATACATTTGTATTCAAACGAATATACAAACTGAAAATATTATCATACGTATTATAGATCATGGCGTCGGAATACCCGAATCAGATTTACCATATGTACTTAATCGTTTTTATAGAGTAGATAAAGCAAGGAGTCGTAAGGAGGGGGGAAATGGCCTAGGGCTTTCCATCGCAAAACGACTTATAGAAAAATATAATGGAAATATTATATTAGAAAGTAAGGAAAAAGAAGGTACATCAGTTACAATTTCGTTTCCTTATGTCGCACATAAAAATGAGAAATAGATGAGAAAAGTTTTAAGGTATTTTCATATTGCTGTTGTATACTGTGTAAAGCGATAAAACTTGTACTTCTTTAAAGTACGAATGTAATGAAAATAAGGAGAGAGCGGGTATGAACTACACAGTATTTCAATGGATTAATAATTTAGCAGGAACCTCAAGCATTTTAGATAAGTTCATGATTATGATTACAAATAGCGCGCTTTATGTGGCAGCTCTTTTTATGCTTATTTTATGGTTTAGTAATGCAAAAAAAGAAATGGCAATTCAAAAACAATATACTGTTGTATATGCTGTTCTTACAGTTGGAGTTTCATTGTTATTAAATGTTTTTATTCATGCAGTATATTATCATGCAAGACCTTTTGTAACTTATCATGTTCATCAATTAGTACCACATGCAGTAGATTCATCATTTGTAAGTGATCATTCTGTACTCTTATTCTCAATAGCATTTACAATGTTATTGAGAGGAGAAAGGTTAAAATATATCGCATTAATTTGGGCAGTACTAGTTGGAGTTTCACGTATTTACGTTGGTGTCCATTATCCAGCAGATATAATTGGTGGAGCATTCCTGTCATTTATAACTTGTGGCATAGTAATGCAAAGTACACGGAAATTAGAGCCATTCATACAAATGGTATTTAGAATCTATGGATCCGTTTCGAAACGAATTCCATTATTATCGAAATATAATCATACACTTTAATCCTAGAAGTCACTAGAAAAGAACCTAATCATAAATGATAGGTTCTTTTTCATGCACATAAATGTTAATTTCACGCACTATATTTAATTAGAAAATAAAGAATCAAATAGGATAGAAAAACATATTGGCTTATTGGGGGGGCGAAAGTATCTGAACCTTATCTTTAGTAATGCATTTTTTGTAAAGCGTTTTCTACGCGAAGTTTAGGATATCTATTATGTACTAATCAACCATGCCGTTTCACGAAATTCCATCCTCTGTATATCTCATCCATCCACTTTCTGATCGCTTTGCTTTAAATTTACCGTAAGATAAAAGTTTCATTGCTGAGCGTATAGCCGTGTAGAAGACTAAGATTCCGATCCATTCATCTTCCATTTTACTAGGATAATGAGTGGACTGGTGAGCATAATAAGCAGCCATGATACAAGGGACTACTTGCTCCGGATCAAGTCCATATGCAGTCGCATCATCGATAATTAATTCAATAATGCTTCGGTTGCTATCTTTAACTTTCTTCTGGATTAACTTTTTTACCGGTTCTGGAACTAACTTTAATATTTCATTTTTCATAACTGTCACCTCATTCTTTAACATGTCCAAATAGCTTGGAAAAGCATTGAACGAATTGTATTAAATTGGGGGATTTTGAATCTTACTTACGCAGGGTGTAAACACAATATAAAATCTTCTGGTATTAATTTTATTACGGTTTCTAGTAGCAAAAATGACTTCTTTCATCTGTAATTGATACTCGAGCATTCATTGTTGATGCAAGAGAGGGATGACCACATAGAATCAGGGGTAACAGTATTCTTGATAGACCAGTAAAAAAGGAATGCCACTTACTTGTTATTTATGACAAACAATATCAATAATTTTTAGAAATGAAAAAGCCCAGGGGAAAATCCAGGGCTTCTTTCATTTGTTCTTCGATCTTTCAGTGCGAAGAACAGCGTCATTCGTTGGAGTATTAGGTACAAAGTTACCGTGGCTGTCGATGCTGTGTGCTTCTTTATCGTATTGCCCGTTGGCAGTACGCTTTTTTGTTGTAAACGGGTTTTGATTGTGTCCCATGATTGTCACCTCCAATAAACGTAGTATGCGCCAACCAGTAAGTGTTTTTTCAAAAAGAAAGTTTACAAAAAGTGGTAAAGTAGTTGTTGATATCAACGAATCATATTGTATTAAATCAGTCCTTTTGTACAAAATAGGTACGAATGTTCATAAGAGGGAGGATCAATGATGACGAATCGAAATGATAATCGAAAACGCAAAAACAAATATCCGAATAACCTAAAAAACGATACTGAATTCTCAAAAGATGTGAATGTTAGAAGTGAAGTAACGAAAAAAGATTTAAATAAATAATGTTTTAATTGAGAGTAATCATATTAAATTACTCTAAATAGCTTTTTTATTCTTTACATGGCTGTTATTCTGAATTTCATTTACCGTATTTTACAATAAGAATAAATTATAACAATACAATAATTACAAGTAATTCTAATGCAAAAAGAAAATGTATGAAAAAATTGTAGAATGGAACTATATTTCATAAAGGATTTCTAAAACATTATTGAGCAGAAAAAAGAATGGGGAATTTTATTATGAAACTAACACCAGAACAACGTATTCAATTGCATGGATTTAATAACCTAACAAAATCATTAAGTTTTAACATGTATGATATTTGCTATACAAAAACAAAAGAAGAACGAGAAGCTTATATAGAATACATAGATGAACAGTATAATGCAGACAGATTAACTAAAATTTTGGAAAATGTCTCAGACATTATAGGAGCACATGTACTGAATATCGCTAAACAGGACTATGTACCACAAGGAGCAAGCGTAACTATATTAGTATCAGAAGGACCAGTGGTAGAAGTACCTACGGAATCATTCACTGAATCTCCTGGACCTCTTCCTGATTCAGTTGTTATGCAGTTAGATAAAAGTCATATCACAGTTCATACGTATCCTGAATATCATCCAGATGAGGGGATCAGCACTTTTAGAGCAGATATTGATGTGGCTACATGCGGTGAAATATCCCCCCTTAAAGCATTAAATTATCTTATTCACTCATTTGATACTGATATTATGACCATTGATTACCGCGTTAGAGGATTTACAAGAGATATAACAGGTAACAAGTTATTTATTGACCACGAAATAAGTTCCATCCAAAATTATATTCCAAATAACGTGAAAAGTCTCTATGACATGATTGATGTCAATGTATATCAAGAGCATATCTTTCACACAAAATGTAAACTGAAAGAATTTGACCTAAACAACTATCTATTTGGCTATACACAAGAGAAGTTACCAGTAAAAGAACGAGAGGAAATTACAAAAAAATTAAAAACAGAAATGGATGAAATATTTTACGGAAAAAACATGAATCATGGATCAATTGAAGAGGATTTGGATGATAACTCGTTTCAGAGGACTACAAATAATTCATAAGCGTATTTAACAATTCATTAGAGAAATACCAATGGAAAAAGCCCTGCTAGTATATGAAACATAGCCAAGGCTTTTTCTTAACTTTTGAAAGGGAGAATGAATTATAAAAAGGGTTTAAAGCCATATCAAATAAGCGTTATTTTCCAGAATATACTTTGGGGCAATCAATGCTCTTTGGTTTGTAGAAACAATGTTCTTTGTATTGCCCAGCTAATGTTTGATCCCACCAAACAGGAGGACAATTTCCTACGGGATTAAAAAACCAAAGAGAATTGGTTGCGGGATGTCCTCTCCAGTACTCTAGGCATTTCCTTGCCAGTTCTTTGTCAGTTTCTCTTGCACGTTGATAAAAATATCCTTTTGTTACAGCTTCGAATGAATAATTTCCACCTTGCTGTTGGTACACCATTTGTTGAATATTTGTAATTCCTTTAAAATCTAGACAATCACACATGACTCTGTTCACACCGACATTTCCAACATCCAACATACCTTGTTGTCCTTCTCCTTCAGCCTCTGCTCTCATTAGACGAGCTAATAAGTCCACATCACTATCTGTATATGCAATTCTCATTTCTGTCCCTCCCTTCTCTTTACAAATATATGTAAAGAGGATAAAAAACACGAATTAAAAAAATGAATTGCATTCCCATAGATAATTTTCTACAAGTAATTTTTATAAAGAATGGGTCTCCATATAATAAAATATGCTTTTATTATCCTGGTAATAGCAATTAAAGAAACTATCAATGTACAGAGTCCGAAGTATTGGAGGTACTCCAATAAGTAATTTCATGCACCGTATTTATAAGAAAAATAAAAAACAAATCAGTTGCTAAATATAGAAAATTTACATAGACCAGAGTGAGAACTAACGTTCATAATTCAAAGATACAAATGAAAGGAGAAAAGTGTTGAATAAAAGACGTTATGACATTGAACAAGAAAAATAAGTGATAGCTGAAAAAGTAACCGAACTATTTTCTTATGCAAAGACTTCTGTTAAAGATATTACGAAGTCCTCTGGTTATAGAAAAGGACATATTTATTACCATTATCAAAATAAAGTTACAATTAGAAGGGTCTTAATATAAAGGAAGGAAGTGCAAAACTATGGATTTCGAAAAAGTTATGCAGGAGCTGGAAGCCCTCGGTAAGGAACGAACGAAAAAAATGTACATATCCAATGGTGCGCAAGAGCCGCTTTTTGGGGTAGCTACAGGTGCTATGAAACCAATCGCAAAGAAATTAAAAATGAATCAACGTTTAGCTGAAGAGCTTTATTCCACAGGTAACTACGATGCAATGTACTTTGCGGGCATTATTGCAAACCCAAAAGCTATGAGTGAGTCGGATTTTGATCGTTGGATGGATGGGGCGTATTTTTATATGCTGTCTGATTTTGTGGTGGCAGTAACTTTATCAGAGTCAGATTTTGCACAAGACGTTGCTGATAAATGGATTGCAAGCGGTGACGAACTGAGAATGTCAGCGGGCTGGAGTTGCTACTGCTGGCTTTTAGGGAATCGCTTAGACAATGAATTTTCCGAAAGTAAGATTTCTAATATGCTTGAAATTGTGAAAAATACGATTCATGATTCGCCAGAACGAACGAAATCCGCTATGAATAATTTTCTATACACCGTGGGGATTTCATATTTGCCGTTACATGAAAAAGCAGTCGAGACCACAAAGGAAATAGGTACAGTAGAAGTAAAACGGGACAAGAAAAAAAGCAGTTTCCTAAATGCTTACGAAAGTATTCATAAAGAAATTGATAGAGGGAGGCTTGGTTTCAAACGTAAATATGTAAGATGTTAAAAATTAGCTTAGTATTGGGGTGTTAATCCAAGAAGGATTGACACTCTTTTTTATGATTTCGAGTGCGCTATTTTATTTCTATAGCGCATATTTTCTCTTTTAGTCTAAATCCAACTAAACAATTCGTCTCAAATCCAAAGTCAATATACTTCTTATTTTTAACGTATACGTATTTTAGATGCTACTATTTTTCAAGTTCCTAATCATTTTACCCCCATTTTTCGTTTTTAAATTCCCAAGTATTTCATAAAAATAAATGAATTGTTAAAGTAATCGAAACTTGTATTAAAAATAGTAGAAATATTCTAGCTTAATATGAATTTTATTGTTGAAATTCTGAATATTAAAATGTAATATAGAAAAGCGTGTGTAATAATGTACGAATTAAAAAATGAATTTACAATAGATGTTTGTGTAAGTGATAAGGGGGAAAATGAGAAAGACTATACATATGGAATTTTAAAGTTTATCAACATCAAAAATATGAAAATAAACTTACTAGAGTCTAAAGTAAAGAAAACAACATACAGGTATACTGTAAAAGTCATATGGAGGTTTCAGGAATGGGAAATGAAAGTAGGTTTCAAGAAAAACAACAAACCCGTCGACAGCGCGGTGTTGTTAATATTGGATTAAGTTTGGTATTACTGACAGTCAGCATGGTATCTTATCAGTTATTTTTTACTGATCAAACAAAAGGAAAAGAGCGTCTAGAAGAAAAGAAGGTAGATCAATTAGCATCTAAAGAAGCGAAAAAAAGTAAATTAGAGGAACAAAACGCAAAACAATCAGAAGAAGACGCATCAAAAGAACAATTAAACAAAGAAGTTGAAAAACAAACATTAGCAGAGCAACAAAATCAAGTGAAAGAAACCTCAAAATTACCGGAAAAAGAAAAGCAGCTTAATGAAAATCAAGTGAAAAAACAAGAAGAACAAAAGAATACAAACATGGAAAAGCAGAAGGTGAATGAAGAGGGAACAACTAAAAACCAAACTGAACAAAATAATCAATGGCAGCCAGTTGGTACAGAACAAGGAACAAAACCTGCCATGCAATTTAAAGAGGGAACGACAGATTGGAATGAGATGAAAAAGGCAATTTCCTCCGCTGTTGATGTTCCTGAATCACAAATCATTTATGATTTTATCGGAAATAATGGAACGAATAAAGCATATGGTAATGTGCGAGATAAGCAAAGCAATAAAAAATATAAAGTATACATTGATTGGGTTGAAAATAAGGGATGGAAGCCCGTATCTGTACAGGCTATAAAATAGTTATACCGACAAATGATCTATCAAAATTCAGTATATAAGACAAAGACTCTCCGATTGGAGAGTCTTTTACATGAGTTCCTATTTTTAATATGTTTGCTATTTGTTGATATGGTTATCTTTTCGTTTATCGAATACAAACAGACTAAGTTCTTCAGCATCATTAGCTAACTGAATTAATTGTTCAAACTGTAATCCTATTTTCTTTAATAGCTTAGCTGAAGCGTGGTTCTCTTGAGTAGTAATCCCCACAATACGATTTAGCCCCAATTTATCTTTTCCATATGCCATCACCGCAGAAGCTGCTTCATAGGCATATCCTTTGGCCCAATACTTGGGAAGAAAGGCGAAGCCAATATCTACATCTTCCAGTGAATCTCTTTTTACTAGACCACAAATTCCAATTGGAACATGATCTTCCTTTCGTTCTACTAAAAAAAGACAGAAACCATATTGCTCATACATACGAACCGTTCCATTCAAAATATAAGCTTTTGCATCTTCTATCGTTCTCACACCGCGATCACCTATAAATTGTAACCAAGAAGGGTCATTCAAAAGCTCAAGGATAAATGATGCATCGTCGGTTGTTTGTAGGCGAAGGATAAGACGTTCTGTTTCAAGGATATTCAAAGAGAATACACCATCCTTTCAGTATTATATTCTATCTAGATATCATAATCGTATTGTAACTTAAAACTCAAGTATATTTCTTCGTGAGGTACACATTATATGTTAATCGTTATACAAACGCTTTTTCTGTACGCCACTTGTTACAGTAATAAGTAGAAGATATTATTTTTGAAAGAAATATATCAAATTAATCAAATAAGTTATAAAATCCCCACATTATTTGATTAGTAAATATTGAAATGGTGATACTAATAAACATTGAACACTTATGATAAGGAATGATACCATGATCTTTATTTACACTGATTTTGGCGGAACGCATACAACCTCACTTGCGGCAGCATATCATTTAAACAAATTACCAACCGATCGAAGACTGACCAAAGAAGAAATTTTAAATGTGGATTATTTCAATAAACTCAAAACTTCTGATATGGGAAAAATAATTTTTCATGGGCGAGACGAGAAAGGGAACCCAGTTTACACAATAGGGCACGGAACATCAAAGTTAGTTGTTCCAGCTATGAAGAATTTAGGAGAAATTCTTCAACATCAATATCAAAACAACGAAAAAATCATTTTTTCAAATACATCTCCAACAGTGCCACTTCCTATGACGTTTGGAGGCTTGTTTTCAAGAAGGTTCCATATTGATTTTATTGGTGTTCCATTACTTGTATGGGGAGCAAAGTTGTGTTGTGACAATATACAACGACTTGTAAGTTATACAAAAGAAGCTGGGAGAATGACAAATGATTCTGTCGTTATTTTAGAAAATGAAGTCTTTAAATGAAAAATGCAGGATATATTGCAATCCTGCATTTTTTCTATATTAATTCAACTTTTTTTCGAATAACAATCTTATCAATGTCCTCTTCTTCATCACCAATATATAAGCCACGTTCTTTTAAATATGTTTCAAAATATAAATCCGCTTCTGCACGTTCATCATAAGGTTTTATAGATAAAACAAAGCCTAATTTATTTTGTTCCTCTAAATGAGAAGTAGAGATATAAGCAGGGGTATTATGACGTAAAAATAGCTCCTTAACAGGAATAATCATATCCTTCATTAATTTTGATAGCATACTCATTTCAAAATCAAAGTTAAAGCGGTCAATGCTAGATAAATCAGCAAATACAACCCCAATAAAGCCTGTATTAAATACCTCTTGAAATTCAGCATCTTGAGAATCGTAAAAATTCTTTTCAATTAAGTAATTTTTAAAATAAGCAACACCATCAGCTTGTTCAAAAGGTTTTGTGGAGAGAACAAAACCGATTTTCTTTTGTTTATGTAAATACACACAAGATATATATGCAGAAATATTATGTTCTTTAAATAGAGAGCTTGTTGCTCCTGCAAGACCATCTAACACATGATGGACAATTTGAAGTTTCTTTCGGGCAAAGTAATAGGATTTTTTTTGTAGTTCCAATGTATCAATAAACACAGAACCGATAAAGCCTGTATTTGAGATAGTCGGTGTATGCTTTTTTCTTCCTCTGCGCTTGTTTTGAGCCATTGTAAAAATCATCCCTTCAAGTACGATTGAAATAAAAAAGAACATTTGTTCGCATATCTATATTTTACTATTTAATCACTACAAAGTAAAGGGATTTTTATCAAAAAACAATAAAAAAGACACCTTTTAAAAGGTGTCTTGAACGTAAGTGGGAAGAGGATTCAACCCATATTATTTGTAATTTATATTATGAAACAGAAACAAGTTCTTCTGCATCGTCTACATCTAAATGACAATCCATTGTACGTACATCTTGATCTTCATGACTTCCGAAATAAATAGTAATTTTCATATGTATCGCTCCTTTATTCTAGGAATACCTAAAATAATTACTAGTAATGTTACTGCCTATTATATACCACTTTTTTCATTTCGACAATCTTATCCAGTTTATATTTTCGTTTTGTAAATATTTAGAATTTTTGTTACGATACATATAATTAAACGTAAGGAGGAATTCGCATGTTAAAAAATTTAAAACGAATCTCAAATGAAGGAAGAGGAGTGAATAGCATTTAAGCTAACTTAGCACTCCTATTTCCGCAAAGAATATAAATATCGGAAAGTAGGAGAAAGTTTGAAAAAATATACGCTGGCAAATCATAATATTTCTATTTTATTTTGGGTTCATTTTTTTGGAACAATTAGTTTTTTACAAGCAGTTATGACGTTGTTTTATGTTGAAAGAGGACTCACTCCTTCCAATATTCTCATTGTATTAATGTGCTGGAGTGGAGCGGTTTTAATTGGAGAAGTACCGGCAGGCGTTTTTGCAGATCGCTTCGGCTTAAAACTCTCGTTTATAACAGGCGCTTGCATCAAAATTATAAGTATCTCTATTTTGTTCTTTGCTGATAATATATGGTTATTTTGTTTATATAGCTTGTTGAATGGTTTATCAGTCACTTTCTTCTCAGGTGCTGACGAAGCCTTAATATATGAATCGTTAAAAGAAACGAATGAACAACATCTTATGGATAAAGCGATGGGAAAAATTCAATCGGCTAGCTTTATTTCAATGATGATTGCTGTTATTTTTGGATCTTATTTTGCGAAAGATTTAAAGGAAGAGCAATTTCTTATTTTAATTACACTCGGGCTTTTTTTTCATTTCGTAGAATTATTTTTAATTTTATTTATAAAAAATCCAGCAGCGGGATTTGAATATATTGAGTCACCGTATTCACAAGTAGTCGAAGGAATACAAGTGATTCGAAAAGCACCTCAATTACTCATCATGTTCTTGAATATATCACTTGTATTTATTTCAGCGAGTGCGGTTTTTGATAACTACGATCAACTACTTTTGAAAAATGCAGGAGTTCCTGTATTTGCAATTGGTATATTATATGCAGTCGCTGCAATAGGCGGATATTTTGCATCCATTTCAATAGGATGGTTAACCAAAAAATTCTCTCGTATATTTTTATTAAATCTTTCAGGTGCATTAGCTGTCTGTGGATTACTATTAGCAGCGTGCTTTGGAAATACGTTATGGGTCGTTTTAGGAGCATTTATTATATTACGATTTGTAAGAGCAATAAGATACCCGATTTATTCACAACTGAGTAATGATATAATTCCATCACATGTACGTGCAACCACAATTTCATTGTTATCAGTGCTCGATTCAGTGCTGGATTTAATTATTTTTGGTACGCTATCTTTACTTGCTGTATATGGGTTACCTGTTATGTTTATTGGATGTGCTATCATTGCACTAATAGGTACTTGCTTACCGATTAAAGGTGTAAAGGAAGTACCTAAAAATATTGAATTGTAACTCATAGTAAATAGACCATGCTTTAGGATAGATTCAATCCTGAAAGCATGGTCTGTTTTTTATAAAAATATTGACTATGCAATTACCCGTTATACAGACTGCATAACTTTGTTACAAAACCTTAATAACAAATTTAAGCCTACTTAAATTTTAACGTGTAATATAGATAAATAGAGTAAAAGACTAGGAGTTAAAATATTACTATGAAAAAACCACTTATCACTACAATTATTTTCCTTTGGATAGGAATAAGCATCGTCATTCTACAGCAAACAAAAGAAAAGAATTACATAAAAGCTAAGAACCAATCAGATAATGTAATAACGATTGCTCATAGAGGGGCATCCGCATATGCTCCAGAACATACAATACCAGCTTACAAATTAGGTCAACAATTTAAAAGCGATTATATAGAAATAGATCTTCAAATGACAAAAGATGGGCACTTAATTGCCATGCATGATGATACATTAAATCGAACAACAAATGGATCAGGACTTGTTAAAGATCATACATTGGAAGAAATAAAAAGACTTGATGCTAGTAGTTTCTTTAACAAAAAACATCCCAATCTAGTAAAAGAAGAATTTCAGGATGTAAAAGTACCAACACTTGCAGAAATTATTGAAACGTTTGGACATGATGCTCGATATTATATCGAAACAAAATCACCAGAAGACTATCCTGGAATGGAAGAAAAACTATTAGAAATACTGAATCAATACAAATTAACTGATCCAAGTATTATAAAGGAAAAAATAATCATCCAATCATTTAGTAAAGAAAGTTTAAAAAGAGTTCATAGTCTAAATTCAAGCATTCCTCTAGTGCAATTATTAACACATAAGGAAGCAACGAGATTAACTAATGAAGACTTTAAGGAGTACAAAACGTATTGTTTGGGCTTGGGCATGAATTATACATCTATGAATGCTACCTATGTTAAAAAAATACAAAAACACGGCTTAGAAATTCACCCATTTACAGTGGATAAAGAGGAAGATATGAAAAAATTGATTGAATGGGGTGTAAACGGCATGTTCACGAATTATCCGGATCGTTTGCAGCACATAAAAAGCTAAAATAAAACATCTTATATTATGATTTGGATGTTTTATTGATCAATATTCATTAGTAATAAAATAGATTAACTACGCTACTAAGACATATTATAATAAATAGTGGGCTAAAGCCTCTTATTCATCTCTTATAAGGAGAGTGTTTAGCATGATTATAAAGTTCAATCGTTTCCGTTAATTTCAGGTACATTTCTATTCGTTCATTTTTCTAAAGTGAATTTTGAGCTGTTTTGATGTACTTTTTTCCAAATAACCAAATTCGAATGAAATGAGGAATGAATTATGAAAGAAAAGATAAATAAAATTAATGGAATTGATATATGCACAGAGAGTTTTGGAGATCCTAATCATCCAGCTACTTTATTGATTATGGGAGCAATGTGTTCAATGGTTTACTGGGATGAAGAGTTTTGCCAAAGATTAGCGGATACAGGGCGATACGTTATTCGATACGATCATCGAGATGTTGGACGTTCCGTTGTCTACGAGCCAGGGAGTTCTCAGTATACTGTAGTAGACATGGCGGATGATGCTGTTGGAGTACTGGATACATACCATATTAATCAAGCGCATATTGTTGGAATGTCCTTGGGAGGTATGATTGCTCAAGTTATCGCAGTAAGACATCCTCAAAGAGTTCTAACAATGACTTTGATTGCATCAAGTATTTATGGGTCTGATGAAAATAATCGAAATTTACCTCCAATGGATGAAAAAATTCTTGCTAATCATGCGAATGGAAGTAAATTGGACTGGACAGATAACGAATCTGTAGTGAATTATTTGGTTAGAGGATCAGCATTACTCTGTGGACCAAAGCATAAATTTGATGAACAAAGAGTTACAAAGCAGGTAACAAAAGAAATAAAAAGAGCAAACAATCTACTCAGTATGTTTAATCATGCACTGCTTAAAGGTGATGATTACTATGAGGGGAAATTAAAAGAAATACATATACCTACTTTGGTTATTCACGGTACCGAAGACACGGCGCTTCCGTATGAACATGGCTTAGCTCTAGCTAATGAAATTCCTAATGCATCGTTACTACCACTAGAGGGAACGGGGCATGAAATTCACTTTGATGATTGGGGTAATATAATTAACGCTATTTCGAAACATACTTCAAGAGTGTAAGTGTAGGAAATTACACAGCTAAAATAGACGATTTAAGGATTTTTCTAATCCGTAGATCGTCTATTTTATTTTAATAATTAATTGACAATGATACAGAAATAGATTTAACATGACGAGTCTAAAGTAAAAAAGAACCCAGTAAAATCTGGATTCTTTTTCTTTCAACTAAAATGATTGCGTCATAATATAAATCATTGAATCTAATTATCGAAGCAGAATATTTACTGCATGATTAATGGTGCTTTTATTATTTTCCAAGAGAGATAGAACTTTTTACTTGTTTGTATGTTTTTTGTATTTTTTTACAACCATTATTGCAAGTGGGGTACCAATCAATGTAGGTAAAAACCAAAACGATAGTTTAGGAAGTAAATTTAATATTGGAATATAGCTCCCGATGTTCACTAAAAGGGCCGTTACAGCACCTATATATGAACCTAGCATACCTCTAATATGATGATGAATCCAATTTTTCCAACGTCTTTTTCTTGCAAGATAACCATAAATAGCAAATGAATAAGAAAAAAGTGCGACATAAAACAAATAAGCAATCTCATTCCAATGTAAAATAGATAATATAATTGCAGTGATGAAAACTACAACGTAAGATGCATGGTAAACTTCACCCCATTCTGTATGAGTTCCTTTTCTCTTTTTTGCAGACATTGCAACCGCCCCTGAAATTAAACATATGGTCCCAAATAGAATATGAATGATTAACAGGATGTGAAAGATATCCAATAAACTTCCTCCTTTGCTACTTTAATATTTTTGGTTTGTTAACGAAGAGATGAAATACATCTTTGGTTCAATTTAATATATTGAAATAAAGGTGCTTCTAGAACATTCTCTATCTTTAATATTTTTCATCATATTTTATTAGCTAATTTAGAATATATATTGTAATTTTAAGTAACTACCTCATGTTTGAGGAGATATTACAGTTCTGAAAAAAAGAGAAAACAGAACCTGCTTTTGCAAAAGTTCTAGGTCTTATTAAGGAGGAACAGACTAATGGCTGAAAAAACAAGAGTAATAGAAATTATGCCTTATAATCCTGAATGGAAAATGGAATTTAAGAAAATCAAAATGATGATTGAAAGTTATATTGGAGATTTGACTTTAAGAATTGAACATGTAGGGAGCACTTCTATTGAAGGATTAGCAGCGAAACCGATTATTGATATTGATGTCATTATAGATAGTTACGATATTTTGCCTGATATTATAAAACGATTAGAAAAAGAAGGTTATCAATATCAAGGAGATCTAGGTGTTGAAGGTCGTGAAGCTTTTCAACGGAATAAAGAAGATCATTTTATGAAATACCATCTCTATGATTGTCCAAAGGACGGGAAAGGTTATTTAGAGCATATCGCTTTACGTGATTATTTATCGTCGAATAAAGCTGCACGTAAAGAATATGAGGAATTGAAATACAAACTAGCTGAAAATTATCGGAAAGATATTGATCGTTATTGTAAGGCGAAAACAGATTTTATAAAAGGAGTTTTGGAGAAAACTCTTTATAAAAACTAGAAAGGAATAAAAATACGAATTGCTACCTGTAATATTTAGAACAAGCAAATAGGCTATTTGTGGAGAGATAAATTAATGCAAATATTCTTGCCTTATAAGAAATTAGAACCATAATGAATGAATAAAAAAATATAAATCCCTATTGGTTGTGTTAACCATCAGTGGGGAACTAAACACCCCGCCAATAGGAGTTTCACTTTATTTCAATAAGAGGATTAATAAATTTATAAAAAAGCCTGTTTCTTAAAGGAACAGGCTTTTTTACTATGAGTTTATCAACTCTCGAACAATTTCGCTTAATTGATAGATTCCTTTTGTTAGATCTTCCACAGATGCATAGGCATACGAAAGTCGAATATGCTGATCAGACTCTTCTCCATAAATACGCCCTAGGTTAAGAAGTATCCCGCTAGATAACGCTTTTGAGTATAGTTTTTTCATTGGAATTTTCGGTTTTATTTTTAACCATATAAAAAAACCACCACTAGGAACATTCCATTCGGCAATATTTTTGCAATACATATCCAATGCTTGAATCATTAGGGTTCTTCGTATCTTTAGTTGCGCTCTCACAAATTCTACATGCTCTTGATACAAACCGCTAGAAAGCCACTTTTCAGCAACTCTTTGTGATAAAGAACTAGAACCATAGTCTGTTTGCATTTTTATATCTGATAATCGTTCAATTACAGGTTCAGGGCCGATAATCCATCCGATTCTTAAACCTGGACTTAGTGTCTTTGATAAACTACCGATATGTAATACATGTCCGTGTTTATCCATTGCCTTTAACGGGAGAGGAGGTGGCTCATCAATCCATAATTCACGGTAAATATCATCTTCAATAACAGGAAGTTGTTCTTTCTCACATACTTTTATAAGTTCTTTTCGCCGAGTTTTTGACATTAAAGTTCCTGTGGGATTATGAAAGCTAGGAATAGAATATAAAACAGTTTTTTCACCATTGTATTTATTCAGTCTAGATAACTCACTTGGTATAACCCCTTGGCAATCCAAGGATACTCCTGATAAATGCATTCCTGCTGATTGGAATACATGAAGCGAATAGAGATAAGATGGTTGTTCAAGTAGAACTGGAGATCCCTTATGTAGCAGACCAACAGCTATCAACTGTAATGCTTGTAAAGCTCCAGAGACGATTAATATGGAAGATGGTGAGACATGAATACCAAATGAACTTACATAATTACTGATGGCTTCACGTAAAGGAAGAAACCCCTTTGGTTCTTCATATCCGAAAGCAGTGAGGTTTTTACAAACTTCTTGCATGACTAATTGCATTGTTTCTAATGGGAAAATATTAGAAGCAAGTTCGCCTTTACTAAGGTGAATGAATTGTTTATTTGATTCTACTGTATTAATTTCTTGAACCATTTCTTTGCTCGGTTTATGCAAACCCGCTTTCACATACTCATTCCAATTAGGCGGTGGATCAGTAGCTAATAGGGTCCATGTATTATTGACCACAATTGTACCCATACCCATTTTCCCTTGGATTAAACCATCTGCAGTTAGCTCCTCTAATGCTGTAATAACCGTACTTCGATTTACATCAAATATCTGTGCCAATTTTCGTTGACTTGGGATTTTACTACCTATCGGCCATTCGCCATTTGTAATCTTTACTTTCATATACTCCATAATCTGTTGGTACTTGGGGGATTGTTTATTCGACTTTGGATTATATGTATTCATAAAAAGCCCCCTTTTTTCTACTAATGAACCGTAAAGTGGTTGGTTTTTTTATTAAAGAACTGGTTGAAGACATTTTATCAACGATTGAATATTATGAAAAGAAATAATTGGAAAAGGAAAAGTGGCTGGCTTTTTCTATATGAAAGGAAGAGATGGTATGAAATATAGTGAATGGAATTTCCGTGTTTTATTCTCACACTGTATTACGATTGTTCTTTGGGGTTCTGCATTTCCTGGAATTCGCGTTGGGCTTGAAGCATATACGCCGGAACATCTTACGTTATTACGTTTATTAATAGCCTCATTTGCTTTAGTTATTTTAGCGGTCATACGTAGAATGCGTCTACCAGAATTAAAAGACATACCGGTAATATTCATTCTAGGCGGTTTAGGTTTTACCGTTTATCACATCACCTTAAATTATGGAGAGAAAAGTGTGAGCGCAGGGCCTGCAAGTTTGATTGTATCAGTTACCCCTATCATAACTGCAGTACTTGCTCTTATATTTTTCCGTGAAAAATTTAAATTATGGGGATGGATAGGAGGAGCAGTTAGTTTTATAGGAGTAGCACTCATATCAATTAGTACTGGAGATGAACTCGGATTCAACACTGGCATACTACTTATACTTATTGCTGCAATTTCAGAAAGTTTATTCTTTGTTTTTCAAAAACCATTCCTCAAAAAATATGGAAGTTTACCGTTTACTGTATATACGATATGGGCAGGGACTGTATTAATGCTAATCTTTTTACCAGGGCTTGGCTCTGAAATAGTAAAAGCTCCTATAGAAGTTACTCTTAGCGCTGTGTATTTAGGTCTTTTTCCAACGGTACTTCCGTATATAGCTTTGGCTTATATAACTTCTCATGCTGGAGCCTCTGAAGCAACGAGCTCACTTTATTTAACACCAGCGTTTGCTTGCTTTATTAGTTGGATATGGTTAGGAGAGGTTCCTACTATGTTATCAATACTTGGTGGTGTCATAACAATATTTGGCGTTGTACTTGCACATATAAAAAACGAAAAAGATCACTACATACGAATTGAAAGAACAAACGATGTAAATAAATCACATTCGATGTTTTAAAATCTATATGAGAAAAAGGAGATTAATGGAATGAAACGAATATAAAAGAAGAATTAAAATTAAAGAAGTTTTTTTCTTACCAATTATTTGTGTTGTTTCAATTCATATAAGGATTTTTCAATAATTTCATAATCCATTATTCCAAAGGAGTTTGATATGGTAAACCTACAATTGAAAGTCGTGACAAGAGAAAATTGGGAAGACGCACTAAAATTACAAGTATCCAAGGAACAAAATCAATTTGTACCGTCTGTAGCTGTATCACTTGCAAAAGTATATATAAAACCAGATGGTGACAACGTAGAATATATACCATTTGCTATATACGATGATGATGTTATGGTTGGGTTTATTATGCATGCCTTCGATAGAAACACAGTGGACATGTATTGGATTAATGGGTTTTTGATTGATGGAAAATATCAAGGAAAGGGATACGGAAAATCTGCTTTTATAGAGATGATTAAATGGGTTACCAATCACTTCTCCCAGTGCAAGGAAATTCGTCTAACTGTTCACAAAGAGAACACTCGAGCAAAAAGGTTATATGAAAGCCTTGGTTTTGTAGACCTTGGTTATGTTTATGATGGAGAGCAAGTATATCGATTGCTTGTTTAACTTTAATTAAAAAAGGTGTGAAACAAAGAATGCAATTTAACGAAGTAAAAATCGAAATATTTATTCCAGAAGAATTTATTGAAGACTTACGAGATGCATTAAATAAAGTCCAGGCTTGTAAAGTGGGGAATTATGATAACTGCATGTCTTATAGCTCAGTTAAAGGGTACTGGAGACCGCTAACTAACTCAGAACCTTATAATGGAGAAATTGGTCAAATATGCGAAGGACAAGAATGTAAGGTGGAAATACGGTGCAAACGAGAAATAGTAAAAGATGCACTTGCGGTTATTCATCGCATTCATCCCTACGAAACACCTATGATTTATATTATTCCACTACTAAATGAGTATTTTGGATAAATGTAATATTCTTTATGAACATAAATACTATAAAGTAGTTACTGCATAAAGAGGGGGAAGCTAATTGAAAACAAAATTTCATTATATTGTAAGAGGAATCATTATAAAAGATAACAAACTTTTAATAGCAAACTACAAAGGGCATCACTCTTTTCTACCAGGTGGTCATGTTGAGTTAGGAGAATCTGCAGAATGCGCATTAATTCGCGAACTGAAAGAAGAAATAGGTATAGATTGTGAAATTAAGCGCTTTTTAGGAGTGATTGAAAACCAGTGGCAAGATAGTGAAATACTTCATTATGAAATTAATCATGTTTTCGAAGTTGATAGTAACGAATTACATAGTGATATAGCACCAATTTCTAAAGAGTCTCACCTGGATTTTAGTTGGATTATTCCTAATAATAAAAATCTAATTGCATATAAAATAATGCCCGACCCCTCTGTTCAAAGATTAATAGAAAAGGTGCAAAAAGAGGAATTATCAAGTTGTTGGCTTAGCAATTTATAAACTAACATGTAAGAGTACTACGTTGTAAAAAAAACATGATATAAGTACCCTTTCTCGAAAAACTAATATACTCTTAGTTCATCTTTTTAAAAATTTAATATCTGTGTTTTTTATGACTAAAAGATATCACGCAAAAAACTACCACGCTTAAGCTATAGAACTAGAAAATGATGACATAAAGCTAAATGTTATTGTTTAAATTCATATTTTATAATTTCCATTTATAAAAATAACCCCATAATAAAAACAACCTAAAAATAGGCATATGAACAAGGTGCATCATCTAGTGATAGGTCATATTTTGTTGGTGTACGTATTGAGCTTAGTTTATAGCGCTATTTCTACTTAGATTTAACGAACAGAAATCTAAGAAAGCATCGATGGGGTTTTAATTTATAAACGGAGGTCATGAAAATGAATGAGTTTCAACAAGAACTACAAGCGTTAAGTCTTAATGATTATCAGTCTGGAAATGTTATGTATTGGGACCAGCAAAACCAATATCCACATTACTATATTGAAGATGATGCTCGTCGCTGTGGCGGTTGTGGTCGTTGCGGTGGTTGCGGTGGTTGCGGTGGCCGTTGCGGTGGATTTCGTTGTGGTGGATTCCGGTGTGTTGGTTGCTTCGGTTGTTTTGGTTGTGGTGGTTGCGGTGGTTGCGGTGGTTGCTCTAATTGTTTTGACGGTTTTAATGGTGTTACCTGGTGGGTCATTTAAATTCGTGACATAAATAAAGATATTTTTGAAAGAAAAGTGTATATACAAGTATGAACTGTAGAGACACTTTTCTTTCATTTTGTGAATTTAACAAATAAAAGAGCATCTTCTATGTTCATCGAAATTAATATTTGACATAGCATTTCATATAGAGATGAATGGTACATTGGATACATATCAAAAAATAGTTTCATGGGTAGAAGAAATAAAGGTACGGAATAAGAGATTCGTCTAACTATACATAAAAAGAACACTCGGGCAAAAAGATTATATGAAAGCTATCGTTTTGTAAATCTTGATCATGTTTATGATGGGGAAGAAGTATATCGTTTACTTGTTTAACTTTAATTAAGAAAATGGATAAAGAGGAGAAACCTAATCGAAAACAAAATTTCATCATATTGTAAGAGGAATCATTATTAAAGATAACAAACTTTTAATAGCAAATTATAAAAGGCATCATTCTTTTCTACCAGGTGGTCATGTAGAATTAGGAAAACCTGCAGAATGCGCATTAATTCGTGAACTGGAAGAAGAGGTAGGGATCGATTGTGAAATTAGGCGCTTTTTTAGGTGTTATTGAAAACGATTGGCAAGATAGTGAGACTCTTCATTATGAAATTAATCATGTTTTCGAGGTTTATAGTAAAGACTTACATAGTGATATAGCGCCGATTTCGAAAGAGTCTCACTTGGCTTTTCATTAGATCATCCTTAGTAATGAAAATTTCATTACATATAAAATAATGCCCGAACCCTCTGTTCAAAGATTAATAGAAAAGATGCAGAAAGATAATGTATCAAATTGTTGGATTAGCAACTTATAAAAAGTTGATAAAGGGTATGGGGTGCTTAAATGTAAATATTACTGTATAAGTACCCAACTTATTCTTTCCACCTCGATTGTACCCCCCCATATCATATTGCGAGATTCCCCCATTAAATTTACAAATGAGAAATTCATGTAAAATTATATTCATTGTCCAATTTCATATTTTGAAAATGTTTATAATAATAAATCCATCATATAAGCTATTTAAAAATAGGCAACCGAACAAGGTACATCACCCAGTAAAAACTCATATTTTGTTGTTGTACGTATTGAAATTAGTTTATAGTTTCTATATTTATCACTGCTTATTACAGAGATTAAACAAGCAAAAAAATATAGAAAAGCACCAATGAATTATGTTAGATGGAAGATTAATTTTATAAACGGGGGTCATAAAAATGAATGAGTTTCAACAAGAACTGCACTCATTGAATTTAAATGATTATCAGTCTGGAAATGTTGTGTACTGGGATAATCAAAACCAATATCCATACTATTATGCACAAGAAGATGCTCGTCGCTGCGGCGGATGCGGACGTTGTGGCGGATGTGGTGGACGTTGCTTCGGTTGTGGCGGATGCTTTGGCTGCTTTAGCTGCTGGAGCTGGTGGTTCATTTAACTTTGTAGCATAAATAAAGTTATTATATGAAAGAAGAGTGTATGTACATGTTCAAATTGTAGAGACACTTTTCTTTCATTTTGTAGAGTAAATAATTTAAAGGGCATTTTCTATTTTTGTCGAATTTAATATCTGATATAGCATTTTATTTAGAGGTGAATGATACATTGAATACATTTCAAAAATTAGTTTCATGGGTAGAAGAAATAAAAGAACAGAATCATAGTACTGCAGCAGCACTTTTTATTATGAAAGATAATGAAGTGGTGCTTGAACATTATAGTGGAAAACATTCTAATACTGAAAACAGTGCACCAATAACAGCTTCTTCACAATTTAATGTCGCTTCGGCTAGAAAGAGCTACTTAGGTCTAGCAGTCGCTTATGCCCTGTATGAAGGGAAAATAAAGAATCTCGATGATTACGCAGCTGATTATTTTAAAGACTATGATAAAGATTTACTTGGTAAAACAACATTAAGACATTTAGTAACCCATTCACACGGTTTAAATGAAAAAGTAGACGGAACCATTTATCGAGAATTTGAACCTGGAAAAGGATGGGCATATAGAGACATTAATGTACGTATGATGACGCACCTTATTAATCAGCTATATAATACAAGTTTTCCAACGCTATTAAAGAAACGTATCTTTATACCTGCAGGTTTTAAAGAAACAGGATGGCGAAAAAAGCATCATGAGAATTTGGTAAAGGTAATAGTAAATCCTCATGAAGAAGCGATATGCAGTACTGGAATATTAGATGATGGAACAGAAAAGAATCTATTCGTTTCTGCTAGAGAATTCGCCTATTGGGGAAATTTACATCTAAATGAAGGGTATTTAAACGGAAAACAAATTGTACCGAAAGAGGTCATTAAAATTGCAACAAGTCTTCAAAGCCCAAAATATGAAAACATGGACCTACCACAAAATGGATGTTTTTGGTTCGTTCAAAACACACCGGCTTTACAAAGTGAACTTGGAGAAAGAGTGCCTAAAGGCTCGTATCAAATATTAGGCATTACAGGACCCACCATTTTAGTTATTCCCGAATATAATGTTGTCGTTGCCAAAATGTATAATAAAAGATATAACTATGGGGGAGACAATTATCTGTATTATTTACGAGAATTTAGCAATTTAGTCGCTGATACATTCTCGAAATCATCTTTTACATACCAGTAAAAATATTTAAATTAGGGTATAACTACTTTTATACAGAAAAGGAGTGAGCCCTTATGAAAAAACAAACAAATAGAACTACAAAACAAAATATCAAAGACACAAGCATAGAGCAAAATGCTATATATAGCGATCCAAAAGATGCAGCAAATATGCAAACTGTTCCACAACCAAAAGATTATGAGGAAATCGAATATTAATTTTTATTTTTATAAGACTTTTTTATGAAAGAAAAATACATCTTAGGCCCTATAAAAATAAGGGCATCATTTGGTACTATATGTATATAAGCATTTGAAAATGTCTTATCTTAACACAGCTTTTTTACAATAAATCCGTATATAATCTAATCAACAAAAAGGCGCTTCTTACTGAAGTGCCTTTTTGTTGACTTTATACAATCACTCTAATTTAATTTCCAGTTTTTAAATTCGTATCTCGTCTTTTAACACGGATATACTAAATTGTGATAAATCATGTCATGATAAGAAAGGGACAGTTCGCATGAAACAAGCATCTATAAACCCATGGCTTATTGTCCTAGGCACAATCATCGTGCAAATTGGGCTGGGAACTATTTATACATGGAGTTTGTTTAATCAACCTTTAGTAAGTAAATTTGGCTGGGAACTTCATACTGTGGCGATAACTTTTTCAATTACCAGCTTTTCTTTATCGTTTTCAACTTTGTTTGCAGGTAAATTACAACAAAAAATGGGACTTCGTAAACTTATTGCAACTGCAGGAATTATTCTTGGTTTTGGATTAATTCTTAGCTCACAAGTCTCTTCATTAGCGTTACTTTATTTACTAGCTGGTGTCGTCGTAGGGTATGCAGATGGAACAGCTTATATCACATCATTATCAAATTTAATTAAATGGTTTCCAAATCGTAAAGGCTTAATTTCTGGTATTTCAGTCTCAGCATATGGAATGGGAAGCTTAATTTTTAAATACGTGAATGGAAAGCTAATTGATACAGTTGGTGTATCGGAAGCTTTTTTATATTGGGGCATAATCGTTTTGATTGTAATACTCGTAGGATCTTTCTTCTTACGTGAGGCTCCTACAAATGAAACAGTATCTGAAACTGTAAGTAGTGATTATTCACCGAAAGAAATGTTACGTACAAAACAAGCTTATTTATTATTTTTTATGTTATTTACATCGTGCATGAGCGGTCTATATTTAATCGGTATGGTAAAAGATATCGGAGTTCAACTCGTAGGACTGAGTGCAGCAACCGCAGCGAATGCCGTTGCAATGATTGCAATCTTTAATACTGCAGGCCGTATTATTCTCGGGACATTGTCGGATAAAATAGGTCGATTAAAAATTGTATCCGCAACTTTTGTCGTAATCGGTTTGTCTGTGTTCACACTCAGTTTTATGAATTTAAACTACGCTATTTATTTTACTTGTGTTGCAAGTGTTGCATTTTGTTTCGGAGGTAATATCACCATATTTCCGGCAATTGTGGGGGATTTCTTCGGTCTAAAAAATCATAGTACAAATTATGGAATCGTATATCAAGGTTTTGGCTTTGGAGCACTCGCGGGGGCATTTATCGGCGCTTTGTTAGGTGGGTTTCAGCCTACTTTTATTACAATCGGTATACTGTGTATTATATCCTTTGTTATTGCTATTTTAATTCGACCACCAAATAAAGAGAAAAAGAAAGAAAAACAAAAGCTATATCAAAAAATAGCTTAAGAAAAGAGCCCTAAATGAATACTAGGGCTCTTTTGAAAAGGAATTAAATTTTTTAATTTCCAGTTATTTTACAAACGATGTAGTTCACACCAAATAATAATAAAAATGATAGAAATAAAATAAGAGTTAGTAAACAACCTCCGATATCTCCATCAAAGTTTGCATCTGCATTTGAAAAATTCCAGTTCTTAACTTTACTGATAATATGCGCTAGAATATAGGACAACACAAAGCAAATTATAAAAGCCAAAGCAAGGTACACTGTAAATTCTCGATGCGATATTGAATCCACTATGTAAAAACCAAATCCCACAAATGTACCTAAAAGTCCTAAAATGAATAACATTTTTAAAAAAAATTTTTATATTAACCCAACATTGACTTAAGAATTGCCCATACGTTCTCCGGTTATGTCGTTTCTTTAAATAAAAACAAATAACATCCTTAATATTCCATATAATAATATTTAAAATTTATTAACAAGGGGATACAACACCTTATATAGAACTGTATATTAGAAATTTACTAAGGAGGTTCTTATGAAAAAAGTTACTGTAACATACGTACTACTTTTTGATGAGTTTCAAGAAAAAGTATTGATGGTTAAAAATACAGGCACAAATGGTTCTTATTTTACTTTACCAGGTGGTGCAGTCGAGTTTGGTGAAACGTTAGAAGAAGCAGCAATTCGTGAAGTAAAAGAAGAAACAGGATTAGATATAGAGGTAGATGGGATTTTTTCAATAAGTGAAGCATTTTTTGAGGAAAAAGGGCACCATGCTATTTTTATTAACTTTGTAGGGAAAATCACAGGTGGAGCAATACACATATCAAGGCCCGAAGAAATCGAGGAAATTAAATGGATGGAGTTACAAACCGCTGAAACATATTTACGACTTCCCGAACATGTGAAAGGTCTGTTACAACGAAAAGTAACTGTACCATATATTTTTAATGGGACAATCATTCACAAATAATACAACTAATATTTTAAGGTGAAACAAATATAAGGGGAAAGATACTTGATAACTAAGAATATCCCATGAAAAGAAATTAGAATAATTGATTCAATACATGGATGAAAAAGGTTTATTAAAAAACAAATCGTTACCATTTAAATTATTATGCACAGAAATAATAAGGGCTTAGGAGAAATAACTATGCGAATATATAACGAAATACTTTCAAACGAAAAACTTGAGGAACTTATACTGAATGAAAGTGGAGAAATACTAGAAAATTTGAATAACAAAGAAATGTTTATTAGTAGTTTCATTGATAATTTTAAAAAAGAATACGGAAATTCGGAATGTAATTACGTCGAGCTATTTGACATTGACAGTCCAGACTATATTAAACTTGAATTAATAGATAACAAAATGTTTGTTACTGCTTCTTTGTTTGCAGGACTATCTATATGGTTGGATAAAAAAGCGTTAGGAAAAGTAACAGCTACTATAGAGGGCGTTTATTCGTTCATAATGCTTGATAAAGACGGCAACATTATTACCTTAGATGAAACGTTACATTTACATAAGAGTTCTTTTGCTATTACAAATTTTAAAGTAGAAAAACTACAAAGCATCGATCAATATTTTGATGACTATACGATTATATAAGTAATAGCTGCTTTACATTATTAGATAATAACGAATATCAAAATACAAACAAATAATACGTAAAAACAAAGAAAAAAGGGGATTATACCGAGCTACTAAAGCGAGTAATTAATGGAGATTGGAAGTCAAATCAAAAAGGTTTTGTTGCTTATACTCCTGAAAATTTTAAAGCCAGTTCTAAAGTCATAGAAAAATTTTCTCATTCCGAAAATAATAAAGATGTGTTTGTACTCGCATTGTATGTTGGTACTGAGGGAGGCTATTGCGGTATATCAATAAATACAGAACATGCATACCGAAAGATAGTTGATAAATGGTATTCTGATGAATCAGAAGAAGAGCTTAATAGCTTAAATGGTGTTCGGTACCATGATTCATCATTTCCGTTTACCTTTTTCAATGAATTAATCACTCCACAATTAGAAGAAATCACAAACGCATACTATTGTATAAATACGGAGCATCCAATACTTGATGTCGAAAGAAAGATAGCATTTCATAAATCGTTTTTTGAAGAGCAGCTAGTTTTAATAGGAATCAATGTAATGAATAGACTTAAAAATACATTTTCGTTGTTGGATACAACAGAAGATTTCTTTGCCTATGTAACTCTACATGATGTTGGTGCTGAAGTTTACGAATTGTTAATTAAAAAAACGGTTCCTTACTCATTGTTCAACAAGCTATTTACAGAAAATAAATAGGACTAACATAAAAATAAAAAAGTCCTTCGAATGGTAATTATTTAAAGAAGGCGATTAAATTAATAGATCATCAATTATTTCCATGATACTTAGTGATTATTATTATGGGGTAGGGGAGATGATACCTTGCTTTCTATCTAAAATACTCAATGAGCCGCATGTATTAGGACATCGGTATATCATTATAAATCATACATTAGTAGAATATGAATGCAAAGATTTTAACAGGTTAGACAACCCGAGTATAACTATATAACACACGTCACTTTAATTCGAAAGAGAATTAATAATCACCATAATGAAATTTAAATAACTTTATAAGCCTTACTAAATACGAAGTGTAATAAAACTTTTTATGTCAAAATCAAACGTCTTTAAGATACTGGATAAAGATGTATTTATATAGCAAGGGAGGTTTAAATATGTACAAGATTGTATTTTTCGATGTCGATGGCACCCTATTAAGTGAATTGAATAGAAGTATACCGTTAAGCACAAAAGAAGCAATTGAGAAATTAGTCGAGAGAGGAATAAAAGTTGTAGTTACAACAGGAAGACCGTACAATTTGTGCCAAGAGTTTAAGACTATGGGCATTGATACATTTATTTCTGCTAATGGTGCACTTATAACATGTAACGAGAAAGTTATACATAAATCAGTACTATCAACAGAAACAGTTCAAGATGTCTCAGCTTTTGCTGAGTTGAACGGACACGGTGTTTCTTATTTTACCAAGCTATTTACGATGAACGGCATGGGTTCCGACGATGAGCGGGTTATGAGAGCATTAAAAGAAACTTTAAACCATACACAATATCCCGAAAAAATGAAATCTCTATCAGAGGAAATTTACTGTATATGTTTGTATGTGGACGACAATGAAGCACAAAAATTTCTAGATAGATTTTCAAAACTTAGATTCGAGCGTTTTCATGGCTACGTAATGAATGTACTTGAAGAAACAGAAGTATCCAAATCAGCTGCGATTAAAAAAGTATTAGAGCATCTCAACTTTTGCAAATCCGAAGCTATTGCTTTCGGTGACGGCGAAAATGATATCGACATGTTGGAGTATGTAGGTTTTGGAATTGCCATGGAAAATGGCGGAGATACATTAAAACAAAAAGCAGACTTTGTTACTAAAAAAGCAAGCGAAGGAGGAATATCTTACGCATTAAAGAAATTTGGTGTCATTTAAACTAGAGTAACATTACAAATTTGTAATGTTTATGTCACTTTCTCCAATAGCACTTAAAAACATCCAACTCATATACTTAAGATAGATTTACAAAAAAGGAGTGTAGGAAAATGCACGAAATAATTGGGGAAGTCGTAGTTGGTCTATGTGAATTCGTTTTTGAGATTTTCGGTTATGGGAATACAGGTAGAGAGAAAAAAGAATAATTCCAATTGATTTGTATGATATATAAGATTCTTAGACACCTATAAAAGGTGTTTTTTCTTATTTACCTTCAGAAGAAGACATATAATCTAATAATTTCATAAAGGGAGAAGATGTTCGTAAAAAACATCAGTATTAGTATGAAACATCATGGTGTTAAAGATGTATAAAAAAACGCACCATCTTATCTCAATAGCGCGTTTAGCTGTGTATTTATTTATACTGAGCAGGTGAAATGTGTTCCAACCATAGAATACCATCATAATGTTGGTTCGGAATCATATATTCAGGAATAAGCCCCCAATATTGTCCTATAGTCTGTGAGTACATCCAAGACGTTTCGGGAATTTTCTTCACATCTTTTAAGTTTACAAAGACTTGTGGATGTTGAGCAGCTTTCAAGATTTCTTCGATGCTATTGGGTTCATGTTTTTTATTCACATTTACAATAGAGTCTTGACTGTCATCGTAACTACTTCCGCTATATGCATACAAACCAACAGAATACATTTGATTTTTCAAGTATTTTGGCAAAAAGTCAATCATATTAGGGTGTTTTTTGGACAGACCCATAGCATACTGGAAACTCAAAAGCATATTATAATTCTGTTTTCTTATATGATAATTATGACCCCACACAATTATTTTTTTGTTTTTATATTGCATGTCACTTAACCATGCTAAATTTTGTCCCATTTCTTTATCCCGAGAGTAAAAAGTGGACTCATTCAATGCTTGTTCATTTTCGTTATATGTTTTTTGTTTTCTTTGTATTTCTTCTTTTACTTCATTTGGAATATGCGTTTTCAGCGTATCAATTCGAGTACTAATCGATTTTTCTAGAAGATTTACATTATAAGATGCTTTAGGTTTTATTTGTTGTAATTCATTCTTATGTTGTTGGATAAATTCTTTTACTCTTTCATATTTACTTAAAAGAGGTTTCTGCATTGTTTGAAACTCTTCATAAGAAGAGACAGAACGATATTTCACAATTTCTTTTTCTGCTTCTACGAGTAGTTTCCCTATTTCAGGATTCAATTTACTAATCCATTCATTTGCAAAAGTTGCAAATGTAGCAGCTGAAGCATTCCACGGGATATTTATATCGAATCCCGTTAAAATAAGGGGTGTTCCTTTTTCTTTTTGCTCTTTTATGTATTGAAATAATTCTTCTACATCTTCTGTATGCCATACTCCATAAATAGCTTTTTTCATAGCTTGCTCAGCTGTTAAATCATCTATGTTTTGATATACAGCATTCGCTTCCGCAAAGCCTGATTCAAACACAAGTACATCATAACCCATTTCCTCATGCAAATATTTAATCATCCGAACCTTTGATTGATTCATTTCTGTGGAACCATGAGTAGATTCACCTAATAAGACAATACGTTTGTCCTGCAAGGTTTGTTTTAAAAATGATAAATCCTCATTAGAGCTAGCAGTTGGTTCCTGTAATTTAACTGCATGTTCACTAACCCATTTCTGCCATTTTTGTTGATCTGTAGGCAGTTCTTCAGCAGATGCTACTGTCGAAAACGTTGTTAGTGCAAATAAAGTAGTTACTAATCCTTTTTTCCATTTCGAACACACACATATCCCTCCTGATTTTTTATAAACTTTATCACCTAAATCTAATCATTTATGATTCATTTAAACAAAATAGGAACATTTTAGGTTTACATATTCATATTAAAGGATGGAATTTATACAAATCAAGAAGAAAAGGGTGATAATTCTATTGAATTTAAAAATTCTATAAATTAAAGGGTGTAAAAAGAACCGACGGAAGATAGCTCGAGGAAACATGCTACATAGCTACCACAAAAATTGAACAAACGTACAGTACAGTACAGGAAGAGCAAATAACAGCAGAAAGAAGGGAAGATACGAAGATCTACAGTGAATAAAAATGTTATCTTAAATAAGGTGCACACTTAATTTATATCAAGTGAAGGGAGCTAATCAAAATGGTTGATCGGAGCAAAAAGAATTCTAAATGTGCACTGGAAAAGGACGAAATGATTAAACTGTATTTAGAAGGGGAAAGTACGTCTAATATCGCAAAATTAGCTAATGTCACAGCTAGATATGTTCGGATGGTTTTAACAGATAACAACGTTAAAAAACGAACACAAGGTAGTTGGAAACGCAAATATAGTTTGAATGAAGATTACTTTAAACATTGGTCTAACAATATGGCGTATATTTTAGGATTCTTCATTGCCGATGGTGTCATTATAAAGGATAATCAATCTGTAAGTATTTCTCAAAAAGAATCCAGCATCTTAGAAGGTATAAAAGTAGAACTCAATTCAGACCAGCCGTTATACCAAAACAAGAATACCGGCGTTTATATGTTGAATCTAAATAGCAAAATAATGAAAAACGATCTAATGAACATACATAGAATTATGCCTTGCAAATCATATGAAAAAATAGTTTTTGTGCACATACTAAAACAAACTCGATCACCAGTACGAATGCTAAACAACTAGTCGTGCATACGTATGCGAAACTAACAGTGACTAAAATGAAAATCCACACTGCGAAAGGAAAGGGTATAAAAAATACTTTTAGTAAGTTTATTACTTTTTCTAGTTAACATAATATAAATTATAGGTAGTTATGAAAATAAAAGGCGTTTCATCTCAAAACCTAAGTAAACTATACTTTTTGAGATGAAACAGGAATTTTTCAAAGAAACTCACTATATATGCTTTTGCTTAATTGTATTAGTCTTTATATAGATTTAAGATCAAATTTGTCACAGCAAATTTATTCTAAAACTTTCTCTGATTAATTATTGATACTGTAACGACTATAACTTAATAAAACGAGCGATTAAATTATTTGTTATTAGCAGTTATTTTGATTCATAAATTCATCGTTAATTTTTTCGTTCTTTATAATACTTAAACATCTTGTTTATTGAATATATATAATTCCGGTGTTTATTCACTTAACCCTTTTGTATACGCTCTGTATTTCCGATATCCATCTAGTTAACATAACATATTTTGGATTACTAAAAAAATCTCCTCTCATTTCAAAAAGGAATCTCTAATAAATGCAATTCACATTTCTTTCGGTGTGACTTTCATCAAAACCCACGCATGCAATATATAATTTCTTAAAATATTTCTTTTCAAGCAAAAACAAAGCCACTCTCTAAATATCTATATAGAAAGTGGCTTCAAATTCCCTTAGCAGCAGTCCCAATTATAAAGTACATTAGTAAAATCTAAATTGATCAAGTCTTCTTTGTTTATAAAGAAATTCGCAACGCCGTAATCTCCCCACATAATACCTAGAGAATCATCTGTATCAATTTGTAGCAGTAAAATATTGTGCTTTTGATATGATTCGTCCCATTCCCTTGGATCGCTTTGTGTAAAGAACGGATATCCACCAATTTTGTGTCCTAGACTCTCAAAAGACTCCTCATACAATTCACCAAACTCTATTTCTTCTTCTTTATCAACGATATCTTCTAAATCAACTGTATCTTTAAAAAATGATTCAAAACGATAATCTCCTATTGTTACAGGTTGATAAGCTTGTTCGAATGATAACTTAGCTGCTTCGGGTATAACAAAATGCTCTAAATCAAGATTATTTAAATAACTAAAATCCGTTACAAGCTGTGCTTCGTCATAATTTACTTCAGAATGATAAATAATCCGAAAGTCTTTTTGTGTTGTTGGATGATCAAAATCAGCACCAACAAGATCATCTTCTCCATTTACAAAAAACTGTAGCAAACCCTTTGTTGGCATAGGTTCGATATGAGGAAGTTCTTCAAAATTTAATTGTGCAAGTAGTACCATCGGCTTTCCGTTTGAATCTTTAGGGTGCTCATGGTTAATTGGTAAATATGGATAACCACCAAATTTGCTTTGAAATAATGTTGTTTCCCCTATCTTACCAGTAATTTTAATATAAGGTTTTACACTTTTTTCTAAAATATCCCTATACTGTTCTAATTGCTTTGGTATTTGTAATTGATATGTATTTGTCATTCTCCATTTCTCCCTTACATGATATATAAAATAAGCCTATCTCGATTATATAACGAGTGGTAGGTTTATGGAAAAACACTAAAATTCTGTTTTCACCCTCATTTTTTGTGCACTTGCAGGATAAATTAAGTGATATTCTAAACCCTTTTTATTAATTGTCCGAACTATTTTTGCTGCTTCTTCAGAATCCTCAATGAGTTCATTTTATTGTTGTAAATAAGCTCAGTTAATCGATCTACAATACAAGAAGGGATTTCAAGTTTATAAATGTTGTATTATTTATGAACAAAAAACACACAAACAAGTTTAGTCCGTGTGTTGGGTCTTTTCATAAGTCAGATAATAAAGTAATAATTTACGTGCTCTTTCATAATACATATAGTCTCTATAAAATATGTAGTAATCTTCAATATGTTTTTCTAAAAAGCGAAATTGTTTAAAGCAATCAAAAAATGATACGCGAAGTAATTTTATTTGCTTAAATGGAATTTTTTCTATCCTTCCATTTAACACATAACTTAATGTTCCTGAGATATTCATCCAATATAAATCCAAATCAGCATTTATACAATCATCCTCAGAAAACATCTTCTTAAAATCTCGATACATGTTACGCGTATCACGATGTGGGAATGGTTTATATAAATGACTATATAGTTTCATTAACTCTTCAAAAATCACCTTTTTTCCTAGTATCAATGGCCCCCCTCAATTTTCTTAGTTATTTATCCATCGTAATAAGTTATCGTACTGTTCTTTTGCATCGTTATACCCTAAGTTATATAAGTTAACGAGTCTTTCTTTATTCCTTTCAATCCCGCTAACAGGAAGCTGCGCACTTGGTTGAATCACAAAAAAATTATCTTTTTGTAATTCCGAAGACATATACATAATTGTTTCATTATAAAAACGATAATGTTCTACTAAAAGCTCAGAGACTTTCGGATATCGTCTATATAAATATTTTGCTATAGACGAAAATTTATTACGATTTTTCTCATATCCTTTTGGCTTCGTCATAATAACAACATTTTTTTGAAATCCATCTTTTTGCGCTTTTCGAACAGGGATTGGATCAATAATCCCTCCGTCTAAAAGCTTTTTACCATCATAGTCCACAGCAGGAGCGATAAATGGTACAGAACTTGATGCACGAATAATTTTCAATATATCATTCCCGTGCTCTTGCTTATTATAATAGACAGCCTCTCCTGCCTCGCAATCTGTTGTGCCGATTACAAACTGCTCATTTGTATTTAAAAAGGTTTGAAAATCAAATGGTACAATTTGATTAGGCACCTCATCGAAAAGAAAATCCATACCAAACAATTCTCGTTTTCGAATTAAATTTCGATAAGATATATACCGATGATCAGACACTAACTCTGTATTTACTTTTTTATTTCTCCCTTTTTGACGGGATAAATAGGTTGCTCCCATACATGCTCCCGCGGATACTCCAACTACATATGGAAAAAATATATCATTTTCCATGAAGTATTCAAGCACGCCTGCTGTATATAATCCTTTCATGCCTCCACCTTCTAATACTAAACCAATATTTTTCATGTATACTCCCTCTGCATTTGTTTCTTAAACTTATAAATACTTATATTTTAGCACAAGATATTATGATGAAGTATCAATAAATTCATTGCATTCTCTTTCAAAAGCTCTTGCTGCATTGTAAGAATCTCTTAGTCTATAACGTGATACAATAAAAGAAACTCATTCCACAGATTACAAAGGAGGAATTTTATATGGGTTTATTTAGTGGTATTTTAGGAAATGCATCTGATACGAGTACAGAAAATGTTGAGCGTGACTTACAAAAAATTATGCTTGATGATGAACAAGTTGAGTATGCATATAAATTGATTCGAGATTTAATTGTATTTACAAATCGACGAATGATTTTAGTAGATAAACAAGGAGTAACTGGTAAGAAAACAGAATATCATTCTATTCCTTATAAAAGCATTACACAATTTAGCATCGAAACAGCAGGACATTTTGATTTAGATGCAGAACTGAAAATTTGGATATCTAGTATGCACGATCCAATCACAAAAGAATTAAAAGGTGATGACAGTATTTTAAACGTCCAAAAAGCTTTAGTAAAATATACAACAAAATAGCCTTTTTGCATTTTTATGCAAAAACAAAAGTTATAACCCCGTATTTTTTGGAACAACATACATTATTTTGTTTTAAAAATACAAAATAACAGGGATAGATGACACAGATTTATTCTGTTTTATCTATCCCTTTAAAAATTATGATACTACTTTTTTATAATAAACAAGTGTTGTATGATCATTCAACTTCTTTTTTACTCCCGTCTGAATGTAACCCATTTTCTCGTATAGATAACAATTACGTTCTTCTTCTAAAATTGTAGCTAATTCCCAACTAGCTGCTTTTGGAAACATCTTTTCTACTAAAACGAATACTTTCTGGGCTACCCCTTTTCCTTGATAATTAGGTAGAATAAACATAGGACTAATCCAGAACTGGGTCGTCGTATGTTTCCAAAATGCACAAATAGCCCCAGCAAGAGTATTATTAACTACTATTTTATAAAATCCTCCATTAGGATTGTTTATTCTCGTAATTACTTTATCAATCGTTTCATTAGCAGGATTCGTTTTATAGTCTTTGTATTTTTCTAATAACGGTTTAAACGCTTGTATTTGAATAGCAAAAATAGATTCTGCATCAAAATTTACTGCCCTTTCTAATGTTACTTCCATAGCACTTACCAACTTAACCGTTCTCGTAAAGAAGTAATATGTGCCGTATGATGACGACCGTGCCATGCATATAATCCAATTGCTACTTCTAGTTTTGTTTCACCTGATTCTGGATGATTAAAAGTTTTTTCAAGATCTGCCTGTTCTAAAGAATTTAATAAATTTACCCATCTTTTATGTAATGAATCTAATAATACAAGAGAAACATCTACAGGTAATTTTGAGTCAGGGAGTTCTGCCCACTTTTCTTCCCTATACGGCTTAATTGTCGGGTTATTTTCTGTAAGAGCTAATTTAAAACGGATGTAACTATTCATATGACTATCAACAATATGATGAACAACTTGCCGTACTGTCCATCCACCCTTTCGATATGGCGTATCTAATTGATCCTTATCTAGATCTCTAATTGCTTTTGTTAATTCTTTAGGAAGATTGGCAATTTCTTGAATCCATTTCTCTACCGTTTCTTCTGTAATATTTCCTTCATGAGTAAACTGTCCAATTGGATAACGTAAGTCCTTCATTGCATTGTTCCCCTTTTGTTTTTAAATTTCTTTTATAGCATTTTAGTTTGTTTCCAAACGTAATGAATGAAATCATTTAACTCTGTAGCTTTTTTATCAATTGCAGTACGTGAAAAGCCGCTTTTTTCTAATACGATTTGTGAAGCAATGTTGGTATTTGTTGTCTTTGCATGAATTTCAGTAATTTGCTCGTTTACTGCTTGATTTTGGAGTAATTGAACGGACTTAGTTGCAATTCCATTTCCGATAAAATCCTTTCCTACACGATAACCAAGATATCCTAATTGTCTATCTTTCTCTATGTCTACTAAGTTTATTCGACCTACAATTGCTTTCTTCTTATTTCGTATGAGATGAAAATAGGAAATGCCTTCTTTTTGTTCCTTTAACAATTCATCATGTTTATATTGAAACGTTTCATAAACATAGTAATCATCCCCACGACTCGGTACCATCTTTTCAAAAAAAGTTCTGTTATAACACTCAAAAACAAATAATTCTTCTGCATCTTGTTTCTTTAATTTTTCTATGTATATTTCCATTTATGAATCATTCCTTTTTAATCGATTAACTATTATTAATTCGCCATTTAATAGTTAATTTCCTACTGCTTGTAGTAAGGTTAACTCCCTCTATTTCTGTCGAGCTGTAAGAATGGCAAACCATACCTTAGGATGAAAAAGATGTAGAGGACTACGAATAAGGTTCATTACCCTAACCAGACGAATATAAATATCTGTATTACTCGCAGAAAGCCGATATACTTTTTTCGTATACCATTGTTGAAATGGTTGGATAAAAGACTTCTCTCCTTTTATTTTAGGGTGACGGAATGCTTCTGTAGTAACCATTTCCCATGGCGTTGCAATCACCTTAGAAATACGTTTGTAAAATTCTCGAGTAAAACCATTCTGCAGCGATGTTCTTTTCTTTAAACTCATTTGTAGCGCGACAGCTTCCATGGCAGCAACAGAAATTCCTTGTCCAAAAACTGGATCAAAGCGACAATGAGCATCTCCAATTACTAAAAACCCTTCTGGCATATTTTTCACTAAATCGAATCGGCGACGAACTTGATAAGGAATCTTTTGTATTTTTATATCTGTAATTGGTTCAGCTTGTTCAAGAAAATGCATAACATCTGGTGCAGGTAACTTCTGAGCAAATGCAAGGAACTCTTCATCTGTTTTTGGTGCATTCTCATTGGCATATCCGCTAAAAGTTACGAAATAACGATTGTCTTCAATAGTTTGAATAAAGGCGCCATAAGGATTTTCAGGAAAGCTAGGAGAAATAAGTAAATTGCACCAATCAGGATTTTTATGTTGTTTTAAACGGAATACCCTAGTTGCGTAAAATAATTGAATCCATACTTTTTCTTCTTTTACCTTTATGCCATATGTTTCTAACCACTCTATATTTTTCGAACCAAATCCGCTTGCATCTACAACGAGATCTGCATGGAGATTTTCTTTATTTCCTGTCTTCATACACTGCACTTTTACTCCAGAGATTTTGTGATGTTGCTGATCTATTATCAATTGTTCAACCATTGTTTCATATTTTGTTGTAATATTATTTACTTCACTCATTCTTTTTTGTATATGCCACTCAAGCATAGGACGACTTTGTTGAACCGCATTCAACTCTCCAATAAATGGTTGTTTCCACAAACCAAAATGATGCCATTTCAAATCTCCAGTAAAATTATTTATGATACCACCATCTTCTTTTAATTGGGTCATAATCGCAGGGAATAATTTCTCAATAGCCTCTTCACCACCCTTTAATAACACATGAGGATGATGGGTTTGAGGTACTCTTTTTCGTGGGCTTTTTTCATTCCACTCTGTGCCCACTTCTAAAATCATTACCTCTTGAAAAAAATCAGACAAAGCTTTTGCTGCTAATTTCCCAGCTATACTTCCACCAATAACGATTGCTTTTCCTAACATTTTCTACCTCCCGAAAGATATTTCCGCTTCTTTTATGATGCTAAAATATAATTTTCCATTTCCTACTTTATTCTCCTAGCATATTAATAGAATCACAAAATAAAAAATCCTGCTATAAATTTACACGACAGGATTTTTTTATCAACATTTATTCATCTTTTCCTTTCATTACAAGTACTAAGTGAGTAAGTTAGGTTAATCTAATCATCTTCACCAGCAAGAGCTAGTTTAATATATGCTTACTGCTTAACTGTATATCTCCAAGGGCTCTCTTTAAAATATGCCAGTGAACTGTAAAGTTAATATTAATATGCCAAGAGCCCAAACATAATAAGCGAACACTTTAAGAGAATGCTGTTTTAAATATTGAATCATCCAAGATACTGCGATATATCCGAAAAATGCCGCGGATAAAGTACCAACAATTAACGATGTACTTGAAATTGTTTCTGCTTTACCTTGAAAAACGTCCACAGACTGTAAGATGATTGCTCCAACAATTGCAGGTGTTGACAATAAGAATGAAAAATACGCTGCAGTTTCACGGTCTAGTTTCCTCCAAAGTGCAGCGACAATTGTCATACCAGAACGAGAGATTGCTGGAAAAATAGCAAATGCTTGAAAGGAGCCAATGATAAAAGCATCTTTATATGTAATGTCATTCATTTTCTTACGTCCATTTTTTTGTTTCTCTGCCATATACAAAAACAAACCTGTCACTAAAAACTCCCATCCGATAGTTATGCCCGTTTTTGAAATCTCTTCAAAGAAATCTTTAAATAGTAGACCGATAATAACGGCCGGGATTGTTCCTACAATGAGTAAAAATGTAAGTTTTGAAAATGGGTTTTTAACCAAATAGATAAACTCTTTTTTATAATAAATAAATACCGCTAGCAGGGTACCAATATGCAGCATCGTGTCTAAAAAAAGCCCAGCTTCATCTAAATGAAACAAATGTCTTCCTAAATACAAGTGACCGGTACTGCTTATAGGTAAAAATTCCGTTAACCCCTGAATAATTCCTAATATAAAAGCTTCCAACCAGTTCATGATTGTCTCCTTTCTTGTTTGCTTGTACCAGTATATGTTTATTTTTACCTGTTATGAAAGAAAGGGAAACGAATTCAAGATGTAAGGACTTTTCCAGACAACAAAAAAGAGGGAAAATCCCCCTCTTAGTATAAACTTTATTTAATTTGTTCTTTATGTTCATGATTAACAAGAACATACCATTTACCTGTGTCAAACTTCTCTTTATTAATCACATAAACTCTATTATCTTTCTTTATTTCCCCAGGTTTTAATTCTGTATTAAGATTAGGAGTTACACCTTTTTCAACTGCATAACTACTAGCTGCCCATACATTCATTTCGTAAGCATTATCATTTTCATCCACTAAATCAACTGATGGCAAAACTGCTAATTTCATCGATTCGTTTGTTATATTTTTCCCTTCAACTTCTATAACAATAAAGACATTTCCATTATCAGCTTCTTGAATCCCTATGCTTTCTTTACCCACCTTATCTCTTTCTACAACCCTTTTCACAGTTACATCAAATTTTGACGTATTAAAAGTTTTGTTTAATGGATATTCTTTTTCTTTTATTGTTGTCTTTGCCTTTGTTTGTTCCTTATTTTTCGAATCTGTATTCTCTTTTGTTTTCATATTCTTTTCTTCTTGCTTAGAAATTGTTTCTTTCGATTCAGAAGAAGTTTTATCTGATGTACTTTCACAGCCAGATAAGTTAAATACTAAAGCTCCACCCAAAATACATGTAGTAAATTTTTTTAACATACTTTTTATCCCCCAATAAACACAATATATAAATTTCCTACTTATCATAGCAAAAAACAATCTTTTGCATTGTTATATTTTGTCGAATAATCAAAGGGGACTCAATGTTTTTTTGTTAAATAAAAAAAACATGACCTTACTATATTACTAAGATCATGTTTTACATTGCTTTTATTTTATTTATAAAATACCTTATCAACATTATACTTCGCTTGAAACTCATTAATAATATATGTTTCGTAAATTTCTCTTTCCATTGGATCTTCTACAATACATGCATCAATGCGGTATACTTCATCACGATTTGCTTTAATTGGTGAAACATTGTCTTCAAAATGCTTTTTAATACGCTGTCTTATTTTACGTGCTTTCCCTACAAAGAGAAGTTCGTCATTAATGTTATAAAACATAAAAATGCCGCCTTTATCTCTTGGGAATAGGTGGAAATCAATGAACCCATGAATTGGAGTGATTCTTGGCTCATCGCCTTTTATTACTTGTTTTCTTTCTGTTATAGAAACATCAACTGCAGGTAAATCAATTTTAATCAAGTTGCTTCACGTCCTCTTTTATTATAAAGGTAAATAATAGCACATGTATGCAAGAAAAGCTATTCGTGTTGAGTAAAAATACCGTTTTTTCACTACCTCCTAAATATTATAGGTATATCATGTATGTATTTTCTCCAAATCATATGATCATACGCCTCGCCCCAATAATCTTTTAACAAAAAGTTAGGCTCTCCAAATCTTTTCTTCCATATTTTTTGTGCGTTAGTATATCCGCTATCCAAACCGAATTCCTTTATGCCTTTACCCAATAAGGTAAGAAAAATCGCATTTAAGAGTAAATTTCCTATGCCGCATCTTTGATAATTCGGGAGTACAAATACAGTCCCCACCTCATTCAAATCTTTTAATGCGTTATCTGTGCAACTATTAATAATTTTACTTGATGGACCAAATTCAATTGTGCCGATAATTTTATTACAACGTTTATCTACAGCTATCAAAAAATATCGATTTTTCCCATTGCTATCAAAGTCACATTTCAAGTACTGCTTTTTCGTTTCAATTTCATTTTCTATGTCATCAGCCAATTCCGATAGACCTTCTCTAGTAAACGTATCGATAATGACTGTTCGAAACAATTGATTTAATTCTTCAAAATCATCGATGATTGGTCTTCTTATCTCAACATAATCCACCGAAAGCAACTCCTTAATCTCCTAAATTTCAAAATTACAATCCATATAGCTTTTCTCCAAAATACTCAAAATTCCCTCTACACATATAAAATTTACTGCGAGCAATGTGGAAACAAACAAAAAAGATTAGGTAGTTATGCCTAATCTTTTTTGTTTTTGTAATTATTCGATTGCTCCTGCTACGTCATAATCATTTAAGTCTAATTCTATCGGTTGTCCTAAAGCAAGTTTCGCAAGCTCAGAACCTAAGTATGGACCTGCTGTTAATCCCGAAGCGCCTAAACCATTCGCAACGAGTATACCTTTAAAATTAGGTAATGGACCAATAACTGGGAGAAAACCTGGTGTAAATGGTCTAAAGCCAACTCTCGTTTCCAGCATTGTACTATTTTCTAATCCTGGTGCCACAGACAATGCCTTATCAAACACTTCATGTAAACCACCTGCTGTAACACGATAATCAAGACCAGTATCATTTTCATGCGTTGCCCCTACAACTACACGGCCATCTTCAAAAGTTAAAATATACTGATCGTTTGGCGGCATCGCAACTGGCCAGTTGTCAGTATTAGTATCCGGCATATGTAAATGAACAATTTGTGCTTTTTGGAAAGTCACAAGAAAATTTATCCCAAGTGGTTTTAGTAATTCGTTTGCCCAAGCTCCTGCAGTGACAATTACTTGATCCGCCGTTAATGTTTCGCCATTTACATAAATTCCTTTAACATAATTATTCTCATGAATTAAAACAGCATCTCCTTTTATAAAGGTAGCACCATGTTTCTTCGCAGCATTTACAAGAGATTGACGAAGAGCTCGTCCATTTACCCGAGCTGCGCCACTTATATGTACAGATCCATATTCCTCTGATAACGGCGGGAATAGTTTTTTTGTTTCCTCTGGCGATAGGCGAGTGATTTCGCCAATTTCAGGAGCACCTTCACGTCGCTTATATGCTCGCTCCTCCATTTGATCTAACTTTTTATCATCCGTATGTAAGCTAATCGCACCCACTCGGTTATAACCTGTATCTGTTTCACCATCTTCTTCTAATTGTTGAATTAAAGAAGTATAGTAATGCGCTCCGCCTTTTGCGATTTTATACCAAGCCTGATTACGCCGCTGTGAAAGCCAAGGACATACAATTCCTGCTGCTGCATCCGTTGCTTGTCCTAAATCCTGGCGATCAACTAGAGTAACGTGAGCTCCTTCTTTAGCGAGATGATAAGCAGTAGACGCTCCTAAAATTCCAGCTCCAACTACAATATACGATTTCATTCAAAACACCTTTTCTTATTCATTCTTTTATATCTTATTATTTAACATTTGTTTCCTAATTTAAAAATATCACGCTCTACTATTAAATTTTCTTTATTTCTTCTTTCTGCGGAATAAATCCATTGATTTATAACCTTGTGAAAGAATTTCAATCATTTGCTGCACACGTTTTTCGCGTGTTTGTTGCTGTTTTGCTGAAAATATATGGCGCGCCCAATCTTTTTGATATCCTGGTGTTAAACCTTGATAAAACTGAAGTTCATTTGGGTGATTAGCTAAAAATGCTTCTACATCTTTAATATTCTCTATATAATCAGAAACACATTGACTGGCAGCAGATGTTTTCTTTGGTTTCTTTTTTTCACGTTTTAAGCCAATAACAGTAAAGACGTCATCCATACTAATCATCCGCGCGAATTTGATATCACTATTACCTACATATCCATCCTCTCCAACTTTCATCGCTGGAAATATTTCATCTCTGTGAATAAAAGTGTCATAACGCGTATTACCTTTTTTCGGATAGGCGAAAAATAAATAGCCTTTTTCGAGTAATAATTGTTTATTAATAATAAGTTGCGTGTGTTTTACCATCTCATCAAGTGTTTCTACAAAAATGAAGATAGCATCATGATCTTTAGATAACTTAATTGCTTGTTCAGCAAATAGGGCATAATCGTTTGGTTGATTCATTACTGCCATATTACTATATTTACTAAGGTTCAATTTATCGATAACTGACATAGTAGACTCCTTTTCTATTCATTGTTACTTTTATCGTACCTATATTACTATAAAAGAGAATGGCCTTGCTGTGCAAATAAACCCTCTATTTCTCATGATGCTTTTACATTAAGATTCATACTACTTCGGTTTACATTTCTATGTTAAATCTATCATGTAAGAGCTTTTCGTAGTGATTCTCTGTAATTACACTTTTACTTTTTTGACCATTTATTACTTGAGTCAAGCTATCTTTCGTCAAAGAGACATATCCAGAATGCGTAAGTTTTACTGCAATTGCCCCCTTATTAAAACTAGAATTCTCATCTTCTATAACTTTTCTTTGAACTTCATTTAAAGTTGTTTCATCAATGGGATCTGTACGAAAGGCGTGACACACCTTCCATTCTATATTTTCTTGTGAGGTGTGCCGCGAGTGAATGTCTCGTCTTTCTAAAATATACGTTCCTTTATCTGTATCTTTTCTTCTAACACGATATTCGCCATTTTTTGAAGTAACAACCTCACCAGTAAACGGTACAAGTGTGAGAGGTACAAATGAAGCAATTCCTACATCAGCTAAATACAACGCGGAATCATAATTTAAAATGATTGTAATATGACTATCTTCAATAGACCATACATTTAAATCACTTTTATAAACTGTGCCTAATGCCAACTGCACATCGAATCCACAATCTTGTAAAAAATAATATAGAATAGAATTCATTTCATAGCAAAGCCCACCTCGTGAACTCATTAATATTTTCTTTTGTAAATTCTCTTTAGAAATTTCTTTCGTATTACCTATTACGATATCTAAATTCTCAAATGGAATTTCATACGCAATTGCGCTCATTATTTTGTTCAAGTCCTCAAATTTCACAGTCTGTTGTTTCTTAAGGTTCAATCTTTCAAAAAACTGATCTTGTAACTCTGTCATATAAAGCACCCCTTCAATATTTAGAGTGAATGTATTATATGCAAATTTTAAAAGTTATGATGAGTATCAACAATGTTCATTTACAATAACTGTACCGGTACAATAGTGCCATACCCATTCGCACATTTAGTGAATATAATTTTTCAAAATCCATTCGTGTCTCTTGTATATAATCCATAAACTTATTTCATAAACCATGCGACCATTATGGATAATTCTCTACTTATGTATAGATAACAATTACAAACTTATGTAATCAACTCTTCATATAACAATTGTAAAGAAGTACCCTTTTTATTCATTTTTCATGCACATCTATGTACATTTTTTGATTTATTAGTTATATTATGGTTATTGAATGATTACGAAAATAAATCTATCGTCTATACAAATACTTGTATTTCTTAAATCCGTGAAAAAACTACAAAATGTACGAAAATCCATTTGTCAAATGAATTTTAAACGGAAGGAGGTTTGTGGTTTATTCATCGGGATATAACAATCAGTTTTATGTAACTGATAAAAATACAGGAGGCGACATGATGTTTCGTACAATTTCAAACTTTATGAGAGTAGCTGAGATAAGAAGGAAAATCCTTTTTACACTTGCGATGTTAATTGTTTTTCGAATTGGCACGTTTATACCAGTTCCTCATACTAACGCAGAGGTATTAAAGGTACAAGATCAAGCCAATGTTTTAGGTATGCTAAATGTATTTGGCGGAGGAGCTTTACAACACTTCTCAATCTTTGCTGTTGGTATCACACCCTATATTACAGCCTCCATTATTGTACAGTTGTTACAGATGGATGTTGTACCTAAATTTACAGAGTGGGCAAAGCAAGGTGAAATGGGCCGTAAAAAATCAGCTCAGTTTACCCGATACTTTACAATCATTCTCGCATTTATTCAAGCCATTGGAATGTCTATTGGCTTTAACAATATAGCAGGCGGGCAACTAATTTCTAATCCAGGATGGACTACTTATTTATTTATCGCTACAGTGCTAACTGCCGGTACTGCATTTTTACTTTGGTTAGGTGAACAAATTACTGCAAACGGCGTAGGAAACGGAATTTCAATGCTTATCTTTGCGGGGCTTGTTGCAGCAATTCCAAACGTGGTAAATCAGATTTATTTACAGCAATTCCAAAATGCTGGCGATCAACTCTTTATGCATATTGTCAAAATCATATTGATTGGATTAGTTATTTTAGCAATCGTTGTCGGTGTTATTTATATCCAACAAGCAGTTCGTAAAATACCTATTCAATATGCAAAGGCTGTTTCAGGTAAGAATCAATATCAAGGAGCAAAAAATACTCATTTACCTTTAAAGGTAAATAGTGCAGGTGTAATCCCTGTTATCTTTGCTTCTGCATTTCTCATGACACCGCGGACAATTGCGCAGCTATTTCCTGACTCTAATGTATCGAAATGGTTAAGCACGAACTTGGACTTCGCGCATCCGATCGGAATGACTCTTTATGTTGGACTCATCATTGCTTTTACATACTTCTATGCATTTATTCAAGTAAACCCTGAACAAATGGCAGAGAACTTGAAAAAGCAAAATGGATATGTTCCAGGTATTCGTCCGGGTAAATCGACAGAGCAATATGTAACAAAAATTTTGTATCGTTTAACATTTATTGGTGCTATTTTCTTAGGCGCTATCTCAATTTTACCACTCGTATTCACAAAGATTGCTACTTTACCACCTTCTGCTCAAATTGGTGGTACAAGCCTACTCATCATTGTTGGGGTAGCGTTAGAAACAATGAAAACGCTAGAAAGTCAGCTTGTAAAACGTCATTACAAAGGATTTATAAAGAAAGTAAACTAATGCTTTGTACATATGAACTAAACATAATGAAACCCTCTCGTTTTATATACGAGAGGGTTTCATTATGTTGCTTAAAAAAAGATTGAGTTATCAGAAAGACTTTGTTTTCTTTTTTGAAAAAAATATTTCTTCCGTTGATATTACTTTATATTCACTTAATTCTTTTTACTCATAAATAAAGCTGTCCACAGTCCAGAAACACCAAAAACTGGGTTTGATTGATTTATTTCCTTCATTCTACGTATTTCTACTTCAGAAAAGTCACTAAAAATGGCTCTAAGTTTTTCAGCTGTAAATCCTAATCCACCTTTAAGACTTTGTAGTTTGTATACTTCCCAATCCGTTATGTCTGCCCCACCTAATTCTCCGCCTTGAACAAAACAAGTGATTGCAAAATAACCACCTGGTTTTAAAGCCTTTTTCACCAAATTTATATAATTCATTCTTCTGTGTGGTGCAATATGATGAAAGCATCCTGAATCGTACACAATATCGTATGTATTCTCTTTGATTTCTAAGTCAAAGATATTGTTATAAATAAAATTTACATTTACATTTTTCTCCTTTGCACGTTCGGTTGCCCATTGAATGGATTTCTGTGATAAATCTACTGCATCAACTAAGCATCCTTTTTCAGCAAAGTAAATTGCATTTCTGCCTGGACCACATCCAAATTCAAGAACTTTTCCTGGACTAAGTAATTTTTTCTCGAAATAATTAACGAGATTCTCATCTGGTTTATTAGTAAAAAAGGGAACTTCTTTTTCACGATTTGAATAAAAACCATCCCAAAATTGAGTTGGTTCACGTAATAATGAATCTAACATATTCAATACATCTTCATAACTACTAATTATTTCTTTCACAGTAACCCCTTCTTTCCAATTAACTCTTACAATCTAATTATATAAGTGATTAGATTGCTTCGTGTTTCATTAGGGTTAACAACACTTTAAATCCAAATAAATTTGAACTCTCTACTTATGCCTATTTATGTTAATTTAACGTGCAGAAAGATACCTAATTTTCTTTTTATATTGCTTTAAAAGTATTTACCTTTCTCTTCCTTAAAATCCATCAAAACAATTAGAAATACCCTTAGAACCAGAATGTAATTCTGTCTTTTCAGAATTATCATTACGATTATTACGACAATATTACAAATAAAGTAGATATACATTCTCATTAAATACAAATATTTCTTCGGTTATTTACATCATTTACATAAATTTCATTTCCATAAACACACTATTTGGATCCTCTATATATTTCGAGAACGGTTTGCTATATTGAAATCCCATACTTGTATACAAACTTCTAGCCGGTTTGAAGACATCCATAGATCCTGTTTCCAAACTCAATCTTTGGTAACCACGTCGCTTTGCTTCCTCAATTATATGCTGAAGAAGTCGCTTGGCAATACCTTTTCTTAAATGCAACGAAGATGTTTTCATTGATTTTATTTCCCCATGTTGACTATTGAGTTCTTTAAGTGCGCAGCATCCAACTAAATCATTACCTTCCCATGCACTCCAAAATGTAATATCTTCTTTCCGCAATCCATCTAAATCTAGAGCATGCCTGCTTTCTGGGGGAGAATGTAGTGCCATGCTTTGTAGATGATCCATCAATAATTTTTCTACTGCAGTACCGGTTAAATCATCTATTTTTATCTCCATAAGACGTCCCCTCCTATTAATATTTTCCTCGTACTTGTTTTAAAACTCAAAAACATACTGACTTTTTTCAATGATGCTTGCACTCTAATTTCAAGAGGAACAATTGCATTCTCTAGCGGTTCTTCTTTAATACCGGGAATCATAACATCTAGTCCCTATTTTATTCAAGTTGTTTAATGGGATTGGAAAAGCTTCATGATTTCTCTCATTACTTATATAAATCAAGCGGCTGTATTTGCACAAAACGGTTATTCCATACAGACTCATGGTGCTCAATAATTTGCTTGGCGTTAAGTTGCTTGCTATTTAACGTACTATGCGCACCCTTTACTAGCAAATTATGTTGATATCCCTTACTATAGGCAATTCGTATAGTCGTATCTAAACAAAATTCAGTTTGAGCACCTACAAAAATTAATTGCTCTATACCTAATTTTTTTAAAGTTTCCTCTAAAGTAGTTTGATAGAAGGCGTCCCATGTGATTTTTTCTATAACAATATCATTACTTTCTCGGTACAACCCTTTATGTAATTCCCAGGCATACTTCCCCTTCGCCATTTCATCTGATGAATTTTGATCTGTATGCTGAATGAAAATTACTGGTATCTCCTTTACTTTTGCCCAGTTAATGACTGTGTTCACATTTTCAAGTAATTGTTCATGCTGATATAAGTGATTTTTTTCTTCTGAAAAAAAGATTTCTTGCAAATCGATAACAATTAATGCTTGTTTCACATGTATCTCTCCTATCCCTTTGTTGAATAATAATTTTTCTCCTTATCACTTTACAACTCCAAAAAGCCCTATCATATACAGGGCATTTTATAAAAACAATATATAATTATAACATATAAAAAGTTCTAACTCTATCTAATAATTTGTTTTTTCTGTCATTTTTAGGCGCATTAAGATAAAATATTCTTTTATTTCACAACCAAAATATAATTTTACATTTCTTTTTTAAATAATCTTCCCTGTTTAAAATACCCTTCAAGTGTAGAGCGATTTGCTAAAAATACACCAATCAAGATGAGACATGCTCCGATTCCCATTAACGGATTAATTGGTTCCCCTAAAAATACGTATCCTGTAATAACAGCAATTAATGGGGATACATACAGCCAAGTTGATGGGAAAACTGGATTTGTTTTCGATAAGAGCCAATAATAGAGTCCATGGCCACCAATTGATCCAATAAATATGAGATACAAAATGGGCCATTGTACACTCCAAGATGTTAGCATAGCTAGATTTGGCTGTTCTGTAAAAATAGAAGTAATCAACAGAAAAACTCCACCGTAAAACATTTGGATTCCGTTAATAAGAAATGGCGATACTTTTGGCAAATCTGAAAGTATTTCTTTTGAACAAATGGAGCCTATTGCATAAAACAATTCCCCTATTAATATAACAAAACAAGCAATACTCCATATAAAAGTGAAATGTTGATGCATACCTATACCTGGTAAGGAAATACAAACAACTCCACTAATCGCTATGATTAGTGCAAGAAGTTGTTCCCTTTGTAATTTTGTTTTATTTCTTTTCACTTGTAATAACAAAATCATCATTGGCCCTGTCGCAGAAAGAATAGCTGCTAATCCAGAAGAAATATACTGTTCTGCCCAGTATAACGTTGCAAATGTCATAAAGGTTAAACAAAAACCAGCGTACATAATTCTTTTTGATAACAAGTATGGCATGACATGTTTCCGTTTTAAGGAAAATATGATAATGAGAATAACGCCTGCCAAAAAGAAACGAATTCCCGCCGAGAATAATGGTGGCGTCCCCGCTTCAATCCCAATTTTAATTGTTAAAAATGTTGTCCCGAAAATGATACAAATTAAAATATAATTAAAAATGACCATTTCATTTCCTCCTTTGTAGTCTTGAAATGAGTATAGAGGAAACAGTGTATAACAGTATATCAAGGCGTATAACAGTTTGATAAATCTATAGTTGCTTCTGCATATGTTTTTGGATTTAATTAAATTAAAAAGAAACTTAGGTGAGCTGATGAAGATTATACTGCGGAAAGAATCTAACATACCATTCTATCAACAAATTTATATGCAAATCGTTGAGCGGATTCAAAGTGGAATGCTATCAAATGGGGATCTTTTACCTTCATTACGCTCTATGGCGGATGATTTACAGATAAGCATATTAACCGTTCGTAAAGCCTATAAAAAGTTAGAAACGAAAGGATATGTATATATTCAGCAAGGAAAAGGTGTGTATATACATAAACCGATAAATCGGAAAAATCAGCCGAAGCCATATGATTGGCAACATAGAAAATCAATCAATGTCATGCGATCTCAATATGTAATGAATCAACATAGAAAGCATTATGATTTTTCACAAGCTATTCTTTATCCTCGGCTTTTACCTAATCCTTTTCTTTCGGGTGAAATGCAAAAAATAATAGCGGACAATCAAATGATATTGGCAACTTATGGATCAGTTCAAGGAGATGAAGAACTTCGAATAGAAATTGCAAGATATTTAAAGGATTATCAAAAACTATCTGTAGCCCCTTCTACTTTATTAATTACAAGTGGTGCTCAGCAAGGAATTGATTTAATTGCTCAAACATTATTAAAACCAGGTGACACAGTTATAATAGAGAGCCCGTGCTATGGTGCCGCAATCGATGTATTTATAAATAAAGGGGTTCAAATCATCCCAATTGAGCTTGATGAACAAGGGATTCGTTCTGATTTAATCGATGAAGTTTGTCAAAAAAAGAAGCCGACTTTAATTTATGTAAATCCTACTTTTCAAAACCCTACAGGTACTGTTATGAGTAAAAGAAGACGAATGGAACTTGTAGAACTAGCGGAGCTATATCATTTCTTTATAATTGAAGATGATTCTTTTGGAGAAATATATTTTGAGGGTGCTAAAATTCCAGCTCCACTTAAAACCTTTGATGCAAACGGGCATGTTATATACTTAAAAGGATTCAGTAAGACATTAGCACCAGGCCTTCGTATTGCAGCATTAGCTGCAGAAGGTCCTATTTTCGAATGGTTATACGCTGTGAAAGCTTCGATGGATATAGGCAGTCCATTATTGACACAAAAAGCACTTCTTCCATTTTTACGAGCAGAAAGAATGAAAAACCATTTAGAAAAATTGCGTACTGCTTTACAAGTAAGACGCGATACAACACTAGAAATATTAACTTTTCAAACAGGAGAAGTTTATTTTCAAAAACCTCTAGGTGGCTTTAATTTATGGGGAGCACTTCCGAATTCAATTGATATTTTTATGCTACTGAAAAAAGCGAATGAAGTGAATGTTTCATTCCTACCAGGAACGGCCTGTATTTTGAATCATGAATCAAACTATAACTATTTACGAATTAGTTACTCCATGTTGAATGAAAAAGACATGTTGATTGGGTTAAAAAGACTTCATAACGTATTACTACATTCCTTAAAATAATAAAAAATAGTTAATATACCCCATATTAACTATTTTTTCAGATTGTATTGATGCAACATCTTTTCTAACATTTCACATGTAACCGGCTGCGCGCCAGCTGTTAATTGATATCCGATGCGACCGTTCGGTTCTGCTGTTGCTTGCTGTAATGTTGTTATATCATGAATTCCCTGTTCTCTTAAATACATAAGTAATTGCTGTTCTGTTATTTTCGTACGTCTCAAATTATTTTTCAAAATTTCTCCATCCTCAACAATAACAATGCTATTACCATTTAAAAATTTTTCTATCCCCCTTGATTTCACTTCTACATAATGAATAACAAGTAAAATGCCTGAAAATATACAAGCTGCAAGGATTGATGGCCCTACTTTCCTACTTAATACCGGCTCTACAATAATACGCGCAATGGAGACAACAATAATAATCTCAGCTCGTGTCATCTGACTAACAGATTTACTTCCGGTTAATTTTAACGCAAGGATACCCGTAACAATTAAAATTATGCTTTCAAAAAAAATATTCATCAACAATCCATTCCTTTAATGGTAATTAATAAATAGCATTACCATTGATCCAGTTCTTTATTGTTCACACAGCACATAAAAACTAAAAACAAGTATATACTAGTCGTGCCTAGTTTTTGGTTATCCTAGTCAATTCCTATTTCTCCTCATCTATTTACTAGGTTGTTTCAAATTTCACAAAAAGAAGTGGATGTTCTCTTTATATCGGGTATAATTTTTGAGAATAGAAAAGGAGAGTTGCTGCTTCTTTTCATTTAAATAATTTTGTAAACGATGAATACATCTTTATAACCCAAGTAATAAAAGATTGAAACGTATATGTATTTTTATCAATAACAATGCTTATTAGACTACCTATAACAGCACTCCCGATTATGTCAAATGGATAATGATGCCCTACCCAAACACGTGAAAAACCTGTCAAAATTGCTAATAACCACATAATAGAGCCCATGCAACGTTCATGAAGTAAAATGGAAGTTGCTACAGCAGAAGCTAAAGCAGTATGTTTACTTGGGAATGAAGAATTATTTTTTGATGGAATAAGCAAACGAATTCGATGAACAATAAAAGGCCGAGGTTTAAAATAAAAAATTTGGATGATACGGTTTATAATTAAAGTGACTCCTGCTGAAATTCCTGCATACAAAATAATTTTTTTGTAGAAATTGTTTCTAAACCACATACATATTAATATGAAAAGGTATAAATATCGAGTCTTCTGTGAGATAAAAATCATTATCGTATCCATAGTAGTTCCTTTTCTAGCAAGACCATTTATCGCTTTAAATAGTATATAATTCATTGCTAATGTTCTCCTTTATGTTCGAAATATATAACTTAACCTAACTAATAAAAAGGAATTTATGACTGGATTACCCCGGGTCAGTTAGTCACGAACAAATTTAAAATGGTCCCCACAAGCTATAAACCATACCTCCAACAAAAAACACTAAACCTAAAACTAACACGATAAAAGCAAGGATCGATTTTTTATTATCTTCCATGAACTTAACCTCCTTTAAAATTGTTGGTCCTGTATACATTTCCCCACATTAAAAACCTTTAGTCATAATTATGTCTAAAGGTTTTTGTCATCATACTTATAAGAAAAAATAGGGGATTATATTCTGCACTAACAATATACAGTTAAGAAATTTTAAAATCTTTTTATCTGTCCTCTAATTTCTCCATTTGGATGTTTTTCCGTATGAACGTTTACATAAGTATTACCAGCACCCATCTTTCTTACGAGATCCAGTAATGATATTCCCTGTAAAGGACCCACAAGATCAGATGCTGTAATCGTTCCTGTTACCACTCCTCTATCTACACTAATTCCTCGTGTAACCGGACCAAATAGAAAAACAACAACTGGACCATTTTCTACTCCCTCTCCTAAATGAATATGAGCAGCAGTCACTCGTTCTATATCATGCACTACCAGTTTGAATGGAAGTATCGTAAAATCATCATTAATTCTAAATTGTGCTATTCCAAAAGCATTTGTACAAACAGAGGGCACTTCCTCCCGGCCTCCTAATTTAGCAATAAAACATTGGGACAATGTGTGATTCACTTCCTTACTTATTTGATGCCATATATTATTCATTAGACAAAAAAATAGCTTGTTCGTTTTAACTATAAAAAGAAGGTGAACATAAAAAAGGAAGCTATTTAATCAGCAAGGATTGTAATAACAAAAAAGAAGACTTAAAAACCGATTTATAAAGGGTTCTTAGCCTTCATTTAATTTTATATAATACTCATTGTTCTTTTAACACATTCTCTTCGAAATATTTTCCCCAATCAGGTTGTTTTCCGTCAATATCTTTAAACCCATATTCCCTCGCCAACTCCCATGAACTAAGCGCTTTCCCTGTTTTATTATGAACGTTTGAATCACTTGCTAAAGCAGCAATTGCTCTTCCTACAAAGAAAGGTGTTTCAGATGCGATAAAGTGAGGATCTTCCTTTACACCTTCTTGCCAATTTTCCTCAGTCACACCAAATAAATCTAACATTGCTTCAGAACGGAGAAAGCCAGGACTTACCGCAACTGCAGTAATACCATGTTTCTCTAAATCTTTTGCCATCGCTTCTGCTAAGTGAATTGTTGAGATTTTCGCTAAGCTATAATATAAATTACCGCGGTACTGATAATCAATCCCATCTGTAATTTCAATAACAAGTCCTTTCTTATTTTTCACCATAAGCGGAACACCATAATAACTTGTCATCATATGTGAATGGACAGCACGTTGTTGCATAAGCAAGCCGTTATGTAAATCATGCTCCCAAAAATCTTTTTCCCATTCAGTAAGCGGATCGCCGCCCCAAACATCATTTACTAAAATATCAAGTTTTCCGTTTTGTTCTTCTTGGATTCTATTAAATAGTGCTTTAATATCTGCTTCTACTGTATGATCCACACGAACGGCAATTCCTTTTCCGCCTTGTTTTGTAACGAGTTCTGCTGTTTCTTCAATTGTTTCCGTTCTTCCCATTGATGATAAATTTCCTTTTGTACTTCTCCCTGTTACATATACAGTCGCTCCGGCTTCACCGAGCATCATCGCTATTCCTCTTCCAGCACCACGTGTTGCTCCTGCAACTACTGCCACTTTTCCTTGTAATGGTTTCATATTATTCTCCTCAATGTTCATTTTCCAATTGAATTAATTTAGGTACATTTTCTCTATCATATTTTTGCGTATAGCTCTCCCCATCTGGAGTAACCAATTGTAAAGTAATCTTACCACAAACACCAGAATAAAAATCAAATTCACCTTGTGAATTTGAAATAGCACGTTCCTTATTTGTAATTGAACCCTCATAAACTTTAACATTTGCTAAAGGCATGTTGTTATGATCTACAACAACGGATTTTATTTGAATAGCAACTGCTATACATTGTTCACTTTTCTTATTATATATCACAATTGCTATCGCTCCGATTCCTACCACCATACATATCAACAAGACTATTACGTTTTTCTTCATACTAAGCCTCCTATATAAAGAATTAGCCTTTCTTAAAATGGAAATCTACACGACTTACTCGTTTCATTTCCTCGATTACTCTATGAATTCCTACCGCGATTTTATCTTCTTTCACATTTGATACATTTAGTTTTAAAAGTGTTTCCTTATGGAAAGAAGACAAATAATTTTTATCAATAGCATCAATAAATATTTGATTTTTTCTTAGGCTTTTAATAAGTGTTTCCTTAGCAATACCTTTATGTAATGATAAGCACGTATGTATTCCTATGTTGTTTTCACCTTTATATGTAAACAAATGTTGATTTTCTTTATAAACTTCTTCTAATGTTTCTGATAGCACTTTAGATCTAGCATAGTAAGATGATTGAATTTTTTGCTTGTGTCGTTCAAACATCCCACTTTTTATGTAAATTTCTAACGCAGCTTGGGAAATCATCGAACTATCAATATCTAATAGCTTTTTATATTTATGAAACAACGCTGCAATAGAAGGAGGAATAACTGCCACACCTACACGTAATCCAGGGAAAACAATCTTTGAATAACTTTTTAGATAGATTACATGTGAAGAATTATCGTAACTATATAGTGGGCCTATCTTCGAATTTTGTTCTAAATCTGCTAAATAATCATCTTCTACTATAAATACATTGTATTTTCTTGCGAGAGAAATAATCTTTTCTTTTTCTTTCTTAGAATATGAAGTGCCAAGTGGATGGTGAAACCTTGGAATTGTATAAAAAAATTTAATTTTTCCCGTTCGGAATATTCTTTCTAGCTCAATTAAATCAATACCTTCAGCAGTACGTTTTATACCAATTACAGGGGTTCGATTTGTTTCTAAATATTCAATGTATAAATGATAACTTGGCTGTTCAATAAGTACTGTTTCATTTTGATTTGGAAAGGGTATAGAAGTTAATATAGCGAGAGCTTGTTGAACTCCCGAAGTAATAAAGATGTTTTCTTCTTTTGTGAAAATTTGATAGTTTACTAATTGTTTTTGCACAACTGTAATTAACGATGGTAACCCTTTGGGTGTACCGTATATAAACAAATGATTCTTATACGTATCAATCGCCTTATTAATACAATGTTGAAAATCTAAATAAGGAAATACATCAGGGTCTGGAGCTGAAGATGCAAAATCAATATTCTCCGTTTCATCTTCCTCATAAATCCCCATTCTCTTCACTACATAATATCCACTTTGAGGTACGGAATAAATAATATGACGCTTCTCTAATTCATGAAGCGCACGTATGATTGTTGCTTTGTTACATCCATATTGCGTCACAAGCGAACGTATAGATGGAAGTTTCTTCCCTTCTTGCATTTCTCCCTTTTGAATTATGTTTTCTAAATCATTTAGTACCTTTAAATATTTATACATGATTACACCTCTTGTTTATTGCGTACCGGTACAGTCTGTATTTGTTCACATTGTAGCATCGACTCAGAAAAATTACCATGTGCATATGGCCGGTAATAAATTGACTATATGAGGTAAAATAATGAAAAATACAACTAAAGTGTATGTAGTTGTATAATTATATATATATTGATTACAGGATTTCAATTTATATTTGTGAAATTAGCTTTAACAGTTACAAGCGGAATATTTCTTATATTAAAGTAGCTAAAATGAATGTCTTTAACAATCTATCTACATTAATTACAATTACTACAGGAGTATTATTCTTGGTGTAGTAAGTATGAACTTCCTGGTTAAAAAGGAATTCGTATAAAAGAAAAGAATACCTCTATTAGTAAATAAAAAAGTGAGGGATATTTCATGCAGCAGGCAATACCTATCAATATTAGTAATATAGATGAATTAATAAAAGAATTGGATATACTAGTAAACGTCTCAATATCTTCTAGTCAAGAACTTGAGAATTGGTTAATACAACAATCACAGACTTTAAATTCTATCAATGAACAATTCATGCAACATTATATTGCCTTTCAACAAAATACGAATAATATAGAAGCAAAAGAAACTTTTGACTTTGATCAAAAACACGTACAGCCTATATTAAAACGTTATAAAAGTCTATTAGATCAAAAATATTATGAATCACCCTACCGTTTACAATTAAATTCTTCTCAGTTTGGATTCTTAGATACAAAGATTAAAAATACGATAGAACTCTTTAACGAAGAAAATATTAGTCTAGAAGTTACTGAAGATGAGTTAATCACAAAATATTTTGAAATCACAGGCAACCTCACTTCTATGTGGAATGGCGAAGAAGTAAACATTTCTGAATTAAGGGTATATCTACAAGACCCAGATCGAAATGTTCGTCAAAAAGCGATGACTGCTATCTCTGAAAAATTTCTATCCGTAGAGAATGAAATTCAGGAAATCTTAAACCAGTTAATTATACTTCGAACAAAAAAAGCTAGGAATGTTGGTTTAACGAATTATCGTGACTACATGTTTAAAAAATACGAGCGTTTTGATTACACTGTCGAGCAATGCAATGCGTTCGCTGAATCTATTCGTAAATACGTTGTGCCGTTGCAAGAAAAAATACATAAGGAACTACAAGGAAAGCTTCAAGTAGATATATTACGCCCGTGGGATATACATGCTGTACCTATAGAGCATAAGCCTTTACAGCCTGTAAAAAGTGAAAATGAATTAATAGAAAAAAGTAAAACAATTTTTGCGAAAATCGATTCGAGTTTTTCAGCTCTTCTAGAAAAAATGCATACCAATCTAGATTTGGAAAGCAGAAAAGGAAAAGCACCAGGTGGATTTTGTGAATATTTACCTTCATCTAAGTTATCGTTTATTTTTATGAATTTAACAACAACACAAGATGATGTTGTTGTTTTCTTACATGAGATGGGTCACTGTATTCATCACGATTTAATGAAAGATATTTTAATACACCAATATCAGCATTTACCAATGGAAACTGCTGAATTAGCGAGTATGACAATGGAACTATTTACAATGGATAAATGGGATGTTTTTTATAGTAATAAAGAAGAACTCAAACAAGCTAAACAAGAGCAATTAACACAAATTATAGAGTATATACCCATTACGCTTATCATCGATCAATTTCAACACTGGTTGTATGAGAATCCAAATCATACCGCTGAAGAAAGAAATGTTAAGTTTTTAGAGCTCTCTACAACATATAATTCAAGCGTAGTAAATATAAATGGGCATGAAAGTTGGATCGTCGCACAATGGTTATCTGTCTTACATATTTTTGAGGTTCCCTTCTATTATATCGAATATGCAATCGCACAAATCGGCGCCTTACAAATGTATAAACAGTATAAAGAAAACCCTCAGCAAACATTGCAAAACTATAAAAAGGCATTATCTTTAGGTAGTTCTAAATCTGTAAAAGAAATATATGAAGCCGCTGGAATCCAATTTGATTTTTCTAGTAAAACAATAAAAGAAGTAATAGATTTTGTAGAAGAGGAATTAAAGTTACTAGAGATACTGTAAATAATTAAGAAAACCTTGTACGGCATTAACTTATCTCTACTAAATAAAAGACTCTAATTTTGAAAAAGTAATTTCAAAATCAGAGTCTTATTTAATCCGTTATATGTTTACATAATAAAATTATAGTGATCTTATTAGCTATGCTAATCCAACTGAATAATTTCAGGTATATTATTTCTATCATATTTCTTTGTAAATATATCTCCATTTTAGGTAATAAATATTAAAGTAATTTTACTACAAACACTGGTCGTAAATTTCAACTCTCCTTTTGAATTTGTAACTGCAAGCTCTTTTTCACTAATAGCCTCTTCATAAACTTTAATATTTGGTAGAGGTTGCTTATCTTGAGATAGTACCACTGAATTTATGTACTTAGCACCTTCTATACACATTAGAGATGGATTCGTATCGTTTTTTTCTTATTATTCCCTTTAATATTTATAATAATGATAACAAAGATACATAGGATAAAGAATATCGGTATACTCTTCGTCAATATTATCCCCCTACTATATTCTCAAACTGCACATTATCCCCTACTCAAATATAAATATTAGCACAATGTTCTTTCTGTCGTATATGCGCTTTTTTAATATGAAATTATTATATAATAATACAATTAATTTACTCTCTCATTTTTGATTTTATCCATTACTAATTCATATCTCTTATACCATCTTTCCCACTCTTCTTTTGGAAACTCCATTTCAGTATCATCTAATACAGAAGAAAAAATTTCTAAGCATACATGCCACCCAGATAAATCTTTTGGTGTATGATCATTTATTTCGTGGATAAACTCTTTTAATATTAATAAACAATTTTCTTGATCTTTATGTATCTCAAATCGAACTCGATCTTCTCCCCATGTGAACTCTAATACAGAATTTATTTGACATCGCAAAATATCAATATTAATAAATTCTCCAGAACCATCCATCATATCAAATTTTATCTTACCTCCTTGTCGCAAATCTTCTATGTAAAGATTCGGCATCCATCTTTTTAGCTTTTCATTTTCTGTTAATACAGCCCAAACTTGCTCTACTGAATAATGTAACGGACGATTAAATTGAGCTACATATCCATTATCTACTTTTTCTATTAAAGCTAACATTGTCATACCTCCATTTAAAATCACAGATTTTCTCTATTTCCACTCTATCGGTTATAATGTATAATACATTTCATACTGAGCCAACGAACTTTTCTCGAATCCACACTTTTTTACAAACCCTTCAAGTAAAGCATTATTAGGGAATCCAATAGAAAGACTGGAAAGCTGTAATTCTTTGCTTACAGTTTGTAATAGACTTGTAGCGACTCTAATTCTTCTATATTTTTTATCAACAAATAATAAACTTATCTTACCATTGTCACCAACACATATACATCCTTTTAAATCATCGTTAATATAAGCTCCATAATACTTATTATTTTCAGTTTTCTCCATATACTCGACATCATTTTGCCAATTTATATGGAAGTTTAACCATTTTTGTATACCGTTTTGAAATTCGCCAAACTTAATTTGCTTTATTTCTATATTTTGAACACTCTTACTTGTCAAAATAGAAGTGTCCCTCAAATTATAGTAAGAGAGATCATATACTTTTTCATACCCTAACTTCGTATAAAATTGAATCGCTCTATCATTACCGACAATGACTTCAAGAAAAAGTTGCTGACATCCATTTTTTATCGCTTTTTCTTTATGAAATTCAAATAATTTATGACTAACGCCAACCCCACGATAGTCCGGATGAACCGCTAATGCGCCACATCGCATTGTTTTTATACTTTCATATTCTTTAATTCCACCAAGTATAACTCCAATTGGTTTATTTTCATCCAACGCTATATAAGAATACTCAAGTTTATTTCCTTCCGGACCGAAGAATCTTTTTATAAAATCTTCTTTTGAAACTTCCATCTTTATGATGTAATCAGAAAAACCATCTCGAAAAGCTTCGTACACGAAATCTATATTCACTTCGCTACATTTTTTATAATGAACCATCGTAACAATTTCATCCACCTTTCCAACTAGTTTGAAATAAATGGGCATTTCCAACTATACATTTCGTCCTGAATTTGCTTTATAACAAACGGCGCAATATCTCCATTTTGAATCTTAATTCCTGGTAAATCTATAAGACTCTCTTTTATTTTACCGGTCCCTTCTCCGTCTACAACAAAAGGTAATCGTACAATAGTCCAACTCACATTACTATCTCGCACTAGTTGTAATTCCTTATATTTATCTTTCATCATACTCGAAAGAAACAAACGAAATAACTTTGCCCCTATTTTATTTAATAAACTTTTAGTATCTTCTTGTACATCCATTGATCCTCCAGAAATAAGAATATATCGCTTGATCCCGTATTCTTTCATTACTTCTAAAATATGATTCGTAACTGTGCTAAATATATATGACTCTTTTTTAGGTTGCCCCACTGCATTAATAACAGCATTGCAACCTTGCAGTAATCGACGTATTGCAGAAATATCGCGAGCATCTCCTTTTACAACTTCCAAATGTTTATGCGATATTTTAAACTTTTGTGGATCTCGTGTGAGAATACGGACAAAGTATCCTTCTAGTAGTGCTTGAGTTATAAGGTATTTACCAGCCTTTCCGTTTGCACCGATAATTGCTACTTTATTTATTATTCTCATGACTAAAGTTAGGCTCCTTTTAAAGGATATAGATTTATACATCGTATTATTGATGAGATGTAGTTAATTCGTAAACGCGTAAAAACGCAATTAAATATTCACATGCTTTCTCACATGCCAACATTTTAAATACTTTTTGTTCTTCCACTGTTTTATCGTTCGCTTGATCTGAAGCTGCTTTCAAACAAAGAAAAGGTTTTTTATTCACATGACACACATACGCAAAAGCTGCTATTTCTTGATCAACAGCTATTGCACCGTAAACAGTATGTAGTAAATATCTCATTTCCGTACTGCGAATACGCTGATCTCCGGATATGAAAGTCCCAAAATGCACTGTATCATAAGCAAGCACTTTTTTTATTTGCCTTACAAGATATTCTGTTGTTTCAATAGGAGCTGCTCTACCAGTATATAAATTGAAACTATCTGTTCCTGTTCCTGCAGCCGTTACATCATGCTGTAATGTGTTAAGTGCAACAACAATATGACCATTTTTTACTTTCTCAGATAAACTTCCACAAATACCTGTCATAAATAACTGTTCAGGCTTAAATTCGCTTATTAATAACTGTACGCAACTAGCACAGCTTACTTTTCCAACGCCAGTAATTACCGATATTACTTCTAAGTCATTTATAGAATGAAAATGAAAGTCCCAAGCTGCTCGTTTTTCTACACGATGACTTGGATGATGCTGATGCAAGTATGTAAGCTCAGGCTCCCATGCTGATACAATTGCAATACGTTTCATTACACTTTTCACTTCCTCCTATTTTCATTTGAATAATTCATCATTACTTTCTCGCTCATAACAGGAAATCAAATCTTTATATTTCTTATATAAATCTCGTATCATTTCTTTATTCTTCGCAATTACCTCACATCCTCTATCATCATAAATAAACATACATTCTAATAAAAAAGTTTTTTATATCTTTTCCCCAATCTTCACTCGATTCTAATGTAGCTAGTTCTTTATGTAACACGTTACTCTCTTCTAACAAAACTTATATTCTATTTATCATAAGTAACAAAGCATCCTCTTATTTTTATTCGTGATGTGTTTTTTAAATCCTTTCAATACGTTACATGAAATTATGTATATAATCTTAACCCCCAAACACATAAATGTTTGTTATTATATTAATGATGATGAAATGTAGAGAGAGGAATTAAATATACGATGGAAAGAAATATTTTAATTATTGATGATGATAAAGAGATTGTAGAATTGCTTGCCGTTTATTTACGAAATGAAGGTTACAACATTTATAAAGCATATGATGGTGAGGAAGCATTACATATGCTCTCAGTTCACCAAGTTGACCTTATGATATTAGATATTATGATGCCAAAACGAAACGGATTGGAAGTCTGCCAGCAAGTTAGAGAAGAAAATACAGTACCCATTCTTATGCTAAGTGCAAAAGCCGAAGATATGGATAAAATTCTAGGTCTTATGACAGGTGCTGATGATTATATGATTAAGCCTTTTAATCCACTTGAATTAATTGCGAGAGTTAAAGCGTTATTGCGCAGATCCTCCTTCCAGTATACTGCCTCGCAAATAAAGGAAGACGGAATTATTCGGATTCGTTCTGCAGAAATACATAAGCATAATCATACTGTGAAAGTGAATGCAGAATATATTAAGCTTACATCTATTGAATTTGATATCCTATACCTACTTGCTAGCAATACTGGGAGAGTATTTAGTTCAGAAGAAATATTTGAACGTGTTTGGAATGAGGATGGTTATGGTTCTAATAAAACTGTAATGGTTCATATTAGCAACTTAAGGGATAAACTTGAAACAAGAACGAATGGTGAAAAACTCATCCATACTGTTTGGGGAGTAGGTTATAAAATTGAAAAATGAAACGTTTGATATATTGAAGGTCATCCCAAAATGGAAAATTGCATTTTGGCTTTTAATATCTATTTTACTTACACCCATTTCAGAGGTTTTCATATCTCGTCTTGTTACAAGTGTAATTGACAGTTCCCTTACATTAACAGCTTTAAGTGAAGAATTTGTTAGAATCGTCGGCTATGAAAAATATCGAGGACTTAAAGAATCTTTTTGGGCTATGATGGTGTCTTATGTATTTTTATTTTCTATTTTCTCCTCCTACGTGTATCTTTTTTATCGTCATGAGAAGAAGTTATACTATGAAGCTTGTATTAAACAAATGATAGAGGAAATTCGTTATATTGCAAATGGAAACTTTAATCATAAAATTTCCGTTTTACAACATAATTACTTAGAAGACTTAGCAAATGGCGTTAATCAAATTGTAGAACAGTTAAAAGTTTCTATTGAAGAAGAACGTCAAACCGAACAAGCAAAAAGTGAACTCATTACAAATGTATCGCATGACTTACGAACACCCTTAACATCCATAGTTGGCTATGTTAATCTCATTCACCATGATAATTATAGGGATGAGGTAGAGTTACGTCATTATATTCAAGTTATTTATGATAAAGTGACTAGATTAAACATGTTAATGAATGACTTGTTTGAGTATACACGTGTTCAAAATAAAGAGTTACAACTAAATACTTTACCTATTGATATAATTGAATTACTTGGTCAACTATCTGTTCAATTTCGTATGCAATTTCAAGAAGCAAATATTGAATGTAGGCCTTCATTTCCATCAGAAAAACTTATGGTTCTCGCTGATGGAGATAAATTAGTACGTGTATTTGAAAACTTAATTATGAATGCGATGACATATGGAAATGAAGGGAAATTTATTGACTTAACAGCGTATCAAGACGGAAACATGATTGCAATCGATATTACAAATTACGGACAACCTATTCCAAGTACAGATTTACCACATATTTTTGAACGCTTCTATCGTGTCGAAAAATCCCGTTCCACATACACGGGAGGGTCAGGGCTTGGTTTGGCCATTGCCAAAAGCATTGTGGAGATTCATAGTGGAACAATTGAGGTATACAGCGATGCTGAAAAAACAACATTTACAGTAAAACTTCTTCCATATAAACAATAAATTCACTTTCTCAAACAAGCATACCTCCGTTCTAAATCTAGGACGGGGGTATGCTTGTTTGAGCTTGATGTAAGATACCTCACTATACTAAAAAATATAACAATAAGATCGTTTGAAAAACTACTGTTATTTTTTTCCATGGCATTATAAATTCCCCACCATGTTCTTCCGTTTTAATTTTAACTTTATATGTATCATCTTTAGTTACTTTAATATTTTTTTCCTCTTTCACATTATTAAATTCTAGTATTGTATTATCATTTGAATCCACAACATAGGCAGTTAATCCTAGAATAAGAAGCAATCCCCCCATATATATGGGGCGAATCCACTCTCCAACGATGATCAACAATGAAGATACAATCATTGCTCCGTAGAAAGTCAAGCTATTAAAAGCCATATAGGTACTACGAGCGTTAGGTGGTGCAAGTTCCCCTATCATCGCCTGTTTAATAGGAACATACATCAGTTCACCAATTGTCCCAATAAACATGGCAATAAAAAGAAATACTACGCTATTTGTAAAAGCAAAAACACTAAAACATATAGAAAAGATCAACATCCCTGTAACTAAAGTCCAGCGATCACTCCGCTTTTTAAATAAGAATAATACAACACTTGATAAGAGAACTACAAGAAGTGTATTCTCAGTTCGGAGAAAACCCAGTATCTTCGTGCCATCAAGCATGAAGTCTATTCCAAACAATGAAGCTGAATGATGGGGTATATCCTTTTCAAGACGAATCCCAATATAGTTTGTTAAAGACTGTTCCAAGGAAAAGATTAAGATCGCTCCGAAAATATAAAACATAAACAGCTTATCTTTTAAAACGATTAAATAGGTTTGAAGCATCTCTATTGATGAAAATTTTTTCTTATAATTAGAAGACTTAGATGAAGGTTCCGGTGTATAGGTTTCTGTGATGAAGAATACGGTCATGAAGACAGATAACAAAGAGATGAGTGAAATCCCAATGAATAACTCAAACAAGTAGTTTTTAAAAAGAAAAGCTCCAATGATTCCTCCAATAGCAGTTGATAAATTCCCCAACCAGTAGCTAATTGTAAATACAAGCTTTCTCGATTCAGAATTAGTAACATCAATGATCATAGCTTGTGCTGCTGGCTGAAACATTCCCCCACAAAACATATTGATGATAAAGAATGCTGCGGAAATATAAGGAAGGTTAAACCAGGGGGAATTACAAAGTGCTATAAACAGATACGAAAGCAATATACCAATTTCAGAATAAATCATTATTTTTCTCCGACCTATTTTGTCTGAGACATGCCCCCCGATAAAGCTTCCAATGACTCCACTAATCACAATTATTATAAGGATAATACCCGTTTCAGTGGCTCCGATTTTCTGAGAAAAATAGATTGCCAGAAAAGGTATAACGGCCATAGAAATCAGGCTGCCTAGAAATTGCATGGCTAGGCGAAGTTTGATGTTGGGATGGATATCCCTCAATTTCATATAAGTCACTCCTTATTTATTCGAGATAGGTCCAAATAATCTCAGGGCTTGTATCGTTATATCCTTCCACATCATGTTTGCATATTCATCAATAAACGTTAAACGCATTCCGTTTAAGATGGATAAGTACGACCTAGCAATTAATGAAGGTGATTCTTCATAAAAGTAACCCAGTCTTTGTCCTGCTTCAATAACTGGATGAATACAGTCTATAAATACATTTACGAAATCGTCTAGTTCTTTAAAAAGTTTTGGAAAACGATCAGGTCTCGCAAGAACCTGCTGAATTAGACGTAGGTATTCACTTCTCATTGAAAAAAGTTGTACATGGCAATCTATCATTTCCCTCACAACTTCAAAAGGTTTACCTTTAAAGTGTTTTTCTATCTCAGTAAAATATGGTCTAATTTCCTCCAATGGCTCTAAAATCGCTGATTCATAAAGTGATTCTTTTGAATCAAAATACGTAAATACAGTACCAAAGCTAACTCCTGCTTCTTTTGCTATTTCGGCAACTTTTGTCTCTGCAAAACCATTCTCACTAAATAATTTAATTGCGGCGTTTAAGATAGTAGATCTTTTTCTTTTCATTTTTTCATCTTTAGTAAGTCCAGGTGCCATTTAGATACCCCTTTCATAATAAATGATTGATTAATCAATCAAATTATATTTCTATTTATTTCCATTGTCAATATAATGCAAGAACTTATTTTCATATTTTTACAATTAGTTATATTCGAACTCCATAAACGAATAAATTTATTTCAAAAGTTGTTTTTAGCTTAGGTCTCTTATTGATCTTCATTTTATTTTCCTTCACTTCCGGTATATCACCAACTGCTTGCTTCTTAATTTCTTGCTCTAATACCCCTTGTTGTTCTAACAATTCCTTTTCCAATCTATCGTGCTCTTCTTTTCGTTTTGTAGCTATTGGGCCTATAACAAAAAGAGCCAAAAATAATGTGATTGTAACAATGAACGTTGTCACTGAATTAAAAACAAAAAAGGAACTGTAAATTTACCATTACAGCTCCTACATCAAACAATTCATGAGATTATCTATTTCATTTTAATTCAACTAACTCTTTTGTTAAATATCGATAAGCAATGTCAAAATACTCTTGTTTCCCCCAACTTTCTGCATTCCCGATCACTACGAATACCTCTTTTGCTCTACTTGCTGCAACATTGAGTAAATTTGGCGTACTAGAAGCCCATTTTAATGGACCTTGTTTTTGATCATCTACCCCTAATACAAAAATAACCATTGGTGCCTCTTTCCCTTGAAAGGTGTGCACGGTCCCAATTTCAATATTTCCATACTCTTTCCCAGGTAGTTTTTGTTGTTTGAGTTGCTTTAATTTTTGAACAACACTTACAAAAGGTGAAATAATATAGCAAGATTTATCTGGGTTATCTTGCGAGAATTTTTTTGCAATTTCAATTGCTTTTTCACCTTGCTCGGGAATAAAGTGATTTCCTGTCCCATATGTTTTCCCACCTATATCTAACCATTGGCTAACATATTGAGGCTTACTTTCTTTACTCTTAGTATCCGTTAATCCGTAGAACATTTTACCTTGATACGTTGTTTCATTACATATTGAAAACATTGGATTTTTACATCTTCTATGAACACGCAGAGGTGACCCTAGCCATGTTTTATTCTGATTTGAGTCAATCATCTCGCCTCCATATCTATTATTAAGATCAGCAAACTCTTGAACACTCACTTCATTTCTAGTTAAACGATAAAAGAAATTATATTGCTCATTTATTCCAGCACTGTCATTTGCAATTAGTTTAAGTTGGTCATCACTTAATGTAACGACAGGAGGAATTTGCAAGGGATCTCCTACAACAACAACATTCCTTGAACGCCAAATCGCACCTATTGCAGATTGGGGAGTAGCTTGGCCTGCTTCATCAATAAACAACCAACCTATATCCTCCGTCTTTAAATCTTTTAAAAACCTTGCAATGGAAGCAAATGTTGAAGAGAGAATTGGAGTGAGTAAAAACACAGTATCAAACATAGCTTGAATGAAATTGTCTCTTTTGGCTTCGTTAATTTGGGAATCAAGATTTCCTTTTTCTTTACCGCCTAAAAAATAGGTTTTTGCTAAAGATAAGTTTTTTTCAATCTTGTCCTGATTTGCAATTAAAAAATCATTATACTCACTCATTAACTTTGCAAAAAGTTTGCTCCGCTCGCAATTCATCTGCTCATCTTTGTTTTCACCGTCGATATTCACAAATTGTTCCTCAGATGTTTGCCATTTCTTTTCATTAACATTATGACAGACATCATTCTCTTCTGCCGTAGCTATCTTTTTCAGCACATTTTGTTCTAATTGTGTAAATGAATATACGTTTTCATGCTCTAAATCACCAACACGCTGTAAATCTTCTGTAATTGTAGTGAAGTATTCCTTTATATTTGCAGTTTTCCCCATTGCCGCAGAAATTTTCCCCCAACATTTTTTCTCTTTGTCGAATCCTAAAAATTGATAACCGTTCTTCAGTAAATCCTTATCCTTTGGTAAATCTACACTTATATTTTCAACTGCAGAATTATTATTAGATGTTACTAAAATACGATATTCCTTAAGTTTAGGGTGAAAGGAATAATAATAATCTTCTTGTCCCTCCGCAAATTGCACTTTTGAGAATACATCTGTGGCTTCTTTTAGAAACTTTACTTTTTCAAATATAATATTTGCAAATACATCTTTTAACAACGTCGTTTTACCTGTTCCCGGTGGCCCATTAACAGAAAAAATAAAGCCATTCTCTTCTTTTGATTTTGCAATAATAAGATTTAAAGCAACCTGCTGCATAAGTCCTAATGGAAATTCCGAGGGCCATCTCGTAATAGGTATTTTTCGTAATACGTTCTTCATTTCACTTATACTTTCATTCTTAAATAAATCCACTCTTTCCCCTGAGTTTTTTAATACCTCCCAGTTACTTAAAGATAAATAGGTTTCTAAAGCTTTACCAACGGAGCTATCTTTAATTTCATATTTTACTTTTTCTAAATCATTTATATAAAAGCTGTTTACGCCTACATGTTCTTTATATGTTAAACGTACATATTTCTCATATTCTTTTTCACTGCAAAACCGAAATACACCATCTTTATCGAAATGTCTCTTTGAAATATATGATTGTAATGTACTTTGAATATTTTTGGTCAGCTCTTCCCAATTTTTAAATCTGATATGTATATAATTAATGTCTTTTTCTAAAGAATCTTGTTCTTTTGACCCGATAAATTCAAGCGTTTTGTCTTTTTTTCCATAATTATCACTTTCAATTACAGATGAAATCGTATTAATTAAATCTGATTCTAGCTCCTTCAGACTCTTACCTGTACGTAGAAAGTACTTCACAATCGGACTAACCACCACACTAGATTCGAGCGGGGTATCAGGGATTAGCTTAAGCATCTGATTTAGTTGAATATGAATCAAAAAACTATTCGGGTCCTTTTGGAAATCAGTAAAACTTGTTTTTTGCTTTGATTCATTCGAGAAATGCCTTAATACTTCATTTTTTGCTACTGGTAAATAAAATAATGATGCATTATTATCTGCAAGATATTTTCCTTTTGCGCTATTTCCTTTTTTTTGAAGAAATATTTGCATATCCTGATGTGGAGTTCCATTAGGATTGACAAAATCCGGTATATGAATATTAGGTTCTTTATGAAAAAAACTTTTAAATGAATGCAAAGTTATAGACTCTTTATCGCAATTCATGAAATTGAAATGCTCTAATTCAATAAAATAGTTAAGTGTTTTTGTTGCCGTCTCTTTATAATTCGTATTCTCTTTATCTGTATCTTTCCTTTTGTTTTGAAAAAAGAACGGTAATATTTTCTTTAACCCTTTCATTATTGGCCCCCTAGCAGCTGGATTTTCCTGAATTATACCAAATTATAATTAAATTATTTAATACAATTCCTTTTCTTTCAATTATTTTGTAACAATAAGCATAAGATGGCCGTTTTGCCCAACTTATGCTTCCCAATATATATCTAGGGTTCCCTATTGAACTCAGCGCGGATAATGAAGAGAACTTTTTTGTTCAACATTAAGGCTACAAAATTGAAAAAACATTTTAAGAAAATACGATATCACTTCTATTTCTAGTTTATTAAAATAGGCTTTATAGTAAGAATTTCTAAAAATATAAAGGAGGGGTATGCTTTGTTTCCAGGTACTTTATATGAAACACATGTTAAAACAAAAAATTTAGAAGTAGCAAAAGAGTTTTATACTAAACTTGGATTATTTCATGCTCGCACTATTGAAGAACGTCGTGTAGCATTCTTTTGGTTTGATAAAGAAAATAAGAAGGAACAAATGCTGGGCGTTTGGGAGGTATCAGAAGAAGCATTCCATACAAGTCACTTTGCATTCAAGGTTAACTATGAAGAAATCATTCATGCAAGAGAATGGCTTCTTAATAAAGGAATAAATCCAAGGGCCGCTTTTGGTCTTGACCCTTCCGAGCCTATGGTTCATACCTGGACACCTACTGCAAATCTTTATTTTTATGATCCTGACGGCAATTCTTTAGAATTTCTGTGTTTACTTCCCGAAAAGAAAAAAGTAAAACAAGAAGTCATGTATTTAAGTGAGTGGGAAAGTTTGGTGAGTGAAGAATAAATTTGATTTTTGACTCAAATCCCGCAAAATAATTTTAAAAGGAACCATAACCTTGCCCAAGTGGCGAAGTTATGGTTTAAATCACAAAGATTCTAGTGAATAAGCTAATCATTTCGAATATCCTACACTGATAATAAGTATTTTTATTTATTGTAAATTTCACGGCCAACTTATATTTCAAGCATGATGGGGATTCTACGTAAATCTAACATAAGCTCTTTTCGAACATGTTCTGCTAAAGCAAGATTTGATATGGATAAAATAAAAATATTAGGTATTGTATTGATATTTTCAAAATGTAATAGGCCATGTATTACGGTAACAAACAGCAAACTGATGATAGAGAATTAGAATTCTTTGACTGAAGAAACCTTCTACATTCAATTGAGTGATAAAATGAAGGTGATTCCCTTTATATGATACTTGTCAATCAATGTTTCAATAAAATACAATCTATCCTAATAAATTTTAAATGATAAATGAAATTTGATCTGGTAAATCAATATTTTTAAAATTCTCCATTCCACAACATTCTTCAACTTGCTTATATACCTTAAAGGCGCACTTGTAAAATAATTGGAAATGTTCTTTAGGCATATCATCAAGTAAAACATAGCCTTCTTCAAAGGTTATTTTATCTTTCAAAATCTTAAAACGCCATCTTTCATACCTTTCTGGGTATTGCTCACAAATATCAATAGTCGGACCAAAACTATAAATCGCATATTCACTATTATCTAATTCTTTTATTATTGTAATCACTGGGTATCTTCCTATTTCAATTCACTCCTTAATTAATCAAAATTCAATTTGTATGAATTACTAGTCTTGCTCAGTTAGTCGTTAGGTTAATTCCTGAAGGAACTCATTTTGTTTTTCAATGATTTCTTTTTGATTTTGAATCATCGTTTGTAGCGTTGAAATCCGGTTCTTTATAGCGCTCAACTTCATGTTGATTCAAAATAGCAACACCTTGATGCCATGATACAATTTACTTTGTGGTATTTTCTAGTGTCATATCTGTGTCATTCTTTAGGTTTATAACCTTACGGAATGCCATTTCTATACTTCCTATGCCCACGCTCGTTTCCTATGAAGCTGTAATCCTATTTTTCTAACACATAATGTAGGTGATTGGATACCTAATTGCTCCACCACGTCACTAGGACTATAAAACGGCTTCATAGCGTTTCGCTCCAAAAATATATTCGCTATAGCAATGATATACCCTATTTCCTAATAATTCACGTATCACTTGTTTTCATTTTTAACTTGCATAATCTTCACTTGGGTAATCTATTTAGTTCGAATTACAGCCCCGAGCTTAGGGACACCTATCAATTTTCAAAGTGGATACTTATTACTTTTCGATAACAAAATCAAAATATTTTTTCATTTATACGAATTTTTGTACTAATACAGGATATTCATAAGCCTAAAAATCCCATCATCTCCACAATGTATAAAATCATGTATATAGGTCGGACAAGTGTAGAAACAAAAAACCAAGTAAACACAATGATTCCAGCCTGTCCTTGCTACCGATAAATTATAAGACGTTATGTTAACCTCACATGTATACGATATACATTAAATAACGATGTAAACTAATGCTGCTATAAGATTTGGTATAGCCATTATTAAAAAACCTTTTGATTGGTCGATACGGCCAATTTTACGCGTTTCCTTTTTTGAAGATAGAGTTCCTTTATTACCTAAAATTAAACTATCAATGAAGTAAGCTAAAGCTAACCCAATGCTAATTAACCCTAAAGTTCCGCATACATAATAAATGTGACGCCACTCCCCACTAAAATAAGCTTCTACAGATACGAAAAGTAATAGAAGTATTCCTGAAATGAGTCCTCTCTTTATCATTATGATCCCTCCTTCAAAAAGATTAAATATCCACATTATACCATATCGGTGCGTGTATATTTTTTAAACAAATTCCGGTAATGAGACGTAATTTCAACTATGAGTGTATAGAGTATACAGAAAGGGATTACTCTTTTCTAACAAGAATAAAGTGTATAGACTTAATTATCGAGGAGGAAAATATGAAAGATTTTGAAGTTAGAGAGATACAAGATATCTTTTATAATGATCTCACTCATTTAGTACAAGAAAGTAAGCAAGATGGCTTTCGTTTTCTTGAAAGGCTAGTTAATGATTATAAGATTGGTATCAACACTTTTGATAAGCCCGGAGAATCCTTATACGGTGTATTTAACAAGAAAAATGTGTTAGTTGGTATTGGAGGACTTAATATAGACTCATCCTTAAAAGGACAAGAGGTTGGACGATTGAGGAGATTCTATATTGCTAAGGATAATCGAAGAAATGGACTGGGAAAACTCCTGTTAAATACCATCATTTGTGTTGCAAGAAGGCATTATAAAATCTTGGTACTTTATACAGACACAGAGCAGGCTGACAAATTCTACATCTCCACGGGTTTCCTAAAAAGTGATACCTACCCCCACGCTACGCGTTATCTAAATTTGTAAAATATGCAAATTCGGACATCTCATAGTAGGTTTGATCTAAAACTTTATCGTTTACTATTCTTTCGCGCCCCGAATAAATAGTATATTCTTAATTATATATTTTATAAAAGGAGGGGATAATTTTGAGAAAAAGGTATCTATTTTTAATAATAGTAATCATTTTAATTTTTTTTGGTGGGTATAAATACAGAGAGCATAAAAATGAACAAAAGGAGCAAGTTATTAAAGATAAAGCTGAAAAAGTAACCATCCAATGTTTTAAAGAACAAGAAAATCTTGATATCACAGTAACAGAGTTTAAATTTACTCCTTCTGATCTAGGTTCAATATTTGTATCGGGACATGTTACTAATGAACCAACTCGCAGAATTTTGGCTGTTGTAAATTATAAGGACAATTACAAAGTAGAAAGTACAGGGCTTGACGAAGAAAAGAAATAATAACCATAGAGCATTCACTTGAAAAGAAAATAAACCTTAACTATGCTTAGTATTTCAAACTCTATTTATTAGATACTATAAATAGAGAAGAAACCTTCAAATAGACCTTTAAATATTTTAAAACTAAAACTCATTATGAACTTGTTCCATATATTAAGTACAAAGCAAAAAGAATCATAATAACGGGTATATACCAAAACAATTACCATATTAGATTTGTTTCTACTAATTGGGACTTTACAAAATCATAAAAAATCAAAAAGAGAGTACTTGTATATAGATATATTGTGTATTCTCTTTTTCCCTGTATGCTACATAACTATTTTCACCTCAAAGCCAACGTTACTAACTGTATCTACCACTTTTTTAATATTATTCTTCTATTAGTATCTACCGTAAATCACTGATATAACTACCCTCCGCCCACTTTTACTTTGGGGCAGAAATGGAGCGGAACACTGCAATTTTATATCAAACTCAAACATTTTTAATCTATTTATTTTAATAATGATATTATTGGGTGTGGAATACAGAGAGAGTTTACAACAGCTCATGATATGAAAAATGCCAAAATTATCTTAAAAAAAGACGGCATGGAAATTTCATTTTAACAGGTTATTCAGTTGACTAATAGGAGGAAAGAAATATATGCTATTTAAAAAAAATCCAGAAGATCCGGTTTATCAGTTCTTAGCAGCAACATTTTATCAAGATACATTTTACGAAGAAGCACTCCAAGAGTTACTTGAAGAAGAAAGTACGGAATATTTACAAGACGCTACTATTTTTCTAACTGAATTTATCCAAAGCGATTATAGTAATACAGAAAAAAATGAATACATACAGTATTCTGCAGATGGAATATATTTTGGCGGGTTAGAAATAACACCATTAGAATGGCTTGAACAAACAGTTAAAACGATAAAACAAACATTAAAAAATACTTAGTAAAAAAAGACCGCCCGTAATAGGCGGTCTTTTTTGCATATCACTTCACATACGCATCACTAGCCGTAATGTAATACGTATTCCCTTTCGAGTTGTGGACTTTATACTGCGGTGAGTTGTTTACGTCAACCTTAGCGTCAATAGTAAATCCGAGTGTTGGTTTGAAATAAAGTTCAATTAAAAGCAATCTCGCTGCCTCTAAGAATTTGATATATGGTCAGCTGTTATTTTAAATAAAGTTTGATCAAAAATTCACCTTGAACTACATAGATATAGTTTTTGTTGCAACTGTTTGTTGGAATGCCTTATCATGCTCAACAATAACCATTGTGGGATTAAATTGTTGAATAAGCTCTTCAATCTGCATACGCGAATAAATATCAATAAAATTTAATGGTTCATCCCATATATATAAATGAGCTTTTTCACATAAACTTTTAGCGATAAGCAGCTTTTTCTTTTGTCCACCAGAATAATGAGATATATCTTTCTCAAATTGAATTCGGTCAAAATCCATCTTACGTAGGATGGATTTAAATAACGACTCATCAATCTCGTGCTCTTCAATAAAGTCCGATAACGATCCCTTCAAATGAGAAGTATCTTGTTGGACATAGGAAATGATGAGCCCTGACCCTAAATTAACTGAGCCTGTATGCTGCGTTGGCTGTCCTAGAATTAGTTTTAGGATACTACTTTTCCCGCTTCCATTCTTTCCATCAAGTACAATTCGGTCACCTTGTTTAACTATGAAGCTAATTGGCTCATTCACTATTTGGTCATCATATTTAACAGACACATCCGCCAAAACAACCAATTCATTTGACTGAAATTTCAATTGTTCTAATTTTAACGACTCAGTTTTCTCCACATTTTTTAGTAATTTTGACTTTTCTTCAATAGCTTTTTGTTGCCTTGATTCAAGGTTCTTCGCTCTCTTCATCATCTTCGCAGCTTTATGTCCTACAAAACCTTTATCTAACTTAGATCCTGAATTCCTTGTTCCATTTTTGGAAGCTTCCACTTGATGAGACCAACCTGCTGAACGCTTTGAAGACTGTTTTAATCTCCCTATGTCTTTTTGTAGACGCTCATTTGTAGCCTCTTCGTGCTCTTGCTGTCTATCAAAATTTAACTTCCAAGAAGAATAGTTACCACTTTGAACTTCAATATTTGCTCTATTTATAGATAAAATATGGTCAACACATCCATCTAAAAAGATTCTGTCATGTGAAATCAAAATAAATCCTTTTTTCTTCCTTAGATAATCAGAGACTATCTTTCGTGCATCAGTATCTAGATGATTTGTTGGCTCATCAATTAATAGAAATTGACCCTCATTCAAAAACAGTGCAGCAAGCAACACCTTTGTTTGTTCTCCATTTGATAATGTTTTAAATGGTCGGTACATGACCTCGGCATCAACATTTAAATAGGATATTTCACGAAGAAATTCCCAATCTTCTGCTTGGGGACAAATTTCTTCAAGGATTTCATGAGTAAACTTGTTCTTATCCGAAACTCGGTAAGGGAAATAATTAAATTCTACCGAAGCAGTGATTTTTCCACTATACTCATAATTCCCTAATAATAAATTAAAGAACGTCGTTTTGCCTCGTCCATTCCTACCAATAAACCCTAGTTTCCAATCCGTATCTATTTGAAAATTTACACCTTCAAAAATGTTATCAAAGCTACCTGGGTATGAAAAAGTTAAGTCTTGGACTTTTATCATTGACATAATAATTCCTCCTTTATATATCGAAACGTTTCATATAAAGTCGGAACATCCATCAATCTTTTAATTCCTCCATATAAGTTTGATGGATATTAACGACTTATATAGAGCATTACATGTGTAACAATAGTCTCTGAATTACTCACTTTTCTCTCTCCTTTATTTGTTAGGTTAAGGTTACAGACTAATGATTATCAACTTACCTATAAGAGAATAAAAAAATCCCCCCAATTTGTGATTGGAAGGATTAGCCTTTCACTTATACTTAATAAGTCCTTATTAATCATTGGAATCATGACAAATAAAGTATGAACTGATTTGTGAAAAATGGATAGACTAACCCTATATTTTGTAGTTTGAAGTTATTAATTTCAAATTAAAATATCGATTAGTTAATCATTATTCATCCATCAGTCCTCTCATTATTCTATTTTTAGAATAACATTCTTTTTTATGGAACGCAATTTCAGAATCATCTTCACATTATCCAATCTCATTTAAATCACCGGATCTCTTCTGCCGATTTTTTAGCGTCTTTCGCAAATTCTATTAAACTGACTGTATTATTTGGTCGCATTTACCAGGTGAATTTCCTGAATATTTATATTACCATTGAATTGTCGAGTCTAAATTTTTTCGGCAGCTACTTGAAGTCCCGCTTCGTCACGGGACTTCTTTCCTTTTTTCATAACTACCTTCTTTTATGGGATCATTTGCATCGTTTCTTCTCTGTATAATCATATTATTATGGGCATTTCAGCAAATATCCCCTAATACATTCCAGAGCTTTTGCTATTAAACAAAAAAGTCGCCTACAAGGACCGTTCTACTTCTCTAGCTCCTCCATTACCATCTCGTCTAATACGCTTTAAATATATTCAATTAAACCATTCGTTTATAAATAAGTTTGATTATTTCTTGATGCTTGTGCCATTAAAGCGCCCGATTGTGAAATTGGCAAAGGCAGTCTAATTATCGAATAGCCCTCTTCCCCTCAAATTTGCGGAAACTGGCTCCATTCCTATTTCACGTGCCCATATAGATAACTGGCCGATATGGTGGATTTCGTGGACAATGATGTGACGTATAATCTCTCCATGTGTACATTCAATGACTCGGCGCCTGATTGGTGCGTCTCTCGAGCTAATCGGTTCTTTATTGAAATCAGTTTCTGAAAGTTTCCGAGAATCCATTTCATTTGTCCAAGATGTCACAAACAGCTTGACTTTCTCGTGGTATTGAGCTGAAAGATTTTTCACTTTTTGTAAGCTAGCATAATCTTCAAACAATGGCTCCTCAGGCACTGGTTCACCTCGCAAACCTAAGATCCACATATATTCCACATCTACAATGTGAAATAGAGTATGTAGGATACTGCCGAACCCACCGACCCGTTTCTTTAATAGTTCTTCATCCGGTATGTCTTCGCACAATGTAAACCAATCATCACGAACTTGCCAGTTATATTGAAACAGTTTCAGCATCACAACAACCTCCGTCTTTTAAATTAACATTTAATATTCACCAAAAGACTTCAAAACCCTTATTTAAATAATAACTCTAAAAAACCTGTTAAAACCCTCTACAAACTAGCCCTTTAATTGAGCATTCTAAATGAATTTAAAGGGGCAAAAGAAAAACCCTATTATACAGGGTTTTATCAAACTTTGTTTTAAATTATCAATCTATGACATTCGAAACTCTCAAAGGTAGTCATCAAAATTGCCTTATTATTATCAACAGAACGATGCCAACGACTACTAATCTATCGAGGAATACTTTTTCCCTTAAAGTGAAGTAGTTCTTTAGCTTGGATATTCCTATGAAAGCTAATATACAAATAACATCAATACACTTGTAACTATCCCGACCCAAATACAGAGAATGAAACAATAGCCCATGATATCTTTAATTTTCAATCCTAGCACTCCTAATAGAGGTAGTGCCCAGAACGGCTGAATTAGATTTGTCCATGCGTCCCCCCAACCTACCGCCATTGCGATAGTAGCTGGATCTACACCTAACTTCAAGCCTGCTGGTACCTGCAGCGGTCCTTGCAAAGCCCATTGTCCCCCGCCAGACGGCGCCAATAAATTCACCAATCCCGCCGACCAATATGTAAATATATCAAATGTATCCTTTGAAGCAATGGACGCCATCCATTCGATGATTGAACTTCCCAATCCTGAACTTCCTAAAACAGCGATAATCCCTGCATAAAACGGAAACTGTAGGATAATTGGCGAAATGGATTGCGCGGATTCTTTAAATCCTTGTGCAAAGTTGCCAAGGGAACCATGTAGTAATAAACCGAGTGACAAGAAAAATAAATTAATGATATTTAAATCTAAGCTGCGACCGTTTATAAATTCATACATACAATACAACGTGCCGATTGCACCTAATACGATTCCGAGAATTGGTGTCCATTCTAATTTTTCCGCAGCAGTTAAATCTTTTTGAGGGGGTTTTACAAAAGAATTTGTATCTGTTTCGTTTGCTTGATACCTGATAATCCCGCTTTTTGGAGCCATAAATACAATAATAATCGGCATTGTGATGAATAGAGCGAAAAAAATAATTAGAGTAGAGTAACTAAAGATTGTTTGTGAGGTAGGAATAATTCCAATCATATCTGCAAGAAAATGATCCTTTGTGGCAATTGTCAAGCCAATAGAGCTGGAAAGGCCTGCACTGTATAAGGCTGTCGGAGCATAAGCAGCTGCTACAAGCAATGGAAAATGTGCATTCGGATTCTTTTTCGCCACTTCCTTCGCAATGATTGCTCCTACAACTACCGCTAATCCCCAATTAATATAGTATGCAATTGCACTGATCAAAAATGTCATCGTATAAGCCTTTTGAGGTGTGTCGGCTAACTTGGCAACAGACTGCAAACCTCTATTAACAAACGGGACGGAAGCTAACGTCATCCCTGTAACCATTAGCAATACCATTTGCATTGTAAAAGTTAAATAAGTCCAAAAACCATCTCCCCAAGATTTTACGATTGCATACGGCTTTGAGGGATTCATCAACAAAGCTACAGTAAAAGTGAATAAAGTGAGCAGCACAGCAATAACAAAGGCGTCCGGTACATATTTCTGAGACCATCTCGAAAACATATTTGCGCACTTTGTAAGCAATGATTCTTTCTTTCCTAGATCTGCATCTGTGTTTTTCTCTAATAGGGAATGCTTCATAAATATTCTCCTTTCCAAATTTTAATAAGGTAAATATGAATAACATTCCACAAAAGAAAATAAATTCCTTTTACACATGCAGATTCTTCTCCCATTTAACTTAAGGAAATTTTTCATCTCTAGCTAGTATTTCTACCGCATAATTTACTTCTATATTTATACTAGAATAATTTATTCCTTATACATTCTTAATACATTCCTGTCCTCCAATGTTAAATCTTCTTTATGTTTAAATGTAAGTCAAATTATATTTTTAGCCCATCATCATCACTATAATTATCCAATCTTAATATTTTCCTTATAATTCTTTAGAAATTCTTTAACTTTTCTTTCCTCCTAGTTAAATATTAATTTTTACACTAGTAATATCGAGATACAAGGAGGATAGCCTATGCAATATTTTAAGAAACTGATGCTTCTTATCTTATCTTTTCTTATTACTGCAATTGTTGTTTTTTATTTTTATTTCTATGTAAATGGACCTTCAATTAAAGCTAAATCAGCTATTTTAATAGATACAACATCAGAAGAAATTGTATATAAAAAAAATGAAGATATCCCTCTTCCCTCAGTAAGTTTATCAAAAATGATGACAGAGTATATTGTGTTAGAACAAATACATAAAGGAAATATCAATTGGGATGATCGTGTAAAAATAAATGATTCTTCCATTCAAACAGAGAGAAAGGATGTTGATATAAATACTGCCGATCAAGTAACGGTTCGTGATCTATTTCATGCAATGGTTCTTACATCTAATAATAGTGCGGCTGTATCTTTAGCAGAACATATTTCAAAAAGTGAGCAAGACTTTACGAATTTAATGAATGAAAAAGCGACACAACTTGGACTTTCTAATAAAACATATTTTGCAAATGCAAGCGGTATTATAGTGAATCAACAAGAAGAATCTAAAATAACAGCTTTAGATGCCTCCAAATTAGCCCAGCATTTACTAACAGATTATCCTATAATATTGGAAATTTCCAAATTAACCTCTTATCAATTCACCTTCAAAGATATACATGTTTTCAATACAAATAAAATGTTGTATTCACTTGATAGCAATGTGAAATTTAAAGGCGTCGATGGTTTACAAACTAGCTTTGCAAATTCTGCTGGATATAGTTTTGCTGGTACAGTGCAACAAGGAAACAAAAGATATATTTCCATTGTAATGGGGGTCAACGGAGAAAATAGCGTGTTTATCGAAACAAAAAAACTATTTACTTATGGTTCCGAGCCTACTCACATTCCATCTCTTCAATCTGTTAAGGATTATGCGCTTTCATGGATCTCGTTATTTCAGTTTAAAAATCTATTTGTACAAACAATAATAATTTTTGTTATTATCATCATTTCGCTATTCCTACATATACGAAAAAAAGATTCAGAGGATTTTTAATTTCAAACCCTCTTTTACATAAAAACCGACTTGCTTTTTCAAGACAAGTCGGTTTATCTTAGTTTTCTTTTTCTTTATCTTTTTCATAATATAACTCATTTGCATACCTTCTATTTGTCCCCTTTAAATATGCAAAAATAATTTGAGGTCTCTTTATTAATGTCCAATCACCATGTTCATCAAATTTTCTACATGAAGTTGTCATATATGCCTTCTTTATCGTATTGAATTTTTTTCCACTCGTCTTACCATGTTTTTTTAAACGCATCGCAAATTCTGCATCTTCAGCCATTAACAAACCTTCGTTAAAACCACCAATTGCATTAAAATCTTTCCTATAACACCAGAACATCCCAACTGATATGAGTCCATATTTAAAAATGAGAGGAAGAATTAATAATACTCCCGATACTATGATTCCTAGTGAAATACGTTCAAACTTTGCTTTAACACCCCCACCTATATATTTTCCAGTCATTAATTGCTTTTCTATTTCACTCAACATATTCTCGCTCATCCAGCTATCTGCATCAATTGTAACAATGATTTCTCCCCTAGCTACTTTTGCACCAGCATTTCTTATTTTAGAAAGGTTTTTGTTTTCATCTTGTACAGTTACGCAATGATATGACTGGGCAATTTCTTCTGTTCGATCACTACAGCGATTTAGTACAACAATAACTTCAACCTTATTTTTATAATTTTTTGATGCAGCCACAATAGAATCCAGACATCTACCAATATACCTTTCTTCATTGTGTGCAGGAATTATAATAGAAAATTTAATGTCTTGTTCACTATCTCCTCCTACAAAACAACTACCTCTATCCATGTCGCATCTCTCCAATACAATTCTTATATTTTGGCAATTCCTTACTATATATACAGATACATTTACTATAGAACAAATTTCTGTATTCACATTGAATTATAATTAAAACCTGCCTACTTTTTCATACAAAAAAACACCGGAATTTAGGATTTATGCCTAACGACTCGGTGCTCCTTTCTTTCTAACAATGATCATTACCTAGAATAATTCAATACAAAACTGGCATTCCTATTCTAAAGAATTCAATTTCTATATTACCCCTTAAGATAAATAGCCTATTATCATGTTGCCTTAGCTTATATAATATCTCTTATTTACTATTTTTTCAAAAAATACGTTAACGGGGGCCTTTACACTTTCGCCGACAAATGAATCCGCAGCAAAATGAATAACTACTTCTACTAATCTAAGTCTTTTCCTGTTCCTTCTGCCTTCACAGCTCGGTGCTATCACCCTAGAGATTACACCCAAGACAGACACAAAAAAGGAGCAAGCCCCTATTACATAAAGATTAATTAGTGGTTTGCTCTCTTTTTTCAAGCATATTCACTCTTGGGTTCTAGTGAACATTTTTTCACCAAAACAGAATAAACCAGTCTGGAACCCAGTCTATTCTGTCGCATTCATTCACGTTATTTAGAATGTCTTCAAAATTTCTGTCCCTTTAAATTGAGGCAGCCAGTCACCATGTGCTTCAATGAGATCATCGCATAATGAGACGATATCATCGATAGACAGTTCTGCCGCAGTATGTGGATCAAGCATTGCGGCCTGATAAATGTGTTCTCTCTTACCTGTTATAGCTGCTTCAATAGTAAGAAGCTGGGTATTGATGTTGGTACGGTTCAGCGCCGCCAGCTGTTCAGGAAGTTCTCCTACATAACAAGGTGTAATTCCGCTCCGATCGACCAGGCACGGAACTTCAACCACAGCTTTTTCCGGAAGGTTACTGATTAAGCCGCCTGTATTCAAGACATTTCCGTGGAGTTTAAATGGTTTATCAGTTTCCATTGCATCAATGATATAAGAAGCATATTCAAGTGTACGTTTATGTGTCAGGTTTTTATTGTTAACAAGGTCTTCACGCATTTTCACCCAGTCCTCAATTTGATTGACACAGCGGCGCGGATATTCATCAAGCGGAATGTTCAACTTATCGATGAGTTTCGGATAGTTCCTTTTAATGAAGTATGGATGATATTCGGCGTTATGCTCGGACGATTCCGTTACGTAATAGCCGAAACGGTTCATCAGTTCCAAACGAACCATATCATCATGTTTTTCTTTTTGCTTTTCAGCCGCACGTTTCTTGATTTCCGGGTACAAGTCTTTCCCATCTCTTGTCACTTCTAAAAGCCAGGCCATATGATTGATTCCGGCAATTTTCCACTGGACATTTTCTGTATCCATTCCGAGCGAACGAAATAAGTACGGAACACAGACCTGAACGCTGTGGCACAATCCGACCGTTTTTACGCCACCGTAACGAATCATTGCCGCCGTTAACGTCGCCATCGGGTTTGTATAGTTTAAAAACCAAGCATCCGGACAAACTTCACGGATATCTTTGGCAAAATCAAGCATCACCGGAATGGTTCGTAATGCGCGAAAAATGCCGCCAATACCGATTGTATCTCCAATTGTCTGGCGAAGCCCATACTTTTTTGGAATTTCGAAGTCGGTCACCGTACAAGGCTCATATCCGCCGACCTGTATAGCATTAATGACGTATTTTGCTCCTCTTAACGCCTCTTTCCGGTCCGTATAAGTCTTGATGTACACGTTGCTACCGGAGCTTTCCTTTAGATTTTGCAGAATGTTCTCAGAATCCTTTAAGCGTTGATGGTCAATATCAAACAGGGCAAACTCGAATCCTTGGATACTAGGTATTAACATGCAGTCACCAAGTACATTTTTGGCAAAAATCGTACTTCCAGCACCTAGAAATGTAATTTTTGACATTTTCATCCTCCTCATGAACCATTTTTATTTATTATTTATTGCAACTAGGATCGGCTTTTTAGAATAAAAATCCGTGAAAAAAATCGTTCCATTGCAGTGTTTCTAAAAACAGTTTGTTCTAGTTGAATACCAGCATTCATTAACATGAAGCCATAATCCGATTTAGGCTTTTCTAAAAATTAGAACTCCAGATTTCTCTGTCTCTATCCTATGTAACCCTTTGAATAGATCGGTTTTATGTTTTCGGATTAAATTGCCAGTACAGCTGTATGTCTCAATTGTTATATTGACAAGATCTTTTTCTAAATCTAGGATGAACTCCTCGTTTAAAGTGCCATTTACAATAATAAATTCCTCGGGAATATTGGTACCAGTCTTAATACAAACATCTGCGTAAATGGCGATTAGTCTGGTTGAGTCATTCATAGTTTCTACTATCGGGTAAAGTAATTCTGGTGCAGTAGGCTTTAAATCACCATTCAATAATACGTCTTGGTATTTTTTCGAAAACCCTAGCCAAAACTTTGCCATTTCAAAATGATCTTTATTTAATTTTTCAAAACGCATGGAAAATTGCGGTACACCAAAAATGACATTGATTAATTGCAGTGCCGCATTTTCAGTCGTATCTTCTGGACTCCACATAATCATATCGGAATGAACAGCAGTGTTTCCTGATAGCAAGCGTAGATCCATAATACCAACACGGTTTGTAATTGCATCATTCGGGCAATCTCCTACCCTGAAAATATTTCCATATTTCCTCATATAAGGTCCGATATATCTTTGTCTGAATTCAACCATAATGGATGGCTTAATTAATTTTAAACTTTCCATAATATCAGTAAATAGACGATCCACCGCTTCCTGTACGGATTCATAATCCCGTTCTGGATCAAATTGAATTGCTTGGCCCTTCGCTCGATTTAAATCAAATAAATCAATAAAATCAAATTTAAATCCGTCTAGATCCCACTCTTTCAGAGCTTTTTCGTAAGTAGATATCAAATATTCCCTGACTTCTGGGTAACGTGGATCCAAAACTCCTGCCTGGAGACTATCATTGAAATATAAAATTTTACTTCGGAAGCGCTCCCACGTCTTTGAATAGATTCCCACAAATGGTACACTATACCACAATAAATATTTCATCCCCAAATCATGTACTCTCTCAACATGTTCCCTCATGCCCACGATTCTTTTAGGAGACACTTCCCAATCTCCACAATAAGCATAACCACGATGATCATCTTCTGTCTGCCAGCCATCGTCAACGATAACAGCCCCACAACCTAACTGTTTCGCAATCTCACATTGTTTCTCGATTTCATCATCAGATATGTCCTGATGAAAGCTATACCATGTCGAATACATAGGAAGCTTCGCAGTTTCTGGAACAAAGGATGGCCCATATCCATCCATTTCCTCATACCACACGGAAATATCTTGGATTGCTTGATAATAAGGAATATCCCTCATATCGACTCGAATCACTCCGTCATAGGATGATCGAACTTTGGATGGCTCTGTAAATAATGTGATTTGCGCTTTCATCGTTCCAGTTTCTTCGTGGACGCCCAAATTAAAATTAACAGTATCCATCGCATTGGAATATGCTACAGCCAGCCTGTTTTGTCCTTCTTGATTATAGAAACAGCCAACCGGGGCTAATACTGTTGCTTTAGAAGAAAAACCTCCATCCCAATCCACACCGAAACTTTTACTACGGGAGGATCCTGGATGCCAATATGATTGAATGTCAACAATTGGGTGATGCCAAACTAAATTAACTTTGGGGAATTGAATGGGTTGTTCTGATCCTATATGGATATGAACAAATAAAACTCCATTTTCTTCTCTTTGGTCAATTTTGACTTTGACACTATCTTCATGAATGGCCTCAATGTTTACCTTTTGTGTGATCATAGCCTCTCCTCCTCTTTTTCTTTTTTAGAATATTGAATTATAGAGCTACACCTTTTAAGCGAGCAAAAATATTTTTTGTAAACAATACGATGACTAGTGCAATACCACTACCACCAAACATGAAAAATAGACCTGGATATATTAAAAAAAGAAGTGACATCAGAATGAGAGTGATGATGATCATGATCGTTTTTATCGGATTTGCTATGCCTATTAATGTGGCATATTTAAAATAATGAAATGTTTTTACTTCAAAATGATTAAATGTCTGAATAATATAGAGTAAATTCACTACATAAAATAAAAGCATTGACAAACTCATAAGGGAAAGAACCCTACTTACCAAGGTGTCATACATTTGAAAAAAATAAAGATCCGTCATAAGTATCGAGCCTATTAAAACGATGACAAAACCCATTTTGTTCGATTTTTTAAAATTAGATTGATAGGAATTCCAAAAAGTTGCTACCATTTTTGTATCCTTTTTGTTGATCAAATCCATTATTAATTGGAACATAGCAACAGTCGATGGGAATAATCCAAACACCCCAAAACCAATCAATGTAAATCCAACCCACAATAAATTAAGAAATAACAATTTCATGATCCATTCTAATAAATGATAAATCCTTGCGATCACGGCCCACTTCCTCCTTTCTGTCTTCCTTGATCAGGTAGGAAATAAACATTATTTGATACCTGTATTTTGAACGCCATCCAGGATAAAGCGCTGTGCTATAAAAAATACTATAATGGGAGGAATACAAATTAATAGAGTCGAAGCCATGATAGAAGTCATATCAACTCCAAACATCCCTTTGAATTGCATGAGTCCCAACGTTAAAGTGTATTTACTTTGATCGTTCAGAAAAATTAATGGTCCTAAATAATCATTCCATGAGCCTAACATTTGAAACACACCGACAACCACCAATACTGGAGCCATTAACGGAATGAATATCCGAGAAAAAATTTGAAAATGGTTCGCCCCGTCTATGATCGCTGCTTCTTCCATTTCTTTAGGAACTCCTAATAAAAATTGGCGAAGTAAAAAAATGAAGTAGGGTGATCCAAAAAAGTTAGGAACAATCAGTGGTTTTAAAGTATTAATCCAGCCCAACTGATTAAATTCCATATATAAGGGAATTGCAGTTACATCCCAGGGAATCATCATTCCTGCTAGTAAAATTAGAAAAAGAATGTCCCTTCCTTTAAAATTGAATCTGGCAAATCCATAAGCTACTAAAGAAGATGATAATAGTTGTCCGATGATGCCTAATCCTGTAACAATCAAAGAATTTTTCAGAAATGTTGTAAAAGGTAAAACAGTCCAGGCTGTATAAAAATTACTAAATTCAAACTGAGACGGAATTAGTTTCGGAGGAAAAACAAATGTCTCAGCAGGGGTTTTTACAGCTGTAATGAACATCCAAAGAAATGGTGCGATAAAAAATAAACAAAAAATAATCAGTATTGTATGTACAATAACCTTCGTTGTTATACTTCTCGTAATCATCATATTCCTCCTTTCCTATTTTTGTTTCTTTTTCATTTCATTTTCATAGTAAACCCAAGTATTAGATGTTCTGAAAACCAGTAATGTCAGAGCCAAAATAATTAAGAACATAAACCAAGCATTTGCGGATGCATAACCCATTTTAAAATACTTGAAAGCATTCTCATAAACATACATCGCATAGAAATACGTCTTTCTTAAAGGTCCTCCACCTGTTAGAACAAGCGCGAGTGTTAACTGTTGAAATGCTGAAATGATGGCAGTAATGACATTAAACAGAATGGTTGGACTAAGCATCGGAAGTGTTATTTTACTGAACTTGTGCCATTTACTTGCACCATCTATATCTGCAGCTTCATATAGGTCTTTCGGTATATTTTTTAAACCGGCTAAGAATATCAGCATCATAGTCCCTTGCCCCCAAATACCTGCAAACACGATGGCAAAAAGTGACCAGGTTGGATCATTTAGCCAGTTTGGTCCATTAATGCCTATTAATGATAGTAGATAGTTTAGTAAACCGTATTCACCGTCGTACATCCATGACCAAATCATTGAAAGGGCTACTCCCGAAACAACCGTAGGAAGATAGAATATCGTTCTATAGCCTGAAAGCCATTTTACTTTTTGATTTAATAATATAGCTAGCAAGAGAGCAATACCGATGTTTAACGGTACTAAAATAGCAGCAAACTTAAAGGTAACTCCTAAAGATTGCCAAAACACTGGATCATTTGTAAACATATCAACATAATTTTTGAAACCAATAAACGTTGGGGTTCCAACAGTAGGCCAATCAAAAAAGCTTATGATAAGAGAAAAAATCAAGGGTCCGAACGTAAAACAGAAGAAACCAATGATCCAAGGAGAAATGAATAGATAGGGAGTAAGGTCTCCCCATCTAATCTTTGATAGAATGGATATAGGTCGTTCGGGAACCGTTTGAGTTATTTTATTTTCAGTTTTTATAATCATAAAATGATCCCCTTCTTTCTCTTAAACTATTTTTTCAATTCAGGCTCTATTAATTTAACCGCTTCATTCAAGGCTTTATCTGCTGAATTTTGCCCTAATAATACACTGCTAATTGCATAATCTAGTTTTTTGTCAACTTCTGTCCATTTGCTTGTAAGTAAAAAGCCTGGAGTATCTGATGATCTTTCAAGCATAGAATAGAATGTACTTAATAACTGATCATTTTTATGACTTTGTTCGGAAACCACACTCTTAAGTACTGGCATATCAGACTTTCTCATTTTTGCTGCTTCTGCTGATACAAAGTATTTGATAAATTTCCAAGCTATGTCTTTTTCTTTAGAGTCTTTGGCCATTGCAATTCCTGCAGAATGGATAACACCCTTTGAAGGTTGTCCATGAAAGGATGGAATTTCTGCAGTTCCAAAATCCATGCCAGCCTTTTTAAATTCTTCTAAAGGCCAAATGCCGTTCTCGATCATAGCTATTTTCCCTGATTTGAAACTATCAGTGACTTTATCAGACACAATAGCACTATTTTCATCAATCATATGTTGAAAGTCTTTAAGGATTTCTTGTGTTTTTGAACTATTCATATATCCATCTACCTTTTTGCCATCAGGACTAATGAAACTACTCCCATTACTCCATACATATTCTTGGAATGCATATGAATTTTTTTTGGAAGAGAGAACAAACCCATATTGTTTCTTTTCAGGATTGGATAACTTTTTCGCTGCATCACTGAACTGCTCCCAAGTCCAACCAGAAGTCGGAAGAGGTACCCCTGCTTCTTGGAAAAGTTTTTTATTGTAGTAAATGACGCGAGTGGTAAAACCAACTGGAAATCCATAGGTAGTATCTTTAAATTTGTGATAGTTTAGAATATTTGTATAAAAATCATCAAAAGTAGTTTTAAAACTACTGTCTTTATTTACGTAGTCATCAAGTGGCTCCAGAGATTTATAGTAATCTGGATAATTCCACATATACATGACATCAGGGGGATTTTTTGCTCCGAAAGAAGCAGCCAGCTTATCCTCAAACCCGTCAGCATATGCTTCAACTTGCACTTTCACTCCTGGATTCGCCTTTTCAAACTTTTTCGCAATATCTTGTTGATATTTGAGACTCTCTCCAGTATCCCATGTAGCAAAGCGTAATACTTTCTCCCCAATTTTACCTTGACTAGAAGATTTCTCACTGTTCGCGCAAGCAGAAAGCACCATTGCAAAAGAAATAGCTAAAATTAATAATAACGATATTCTTTTTTTCAACATAAATCCCCCCTATCATTTTTTGAAGATCAATTTTGTCTTTTGTAAAACAATCTTTAGACCTAACTTTAAGAATGCGTTTTCATTCCTTCTTAAAAATTTTTTAAATCCCCTCACCTCCACAACTTTTTCTAATAATCAAATTAGTCGGAACCACCACTTTTAATGGCAGTGTTCTCCCATCAATACGTTCAACTAGAAGATTTACTGCTACTTTCCCCATCTCCTCGGTATGAACTTTTACAGTGGATAATGGAGGAGTAACAAATTCGCATAATTCAATCCCATCAAATCCAAAGATTGCGATATCATCAGGAACCTTTAATCCTGAATCCGTTAAAGCTTTCAAAGCACCAATGGCCATAGGGTCACTTCCAATGAAAAAGGCGGTAGGGAGATTCCCTGAATGGATCGCTTCCTCCATTAGCGTTAAGCCATCTTTCGTTGCCCATTTTCCAATATAAGTATATTCCGGGTTATATAATCCCTGTTCCGTTAGCATTTTTTCATATGTTCTTTTTCGTACATCTTGAATCTCTAATTTTCCAGATAATCCACCAATGGTATATGATTGACCACCAATATAACCGATTTTTTTGTGTCCTAAATCCAATAAGTATTGAATAACCTTTTCAGTAGCTTTTTCACAATCTATCACCACTGAATCATATAGTTGTTCGTCAGGAGATACATCGACAAACACTAAATGTTGTACTTGCTTTACTTGATTTTCCACCTCTTCTTGACCTATGACTCCTACTACTATTAATCCATCCAATCCTTCTAGATCCTTTTTATTGAAAGGAGGTCTCAACACTTTCGATAGTTCAATTCCCAATTCAATCATCCTCTTTTCAATTCCATTACGAATGGCCAAAAAATATGGATCATCAAATTCCGATTCCTGAGAAAGATACATCAAAAGCCCAATTTTCCCGTACTGCTTAGGATTGGTAATTTTTTTTTCTATATTTCGTTGCTTTTTAGGTATGTAATCTAACTCTTCTGCAGCCTGAAGGATTTTTTTCCGAGTCTCTTCTGTAACGGATAAAGTTTGGTCTTCATTTAACACTCTTGATACAGTCGTTTTTGATATCTGTGCCTTTTTGGCAATTTCATTTAATGTTACCAATATGATTACCTCTTTTTCTATTTTTAGTAAATAAAAATTAATAATTTACTGAATTTTTACTTAAATATAATATATCAGAGGTAAAAAATAAGCGCAATATTAATTTTCATAATTTTCAATTTAATTTCCCGCCACTATTCACCCATATTGAAATTCAAGGATCCGAAGATTTTAATAACTATTAACATTCACTCATTTTTTATTACGATAAAAAGAGCGAAAAAAGTCCAGTGAATAAATCAATTAATTCAGTAAACTAAAAAAATAAATCCCAAAAATAAAAATTTACTGAAGAAACATTCAGCCTCTTCAACTGTAATTGCATTAATCTCATTGCTATTGGGGTAGCGAGTGCCATCAAAGGAGTTAATAAAAATAATGAGTTTTGAGGGTAACACGGGTACGATGTGGCTTCATCCTCGGGTCTAATTGGTATGGAATTACAAGGAGTAATGGCCATATTCACCGTTAATTTAAAAAGAATCGTAAAACTTTTTGGGTTCATTTCATTCCTTCCAGAATTATGGATTGAAAGTCGGCTTTTCTATTTAATATAAAAATTTTTCATTGGTGATTTTTGGTTACCTAATTATATTAGATTGTGAAAGGATGTCCAAAATTCCGACCCATTTTCAATGTAAACGTCAAGTAACTCCAAAATATAACAATAAAAGTTGATTTTGGAGTTATTTTTTGTTTGCTTCACTTTTTTGGTACTTTGCAACTAGATGGTAAATCCATTGATCACGGCAAGACTTTATCAATTTCCTCTTTATTGTTTTAATCGATGTTAGGAAGTGTTTCAAACAAATAACGAAGATAATGATAGGGACTTAGATACTACAGCAACTGTTTGAACAACATCAAAAACATCTGATCAATTTGATAGTTCTTATCTACTGTTATCACACGAGGTTTAGAAACGTACGAAAAGGCCAAGGCTTTCTTGAAAAAGCACTTGGCTGCTTGTTTATCTCTTGATTTAATTAGATAAAAATCAATGGTATTCTGTTCTGAATCAACGGAACGATATAAATATAGTGCATTTTTACTTTAATATAGGTTTCATCAACTCTCCATGAATCATTTGCTGTTTTAGATGCTGTCGTACTTTCTCTTTTAATTGAAATCCATATTGATGAACTCAGCGCATAATCTTTGTATGATTAATTGATAATCCTCTTACCTCCATCATTTTCACCAGATTAGATTTTTATTATATTTCCAATCAATTTAATACTTTCTCCATCAATAACTATCCCGCCACCATCTTTACAAGCATAAATTGTCCTATTTTTCAACTTGGAATAATCCCTTACTAAATCTAAATATTTTTCACTCTGTTCCTCACTCCAATGAGGCAGAAAATCAAAATCTACAAAACCTAAAGAGCTTCTATCCTCTAGTCCTATTATATCTTCGTCTACAAATTGAGCTGTATCAATACTGTTAGTTGTTATTATACTGCCTGCACTAACCCCAATCAAAACCCCACCATTTTCCACATAATATTTTAATGGCTGCATTAAATTTCTTTTTCTTAGGGAATTTAAAAAGCGGAATGTATTTCCACCCGAAAGATGTATTGCATCATAATTAAATATGTCATTAATCTTTCTTTCATCGTATTCTTTATCTAAATCAAAATATTCTACATTACTAATTCCTAATTCTCTATAGTATTTAACTACATAATTAAAATACTTTCCTGTTACATCTGAAGATGATCGAAGATATGCTATTGAAGGATTTTCTTTATTTAATAATCTTAAAAGTTCATAATCCAATTTTCTATCTTCTTGCACTTGATCACTATATAGTACTATTTTTCTCACTAAAATCCCCCTATTTTCTAGTTCGTAAATACTTGTTTTCAGTTAATTAAGCCTAGTGTTTATCACTGACACCTATAAAAAGAACTGCAATTATGTATTAATATCACCTTTCATCATTACTTTTTCAGAAGTATATTGTCTTACATGTTCATAAGCAAGTTCAATTGCGTGTTCTTTTGAATCTATAAGAGATAGATTACGTGTTAATGGATTCCAATATTCATATCCCTCATCTTCTGTCCATCGAAAAACTTCAATTGTATATAATTTGTCATTCAAAATACATACAACTAACTTTCAGCTCGATAATTCTTCCCAAGCTCTTCTCCTATCGAAAAATAGTGCCTAAAGTTATAAAATAATGGACTCCATTTTTGCGGATCAATATGGTTTTCCCCTAGTATTATCTCTTCATGCGCATGTACATGAACAACCTCGGTTTCAACAATTGCAAAGAAAGGATCATATTCTGGAATCCTAATTTGTTTTACGATTGTTTCAATTTGTAATGGGCATTCTTTAATACGTTGTGGTTTTACAAATTTTGAATCTAGCGGAGTCAAGCCAGCTAGTGCAAATTTATCTTTTTGATAGGTATATCCCATTTCTTGTTTGTAAACTGGGACATGTTCTAATCCTGTATAAGGTGCGATTTTTTCCACTTGTTTCCACTGCGATGAAGAAGGTAAATTAATAACACATTCTCTATTCCTTTCAAGATTTTCAATCGATTTACCTCCCAAACCAATACCTAAAATTACATAGTTTCCTAAAGCCCATGAAGAAGACATTGGACTAATATTTGTTGTTCCATCCTCATCTAATGTCGATAATAAATAAATTGGCATTCCATAGTATAAAATCTTTGGTTTTATTTCTTTACATAACAGTTTCTCTGTTTTAGCATTCATACTATCACTCCTAAATTCGATATTTATTTGTATTGTAAAACACAAATAATTCCATTATCATCGAAATATGGATGTAAAATAAGGAGTGATGCAAATGAATGTAAACGCAGCAAAAATAGCTTCTCTTATTAGTGATACATCACGAGCAACCATCTTAATTCAACTTTTGGATGGTCGTCCACACCCAGCTACTGAATTAGCACATGCCGCAAAAATCAAACCACAAACAGCTAGCTTTCATCTTCAAAAACTATATGAAGCAGAAATTATAGATGTTGAAAAACATGGAAGACACCGTTATTACAAAATAACCAATCATACAATAGCAGAATCTCTAGAAAAAATACTATATTTAGCTCCCCCAGAACCAATTCAATCCTTAAAGCAATCGAAAGAGACTAGAGAAATTCAATATGCCAGAACTTGCTATGACCATTTAGCTGGGAAATTAGGTGTTGAAATTACAAATTCACTTTTGAATAACAACATATTAGTTAAGGAAAATTTACAATTTGAGGTGACTAAAGAGGGACAATTATTTTTCAAAGAATTTGGTATTGACTTGGATTCATTATACAGGAAAAGACGAGCATTCTCAAAATGTTGCTTAGATTGGACTGAAAGACAACACCATATAGCAGGAGCCTTAGGAAAAGCTATATTAGAAAGAATGTTAGAACAAAATTGGGTAACAAAAGCCCCGAAAACGAGAGCTATACATGTAACACATTTAGGAGAACAACAAATATTGCGTACATTTCTTATAAAATGAATTTTTTATTACAAAAATCAATTCTCCTATATACAGAAGAAAACTCGCTTCCTTATACCACAAAGCTTGCGAGTTTTACTTCTTACCAGTAATCATAAATAATAGAATCTAATGTGATTACGGTAAACGTGCTAGGAGCTAGAGCTGTCGTAGAATTCATTAAAATAATGAACTCTATTTGATACTATATGTAAAAGGATGAAAAGCGTTTGTACAATTAGAAGAGTCCTAAAAAGCCCAATGTGGTATCTACTCATTGGTTAGCTCCCCTGTATAAATTCGATATTTTCTCATTACTATTAATTTTTTACACATATAAGTTTACCTACTAAATTATGAGAATCACAAATAAGAAGCCATTCGCTTTTGAAAATAGCTTCTTTTAAAGAAAACTAGTTATTCTTTTTTACAATGTTAAGAAGCTCTGCATGTATTTCAGAAGCAATTTCTGGTTCTTGTTCACTAACTGCAATAATCTCACAAAGAGATACTGTGCTGCGTGTAGTACGACCGGTTCTTATGGTAACAGTATCACAATTTACAGATTCAACAACACCAACAATTTCAATTGTAGTTCCTCTTAAAATCAAAGTAACTAAATTAAAACTATCTCTTAGTTCTCTTAACTTACGGAAAATACCAGTTGTACAGCAACAATCACATTTTTCATTATGATCTTTTTTGCACTCTTTAAATTTCTTCAAGCAATCATCATTATCATCCCTGCATTTAGAATGCTTTTTGTGATCCCAGCATTTAGAATGGGTTTTTTCAAACCATTCATCACGACAACCCATAATTTCCACTCCTTTATTCTTTTACTACACAATATGAAAAAAGGATGAAAATGATAAAGACAAAAACATAGGAGGTAGAAAAATAAACGGTTATCCAATAGAAAAGAATATAGAATATCCAAAAATAAATAACGAACTCTTATAAAAAAGAGTTCGTTATTTATTTTTTATACTTGCTCAGATTGTAACCCCTGAATATATGATACAACTTCTGGATTCACTAACGAAGATAAATCTCCCAACTCTTTCCCTAAGTATGCTGCTTTAATTACCCGTCTCATTACTTTAGCATTTCGTGTTTTCGGCAAGTCCTCTACAACATGAATATCTTTTGGACATAACGCCTTTCCGATATGAGAGTTTACTAAATTCAATAATTCTTTTTTTAGTTCAGATGTAAATTTTATTCCTTCTTGTAAAACAACAAAGCAATGGCAGACTTCCCCTTTCACCTCATCTGGTACACCAATTGCGGCAGCTTCTATTACATTAGGATGTTTTACAAGAATTGATTCATATTCAGCTGGTCCAATGCGTTTTCCTGCAATATTTAATGTATCATCGGAACGTCCTGTAATGATATATTGTTCACCGTCATAGATTACCCAATCACCGTGTACCCACTTATTATCAAAGCGCGACCAATATGTATTAACGTAGCGCTCGTCATCTTCCCAGAAGCTTTTCGTCATTCCAACCCATGGTTTTTCTAAACACAATTCGCCAACTTCATCAAGAATCGGATTGCCTTGTTCATCTAATACAACAGCTGCCATTCCAGGTAATGATGCATTAAAACTAATCGGCGCAATTGGTTTAACTAACACGTTTCCAAAGATTCCACCAGAAATTTCGGTTCCACCTGAATAGTTACAAATTGGTACCTTTCCTTTTCCAACTGTTTCAAAAAGCCACATCCAAGGATCAGGATTCCACGGTTCACCTGTTGATGCAAATACCTCTAAACTTTCCAGAGAGTGTTTCTTTACATATTCATCACCTTTTGCCATCAATGCTCGAATTAATGTTGGAGAAATTCCAAGATGTGTAATTTGATATCGATCGACAGTTTCCCATAATCGATCTGCTTCTGGATAGTCCGGAACACCTTCATACATGACCATTGTTGCCCCATTAATAAGGGAACCAAATAATAAAAATGGTCCCATCATCCAGCCCATATCAGTTACCCATAACACACGATCACCTTGCTTAATATTCATACCAAATCCTGCATCAAATGCTGATTTCAAAGGGAATCCAGCGTGCGTATGTACCGTTCCTTTTGGCTTACCAGTCGTTCCGGATGTATATATGAGCATAAGCGGATCATCGCTTTTCATTTCTTCAGCATGTGTAAATGGCTTTTCCTTTTCAAGAATACTCCAGGAAAGATCATAATTGTGAGGTGTAAAATTATTTCCGGCATGACGGACAATCACAACTTTCTCAACAGTCGGACAATGTTCACACGCTTTATCCACCTCATCTTTTAATGAAACGATTTTACCGCGGCGTGAGAATCCATCAGCTGTAATAATCATTTTGGATCCTGCTGCTTGTACACGCGTCATAACTGCATCAGCTGCAAATCCAGAAAAAATCGGAGAAATAATTGCACCGATTTTCATTACTGCTAACATAGCAACAACTGTTTCTGGAATCATCGGCATGTAAATTGTTACACGATCACCTTTTTCAATGCCCATATGCTTCAAACCATTCGCAACGCGGCTTACCCAGCTATCAAGTTCTTCATATGTAAATGTTTTTGTTGTTCCATTTTCACCTTCATACATGAGGGCAGGTTGTTTTTTTGTTTCTTCATCTGCAAGCCAACGAGATAAGGCAGATTCAACTACATTGCACGTTCCCCCTGTATACCACTGTGCAAACGGTGTACCGTTTGCTAAATCTAACACTTCTGTATACGGCCTCATCCATTGATAGCCAACTGCACGTTCTGCTTCTCCCCAAAACCATGCAGTTTCTTCAATTGACTTGTTATAAAATGCTTCATAATCGTCATAACCCAGCGATTTCATCCATCCGTGTAAACGCGTTTTCTCTTTATATTCTTCTGTTGGAAACCATACCGCTTGTTTCACTGTTTTCCCCTCCTCATATTTCGAATAAGAAAGCCCTTAATAGGGCTTTTATACTGGATAAACTGGATGTTTCCGATCTGTAAATACTTGATATTTACTCATATACATTTCAAAGCGTTTCTTTAATTCTTCACGTAAATCATTCGGATGAACAATACCATCTATCACCATTTCTGATGCTAGTCGATAAATATCAATATCTTGTTTATATTCTTCACGTTTTTCTGCAATAAAACTTGCACGCTCTTCTTCTGGTAGCGCTGCAATTTTATTCGCGTATACAGCATTGACAGCAGCTTCAGGGCCCATTACAGCAATAGAAGCCGTCGGCAACGCAAGGCAGCAATCCGGCTCGAAAGCTGGGCCTGCCATTGCATATAAACCAGCACCATATGCTTTACGAACAATAATTGAAATTTTCGGTACTGTCGCTTCACTCATTGCAGAAATCATTTTCGCACCGTGACGAATAATACCAGCTCTCTCCACTTTTGTTCCAATCATAAATCCAGGCACATCGGCAAGGAATAATAATGGAATATGATATGCGTCACATAAGTTAATAAACTTTGCTGCTTTATCAGCAGAATCGTGGAATAATACGCCACCTTTCATACGCGGCTGATTTGCAACAATACCAACAGGTTTCCCATCGATTCGTCCTAATCCTGTAATGAGTTCTTGCGCAAATAACTTTTTCACTTCAAAGAAAGAACCTTCATCGATAATACGGTTAATAAGATCTTTCATATTAAAAGGAGCATTTTGATTTTCTGGGATGATTTGTTCTAACGTTTTTTCGAACTGCTTTGGTTCTTGAGGCTTAGTCGCAGGAGCATTTTCTTGATAGTTACTTGGAAAATATGAAATATATTGTCTTGCCTGAGCAATTGCATCTTCTTCTGTTTTACATAACACATCTCCGCATCCTGATACGGAACAATGCATACGAGCACCGCCCATTTCCTCTAATGTTACTTTTTCACCAATAACCATTTCAGCCATGCGCGGTGAACCTAAGTACATGGATGCATTTCCTTCCACCATCATAACAACGTCACAAAAAGCAGGAATATAAGCACCACCAGCTGCTGAAGGACCAAATAATAAACAAATTTGCGGTACCTTACCCGACAGCTTCACCTGGTTATAAAAAATACGTCCTGCACCGCGGCGGCCTGGGAACATTTCAACTTGATCCGTAATACGAGCACCGGCAGAATCAACTAGATAAAACAGTGGTACACGTAACTTTTCAGCTGTTTCCTGGATACGTAAAATCTTTTCAACTGTACGAGAACCCCAAGATCCAGCTTTCACTGTTGAATCATTCGCCATCACACATACAGTTCGTCCGTGTATTTTACCAGTAGCGGTTACAACCCCATCTGCCGGTAAACCTGACTGCTCGCAATTTGCAAAGAGAGCGTCTTCTACATACTCGCCATTATCAAATAGAAGAGCTAAACGATCCCGAACAAAGATTTTTCCTTTTTCTTTATTTTGCTCATGATATTTCGGAGCTCCGCCTTGTTTAATTGTTTCAACACGTTCTGCAAACGAATTAGATTGTTGTTTTTGTTCTAGCACATTTACTCCCCCTTATACATCGGCTTACGTTTTTCCTTAAATGCCTGTAGTCCTTCTAATCGATCTTTCGTATGAATCACACCTTCATACGCCAGCTTTTCCATTTGTAGTCCAGTGTGCAAATCCACTTGTAAACCATTTGAAATTGCCTCTTTTGCTAATCGAACAGCAATTGGGCCATTACTAGCAATACGTTCTGCAATTTCAATTGCTTTTTCTTCTAGTAAGTTTGTTGGTACAACAAATTCTACCATTCCGTATTCCTTCGCTTCATTTGCTGAAATACGTCTTGCTGTATAAATTAATTCTTTTGCTCTACCAATACCAATTAGTCTTGGTAATCGTTGCGTACCACCGGCTCCTGGAATAATAGCTAGAGATGTTTCAGTAAGTCCAAGACTTGCTGTTTCTGCTGCAATTCTAAAATCACACGCTAAACTTAATTCAGTACCACCACCAAGTGCAATTCCATTTATTGCAGCAATAACTGGTTGTGATAATTGTTCAACCATATCCATTGTGGAACGAATCATTCCGACTGCATGACGTACTTGTTCCTCATTCATATTGGCACGTTCTTTTAAATCCGCTCCGGCACAAAATGCCTTTTCGCCCGCTCCTGTTAAAATGACAACACGAACATCAGCTTCTTCATTAATATGAGTGAGTGTAGATTGCAACTCTTCCAATAGTGCAAGAGATAACGAATTTGCTTGTCGTTCACGATTTAATGTTATTTTTACAATATGCGGTGTTATATAATTCACTGAAATATTTTGCAATTGTAACATTTTATCACCTACTTATTGTTTTATGTTGCAATGCTTTATACACATGACTTGGCAATTGAATGTTTAACTTACTTTGAATAAATTGGCTAGCTTTTAATAATTTTTCTTCATTTATATTGGTTTGTACCCCCATTTGATGGAGCATATGTACTAGATCATCCGTTGCAACATTTCCTGAGGCTCCTGGTGCATAAGGACAACCACCGAGACCACCACAAGAACTATCAAATGTCGTAACACCGTATGCCAATGACTGAACGACATTTGCAAGCGCCATCCCGTACGTATTATGAAAATGCATTGCGAATTGAGAAGAATCATATTTTTTAAGTAAATGTTCTAATACATACTCTACTTGCAATGGATTTGCTACACCAATCGTATCCCCAAGTGAGATTTCATAAATGCCATATGAGAAGAGTTGATTACATAACTCATCTACAGCATCAATGCTTACATCTCCTTCATAAGGGCAACCAAATACAGTAGAAACGTAACCTCTTACTCTTTTACCTGCAAATTGTGCCTGCTTTGTAATATCTTTTATAACAGATAATGCTTCTTTAATAGACTTATTGATATTGCTTTTATTATGTGATTCACTTGCTGATAAAAAAACATTCACCTCATCTACATTTTGCAAAAGAGCTCGTTCCAAACCATTTTGATTTGGAACAAGCGCAGCATATGTAACGTCTGGTTTCTGCTTTAACTCTGAAAACACATCACTTGCATCAGCTAAAGCAGGAACCCATTTTGGGTGAACGAACGAGGAAACTTCAATATACGATACTCCAGCTTCTGAAAGTAATTGAATCCATTTCACTTTATCTTTTGTGCCAACAATTTTCTTCTCATTTTGCAAACCATCACGTGGTCCAACTTCTTTAATGACAGCAAAAGTAGGTAGCTTCAATACATTTCACCCCTTCTTCTCCCTATTCAATCTCTATTAATACATCTCCTTCATTAACAAAATCGCCCTCTTGCACATTAATTTTCATGACTGTACCGGCTTCTTCTGAAACGATTGGAATTTCCATTTTCATAGATTCCAAAATGACGACATCCTGTTCTTCTTCTACTGTATCTCCTACTCCCACAACAATCTTCCAAACATTACCTGCCATCGATGCATACACTTTTGTCATCATTTTTTCCCCCTTTAATATTCATAAACCTTATTTTTTTACAAGTTGTTTTGTTACAAAACCTGTTGTATAAATTCCACTTTGGAATACTTCATCTTCTAATACTTGCAGTAGCATTGGTGTATTCGTCTTAATGCCTTCCACTTTCAGTTCTTGAAGTGCATTCTGTAGTTTTTCAATTGCCTCTTGACGTGTTTCACCATGAGCAATTACTTTTGCAATCATTGGATCGTAGAACGGTGTGATTGTCACGTTATTTTCTAAAAAGTGATCAATGCGCACTTTTTCTGGTAACGTTAGGTCCGTAATCTTCCCAGGTGATGGGAAAAATGTTTTTGGATCCTCCGCATAAATACGCGCTTCAATGGCATGACCACTACGATTTATATCGTCCTGCGTAAAGGAAAGCTTTTCACCAGATGCAATAAGTAATTGCTGTTCAACAAGATCTAGACCGGTAATTTCTTCGGTAACGGGATGCTCTACTTGTAATCTCGTATTCATCTCTAAGAAATAAAAGTTTTTCTCGTCATCTACAAGAAATTCAACAGTACCTGCATTTATATAGCCAAGAGCTTTTGCTGCTTGTACAGCAACTTCTCCCATTTCTTTACGAGTCGCTTCATCTAAAAATGGAGATGGTGCTTCCTCAATCACTTTTTGATTTCGGCGTTGTACTGAACATTCACGTTCCCATAAATACACTGTATTTCCATGAGTATCAGCTAGAAGCTGAATTTCGATATGATGCGCGTCTGCAATATAACGCTCTAAATACATTTCACCATTACCGAAAAAGTTTTGCGCACGCGTTTTATTACTCTCAAATGCCTTGGTGAGCGTTTGCTCAGTTTCCATCAACTGCATTCCAATGCCTCCGCCGCCCGCGGATGCCTTCAGCATTAATGGATAACCAATTTGTTTTGCAATTTCAATCGCTTCCTCAGCAGTCTCAATATTTGTTGTGATTCCTGGTACAACAGGAACATTTGCTTCTTGCATTGCCAGACGCGATTCGATTTTACTACCCATCTTAGCAATAATTTCTTCAGAAGGGCCGATAAATACAAGTCCTTCTTCTTTACAACGAATCGCGAGGGATGGATTTTCTGATAATAATCCATAACCTGGATGAATCGCTTCAGCATTTGTTTTCTTCGCAATGTCTATAATTTTTTCGAGATTTAAATAACTCTCTTGGACACGCGGACCACCAACTAAATAAGCCTCATTTGCTAGTTTGACATGAAGTGCATTTTCATCCGCCTCTGAATAAATAGCAACTGTACGTATTCCAAGTTTTTGACAAGTTTTAATGATACGAACTGCAATTTCACCACGATTAGCAATTAAGATTTTTTGAAACATAGTGAACCCTCCCTTTTATCTACATCCTAAATGTCTTGCAATTACGAGACGTTGAATTTCAGAAGTTCCTTCACCAATTTCTAAAAGTTTTGCATCGCGAATATGACGTTCAACTTCATATTCACGCATATAACCATATCCACCGTGAATTTGCACGGCTTGATTCGCAATACGACTAGCTGCTTCAGATGCAAAAAGTTTTGCCATAGCTGCTTCTTTACCGAAAGGTTTATCATGATCTTTTAACCAAGCTGCTTTATGTACTAAATTACGCGCTAATTCCACCTCAGTAGCCATATCTGCCAGTTTAAATTGAATCGCTTGGAAATTAGAAATCGTTTTTCCAAATTGCTGACGCTCTTTGGCATATTGAAGTGCACGCTCAAAAGCAGATTGTGCAATCCCTACAGCTAATGCCGCAATGGAAATACGACCTCCATCAAGTGTATATAAAAATTGCTTAAATCCTTTATTCACATCACCAAGAATATTCTCTTTCGGTACACGAACGCTATCAAGTACGATTTCGCAAGTATTAGAAGCGCGAACCCCCATCTTATCGTATGGACTTGAAATCGTTAAACCTTCACTTGTTGTCGGTACAATAAATGCAGAAATACGTTTTTTACCATTTTCCTCAACACCGTTGACAGCGGTTACAATAATTGTATTTGCATACTCCGCATTCGTAATCCAGCACTTTTCACCACTAATTACGTATTCATCACCATCTAAAAATGCTTTTGTTTGTGTGCCACCTGCATCAGATCCAGCGTTCGGTTCTGTTAAACCAAAAGCACCTAATGTTTTTCCAGATGCCATCGGGATTAAATACTTTTGTTTTTGTTCTTCTGTACCAAAGTAATAAATCGGAGAGGCACCTAATGAAATTGTTGCAGCATAACTTAAGCCTGTACCGCCACAAGCACGTCCAATTTCTTCAACAGCTAATGCGTACGATACAGTATCGCCGCCAGAACCTCCATACTCTTCTGGGAATGGGATTCCTAACAAACCTAGTTCGCCCATTTTTTGAAACGTTTCGTATGGAAACTCAGCTGTTTTATCATAATACACAGCTTTTGGTGCGATTTCCTTTTCAGCAAAGTCACGTACCATTTCTTTAATCATTTGTTTTTCGCGAGTTAGAGTAAATTCCATTCCGCCACACACCCCTTATCGAATATTGAGTTTCGACAGCGTGCGAGTCTGTACTACAAACATTGCTTTTTAAAAGATAAGGATAGTAGTTAGATAATTGTTATAATTCTGTCATAATTTAATTTTAAAACAGATTCTGTACTCATGCACAAAAAAATTCCTACATTGTTCTACAACAACATAGGAATAATGGTGTCGAATTATGTGGTTTTTTCTTTAATAATCTCTTCCTTTTCCTGAATCTGAGATTTCTACTAATACTTCAGGGTACGGTTCAAAATATGTTTGTCGTAATAAATAATTTTCTTCGAATCGAATCGCCCATGATTTTAAGATTGCAAGCAAACTGCTAAGTGGAATTTTCTTTTCAGCATACTTGTGAAGTAATCCTAAAAAATGCTCTTTTTCTTGTTTCTTTAACTTCATTTTAAAGTATCCCAAAATATGCGCACATACATTTATATTCGATGTATAGCGCGGTGTGCGCATTAACAATTCATGCAAAGTCTTCTCATAATTTTCAAAAACAACTTCAACCTTTTCCTTTTTGGGATTCGCGATAATACGCCCTAATTCTTTCTGTTTCACTTGATTATATGCCATAAATAAATATTTATTATCAGACTGAAAATGTATGAGATCTTTCAAGTTTCTATTATGTTTTAATATTTTAAAATTAGCGATTGTAAACAGCCTAGTAAAGAAATGTTCACGGATAATAAAATTCGACAATCTACCTTCTTCCTCTATTGCAATATGCGAAAATTCTTTTAATACAGCGCTACCAAACAAACCAGCACCCTTCTCTTTTACTGGTGATTTTTCATATCCTGTATAAATTTTCACATCTCTAGTTCCACAACTTGGAGAACGATTCTTTAAAATAAAACCATCAACATCTGGTAAAGAACCTAAAAATTGATTAGAAAAACTTTTCATTTTTTCTGTTACATCTTCTTTAGTTGAAGGTTGTACAAGTTTGTGGATTCCTTCATCTTCAATAATCCGAATCGTTTCACGAGGGATTCCTAATCCAATCTCTACTTCAGGACATACCGGAATAAATGTAACAAATGGTTGTAAATTTCGAATTGTAACATCTGAAATCATTTCTCCATTATAACGACAAGCATCAAATTCTAGGCATTTACTTACAACAACTGTTGGTTTTGCAAATTGTCGCATTTTATTACCCCCACGGCGTTAATTCGTATAATATAAATTGGACTACGATGAGTATTCTAAGCAAAGTTAGTTTGTATTTTCTCTTTTTATTATGACTAAATATGAGTGACATATCAGCGATAATTAATATCTATTTCATATAAGTGTTAGCAAGTTCATTTGCAAACTTGTTAGCACTTTTTTTATATTTCTTCTATTATAATCTCCTCCCCTTCTTTACCTCTACGCTATATCAGATTAATTCTTGTTTCCTTGTTCAGAACTACGAGAAACACATTTTACACAAACTGTATTTTTCGGAGGAGAATTTAACCATTTATTGTTATAACTAAAACAATATTTTTCCAGGGGTGTTCCTATGAAGAACAGTAAGATAATGGACATACATACTAGGCACTCCCCTTCCTTGTCAATTTCAATCACAGGTAGCTTCAACGGATGTAATCGAACAAGAAATATTAGAACAAATTCAAGAAATTGACCGAATGAAAACAAGTATGGAAACAGTCAATCAAGCTATGCCAATCCCGGGTATGGACGCTATGGCGGATCTTTTTACTGTCATGAGGCAAAAATTGCAAGAAAAGTTAGATCATCTGTATCAATTCAATCAGACCTCTAGCAATAACTATAGTACAGCAATTCAATTAGCAGCTAGCATTGCGACGGGTCTAGCGGAAGTCCAAAGCGGAAAAGGCTTTAGTCCGGCAAGTGGCACATTTAGTACGCAAGGGTTGAACATGGAGTGGACGGCATCTATTCAAAAAATTACAGAAGATAGAGCTCACCAATCCGAGACTCTTGAAGGTGACAATCTAGTTGAAAGTGAGACAGTAGATTATACGTCTTCTTCTGAAGAAAATGGCGATGATTTAAAGAAAGCAGCCAGGGATTTAACGGGTGAACTTTCGGGTGAATATGATGTAAGGTGTGTTATAGAAGGTGTGGACCCTGACACGGGAGAAAAACTTTCATGGTGGAAACGTGGTGGGCAGGTGTCATGGTTTTTGCAGGCCTTACACCCGTTGGTAAAGGAATCTTTAATGGTTTACGAACAGCAATCCGTAATAGAGATATAAAAGATGTAGCAATCTTAAGTTCAAAACAAATCGAGCGTTTAATTAAACAAGATAAAATAACGACATCTCATTGAAAAAACCTTGCTCTAAAGTGGACTAAAAGAGACAATGAGTATTTGATAAAAGGTGAAATACCAAAAGACTATTTCAAAATTCCTGAATAAGAAGGTGCAAATATGAAATTATACTTTAAAGATACTGAAATAGGCGAAATCACAGATGTTTTTGTAGAAACACTATGTATGGAACAATACATTTAAATGATAATAGTAAACCATTTCAGGAATATTTTCATGAAATGGTAGATGAGGATAGTACATTTGATTTTGAAAGTAAAAACACGGTTAACTGTATCTTGGGATAGTCAATGTTTGCAAATATGAAAATCAAAACCCACAAACGTTGTTATCACAACGTTCGTGGTGTTAGTCCATACAATATAAATTGAATTGTATTTTCAATCTCTACTTCATCGTCCCATTTTTCTTCAGGTAATAATAAAAATCGAGTTAAAATTAACCCCATTATAGAAGATAAAGTAAAGCGCACAATTGAAGGTGTAGGCATTTCAATAATTTGCCCTTGTTCTTGAAAATGTAAAATTAGTTTTTTAAACCGGGAAAAAAGTTCTTTTTCCACTAATTGTTGTATTTCATTTTTTAATTCTGGCTGGAATGGTACTTCTTGCATTAAAATTTTTAGCATTGGAAAATGTTTTTTAGCAAATTCAAATCGATTTCGTATTGCTATTCTTAAAAACTCTTCATACGTTTCATACGTATTCTCCAGTATTTCTTTTGCAAAAGCTTGTACAAAAAATGGTGCAGCGAACTTTGTTAATGTGGGCATTACAACCGCTAAAAGTAAATCTTTTTTCGTTTTATAGTAGCGGAAAATCGTTCCCTCCGCTACACCAGCACGCTTTGCAATCTCACTTGTTGAAGTGGATGCATACCCTTTTTCTCCAAACATATCAACCGCTGCTTCTAATATACGCATTTGTCGTTCATTACGCTTATCTGTATCTGTAGCAGCAATTAACTCCTCTAACCAATCTTTTTTCATGCATCATGCCCCTTTTAATAAAATTTATATTCTACGATGTTTCCTCAAAGCAAATATATTCCCTATTGTAAATAGTAGTGCAAAAAGAAATAATACACAAAGGTCTCCCGCAATTTCAGCAAATCCTTGATTACGAATCATCACTTGTCTCATCGCATCAGCACCATATGTGAGCGGAAATAACTTTCCAAGCATTTGTAGCCACTTATTCATTGATTCCATTGGAAATAAACCTGAAAAGAAAATTTGCGGTACGATGACCAGTGGGATAAACTGAATCATTTGAAATTCGTTATTGGCGTATGCCGATAAAAAAGTACCTAATGTTAACGCTGTTAGTGAAAGCATACATGTAATGAGTAATGTAAGCCACAGTGATCCTGCTACATATAAATCAAGAATATAGACAGAGAAACTTACAATGATAACAGACTGTAAAAACGCAAAAATACCAAATCCAATTATATAACCAACAACAATTTCCCAGCGGCGCACTGGAGTAGATAATAATCTTTCCAACGTCCCACTTAAACGTTCTCGTACAAAGGAAACTCCTGATAAAATAAAAACAAAGAAGAATGTAAAAAAGCCAATTAATACCGGTCCGAGTCCATCAAACATCGTGAAATCTGCGGAACCATGTAAAAAATCAATTTCTGGTTTCATACCAGGCATATCATTTTTTTCTGTGGCCTTTTGTAATGTCTGTAGCACGGCACGATTTTTTGAAGAATCACTACCTTCTAGCAACACATTCACTTTTCCATCTTTTAAAGTGATAATGGCATCTACTTGTTGATTTTTCAACTTAGAATACGCTTTATCTTTATTATACTCATAGATGGTAGCATCTTGCTTTTTCATTGATTCCACTATAGGTGCTGGAGCATCTATTAATGCAATATGAGGAGTATAATCCTTTTGTGTAAACACAAGCGATAATAACCAAAGGAGTAACATTGGCGCTCCGAACATCATTGCCAACGATCGTTTATCCCGGAAAAATTGCCGAATAATCCGAATAATTACACCACCAATTCTCATGATTCAACCGCTCCTTCCAATAGAAAGACATCTTCAATCCGTCCTGATGAAGTTCGATCTTTTAAATCATTTGGGGTTCCTGTTGCAATTAGCTTCCCATCTCTAATTAATCCAAGACGTTCACAAAATTCAGCTTCGTCCATAATATGTGTTGTCACAATAATCGTTGTTCCTTGTCCTTTGAGTTCATGAAATTTTTCCCAAATAGATTTACGAAGAACTGGATCAATTCCAACCGTTGGCTCATCTAAAATTAAAAGCCTTGGTTCATGTAAAAGTGCCATCGCTAGAGATAACCGTTTCTTCATCCCACCTGAAAAGTGTTGCACTTGTTTTTTAGCATGCTCTGATAATTCAACTAATGTAAAAACTTCTTCAATTCTCTCTTTCTTACGTTTACCTTTCAATCCATACATTGTTGCGATAAAATCTGCATTCTCATAAGCAGATAACTCTTCATACAGTGCATCAGCCTGTGCCATATAGCCTATTTGCTTCATACCGTTTAAATTAGGCATTTTCGTTCCTAAAGCTGTTACTTCACCTGTCGTCGATTCACTAATACCAGCAATCATTTTGATAAGTGTTGTTTTGCCAGAACCTGAAGGGCCTACTAAACCAAAAATTTCTGTTTCTGCTACAGATAGTGAAATATTATGCAAAACTTCTTTTTTTCCAAAACGCTTTGATACATCTTGCAAAATAACAGAAGGTTGTTGCAATAAAATCTCCCCCTTTTATAAAATGAGTGAGTACTCACTTTGATTATACGCTTGAATTATTATATGTCAAATTTCTTTTATGAGTATTATTTTTTTTCAATCTAAACTTCTAACAACTAAGTTTGTTATAGAAAATGAATCAGAGTCGACAGTAGAATATATTTTCTCACTGTCGACTCTGATTCATTTCAAATGATTACAAATTAAGTCTTTAAATTTAAATATTTTCTAATTCTAGCAACATCTAAAGAATATTCAATAATTAGTTGTTGTATAGGTAAAATAACTTTTTCTGGATACAAATGTGCATATTTTAAAGTTTCCGTATATTTTTCTAGCCTTTTTTCCAAATACTTTATTATTTGCTCAGGATGATTCACTAATAAACTTTGACTATAATAATGAATTTGCTCCTCAATTGCAGTGTATTCCTCAATTTCAAATTCTTTATACATGTGTACACCCCTTTATAATATTTTTTATATGCACAAGTCATAAACATCTTTATCCGAACGAAAACTGATTATTTTAATTATTTAAACTATAACAAAGAAAGGACGTCAAAATTTGTTAGTTTATGTAGCGTTGAAAAAATTTAACAAAACTGTAATGGATACTTGTACTTTATAGAGAATTTCAATCTTTCATGTAAATTTCCCCATCATCAATACTATTTTCTATCAAAAGAGTATTGGTGAATAGATAACAGTAATTTCATCGAAAACAAATAAAAAAGTCGTACAAATTAATTAAACTGTACGACTACAATCTCCGGTCTATTAAAAACCCTTTGAGGAATGATGCTATTCCCTAAACCGCTACTTTTTTACTTTCTCAATTAAAACTTTCTGATTTTCTCCAAATTTTTTGCTATGTAAATCCGACAACTGGACCATTTTAAACCCTTTAAAATTAGCAGGTATTTTACTTGATGTTGCCAATACTTTTCCTATACTTAATACATTATTTTATAGATATGAAAATGCACTAACTCCTACTACTAATATACTTATAATGAATAACCTTTTATATCTTTTTTCATATTTCCCTTCCTTATAAAGGTGCAATCAGTATGTATTTTTTAGCATTCCTTTTCAAATCGTATTATTAGTATTTTATTATATAACTTATCTTGATAGAATAGATAATATAATGTTTTATTTTCTTTTCAATACAGTACATGAAATTATCACCTTCTTAATTCCCTTGCCAGCTAAATTTGCAAATACTGACATCACCTATTCACCCTATCCGTGTGAGAAATCCTATAAATACATCAAAAAACTGCCTAAGAAAATCTTAGACAGTTCGATTCATTCATATTTATATTAAAGATTTTGTTTCTCTCATTACATCAATGAAGTATCCCCAGTTATTAATAACAGAAGAAATACTAATATGTTCATCCGGCGTATGAACGTTGAAAATATCTGGTCCAAATGAAATTGCATCTAATTCAGGCATTTTTTGAACAAATACACTGCATTCGATACCAGCGTGTACTGCGAAGATTTCAACATCTTTATTATATTTTTCTTTATGCACTTTTTCAAACAAATCACGAATCGATGAATTTGGATTATATGGCCATTCTGGATACTCTGATTCCTTCTCAAACTTTGCTCCGACCAATTCTGCAATATGCTTAATTTCATTCGTAATATGCTGCTTTAGACTACTTACTGAACTTCTTACTTCGTTTCGTAATTTAATTTCATTATGTAATGTTTCAATAACTCCTAAATTTGTTGAGCTTTCTACAAGCCCTTTAATATCCATACTCATACTTTGAATACCATTTGGAATTAAGAATAAAGAAGATATAAGCTGTTTTTGTGTTTCTTTCGCAAATACTTTTTCTACTTTTTCTTCTAATTTCGTAAGAGACACATGTACATCGGGATCAATAGCACGTAGCTCTTCTTGTAAAATGCGTGTCCAATCTGCAACTTTCTCTTCTGCCTTATGTACATCATTTGCAGATAATAAAATTGTTGCTACACTTTCACGTGGAATTGCATTTGTTTTTAATCCACCATGGATTTCACTCATGTTAAATTGGATCTCATTCGATAAATCATGCAATACTCGTCCTAAAACTTTGTTTGCATTACCGCGTTGCTTATCAATTTCCATACCCGAATGGCCGCCTTTTAGCCCTCCAACATATAAACGATATGCAGCTAAATCAGCAGATATTTCTTCCCAAACAACAGAAATTGTTTCAACTGCTTTTGCTCCTCCTGCACTGCTCACTAGTAATTTATGATCTTCTTCAGAATCAATATTAATAAATATTTTTCCATCAAAGTGCTTTGGATCAACAGCAAAAGCTCCGCCCATTGTTGTCTCTTCTTCTGTTGTAATCACAACTTCTAGTGCTGGATGATCGATATCTGTTGAATCTAAAAGCGCTAATGCATATGCAACTGCAATTCCATTATCCGCACCTAAAGTCGTTTGATTTGCATACAACATGTCGCCAACAATTCGTAACTCGATTGGGTCCTTTTCAAAATCATGAACTGTTGCCTGATTCTTCTCACAAACCATATCCATATGACCTTGGATAATAATTGCTGGAACATTTTCATACCCTTTAGTTGCTGGCTTTTTAATAATTACGTTTAAAGCTTCATCTTGTACAACTTCTAAATTACGATCTTTTGCAAATTTCACTAAGTAATCACTAATTTCTTTTTCATTTCCAGATCCTCTTGGAACCTTTGAAATTTCTGCAAAATGATAAAATACAGGGTGCTTTGTTAATTGTTCTAAAGTAGAATACATTGTAAAGCTCCTCTCAAATAAATCTTTGAATTTTAAATTATTCTTTTCTTTATCATTATACCACGCTTCATCATTTTACTTTTTATGAAAGATGTAAACCTATCGATCCTATTTAACAAAACTATCCTACACTTTTTTCACAGAATATTGTTATAATTTTTATAATACATAAAAAAGGAGAATGTATATGTATTTTACAGACAACCTCCCTGATCCTGAACATATTTTCGATTTATACGATTCCGTCGGTTGGAATGACTTTTTAAAGCTTTCAAAAGAGCGATTGCATCATGCTCTAACTCAAAGTACTTTTGTTATAAGTGTTTATGATAACGATCAATTAATTGCGACAGGGCGTATCATTTCAGATGGGGTAATTAACGCTTACCTATGTGGATTAGTCGTTCATCCATCCTACCAAAATCAAGGGATTGGAAAAGGTATAGTGCAAAAATTAATAGTGAAATGCCAAAAACGGAATCTGCATTTACAATTAATTTGCACAGAAGAAAATATTCCATATTATAAGAAACTGGATTTTGAGGAATTCGGAGTAGGAATGAAGAAGAAATAAAAAAAGAAAATGCTTTTATACATTTTCTTTCAATTTTTTCCTTTGTATATATGATGCATCATGATTCATGAGCTTTTCTAATCGATTAATATTTTCTGTTAATGCACCTTTTACAAGAGAGAAATCTGTATTTGGTGCTTCTTTTTTTTCCTTAAAAAAAGAAAGTTTTTGTTGTTTCATTTCTTGCATTTTTTCCTCCCCCTTTTATAAAAGAGATACAACCTTTCTCTCTTAATTATATCTCAAATATAAACCAGACGCACTTTTATCCGTTTCTTTTTAATTCTTCTTCTAAACTTTCTACTTGCTGCATTGTATCTCCTTTTATTAAAGAGAAATCTGTTGTATCCTCAGTTTCTTCTTTGAAAAATTCATTACTATATTCTTTTTCCACTACAATCACCTCTACCTGCTAGTGTTGGGATGATTGTCCAAATTTATTCAATTATGTTTCATTTTCACGAACTTTGTCTATATTTATGTATGAAAGAAGGACAGAAACTTTTGCTTCTGTCCTATTTACTAAAATAACTATGATGAATCGTTAAATTATATACATTTTCAAAATCCCGATCTTGAAGATTGTTCTTTTGACCATCAATAACAATACAAACATCTTTTACTATTTTCGCTGGTATAATACCAACATTTTCAACCTGCACTGCTTTTTGTGCATTTAACTGCTCTATATGTTCTAAAGGTACTGTAATACTAAATTGAGAGCGGATACCACGGAAATTTGTATTTAATTCATTGGCTGTCACAAATACAACGATTTTTGCTCCAATTTTTTCACCATACGTATCAAGAAATACATTTAAGCTTTTTGCATACTCTGTTTCAGTTTGCCACTCCATTGTCCCAAATGCCACTGGGTTTACATTTTGAATAATTGTTGTGTAAATTTCACCTCGTGCTTTCGAAGCAATTAATGATCGTTTAATAGATTGAACGGTCTTTCCAATATCACTAAATTTCGCCCCCCATATTTCCGAAATGTTTGGAGTTAAAATAAACGCAATATCAACAAATATGACCATTGCAACGAACATTAAAATGTTTTTCCAGAGGGTTAAATCAATTCCTTTCACCATGAAATAAATTGTAACTGATGTAATAAAAACACCATACCATGTTTTTCGAATCAGCTGTTTTTTCTCTTCGTACAACTCTTCATTTTTCCAATAAAAGAAAATAAGAAATAAAAAAACTAGTACAAGAAAAAACAAACCAATTCGAATGTTAGAGACTGTCAATTACATCACCCTCCATTCAAAAACTTCTCACGATATCATTACATGCTCAACCCTCTCTCATTATGACAAAAGACATGGACAACCTTCTAAAATAAGCTATACTGCATATACATGAGAAGAAAGCCACGTCTTTTATAATGAATCTACATTTTACATGTAGACAAGCATGCATTTCAAACTTTCACAAATATTTTTTATCAAGATATATGCTTTGGAATTACACCTTTAGGTACTGCACCGTCCATACTTAAATAATAATGACGAATGGGTTGTAAATTGTCATCTAATTCATATACGAGTGGTATACTCGTTGGAATATTCAATGACACAACACCATCATTCGATAAATCATCTAAATATTTCACAAGAGCACGAATCGTATTCCCATGAGAGGAGATTATGACCCTTTGTCCTGATTGTAACATCGGTGCAATTTCCTTATGCCAAAATTCCAGTACTCTTTGTTCTGTATCTTCTAGACATTCTGTAAGCGGGAATTCGCCTTTTTTCAAAAATTTATATCTTGGATCATCAGCTTCATACCTTGGATCATCTTCAGTAAGAGCTGGTGGTCTTACATCCGTACTTCTTCTCCATATTTGAACTTGCTCATCACCATATTTCTTTGCTGTCTCATCCTTATTTAACCCTTGCAATGCTCCGTAATGTCTTTCATTTAACTTCCATGATTTATGTACAGGAACCCATGCAAGGTCCATTTCATGCAGAATAATCCACAACGTTCGAATTGCCCGTTTCAAAACAGACGTATATGCAACATCAAACGTATATCCATTGTTTCTTAATATTGCACCTGCTTCCCTTGCTTCGGTTAATCCATTTTTCGATAAATCTACATCTGTCCATCCTGTAAATCTATTTTCAAGATTCCATAAACTTTGTCCGTGACGAATGAGTACAAGTTTTATCATAATAATTCCCCTTTCGGAAATAACTATTTACATTTTGTAATGTGTACACGTAATAAAGTATCTGGTAATGTGAATTTTTTATCCATTTATTCTATGATTCATCCCTAGTTGTCAACATTCATGGATAAAATTGTTTTTTCAAACTCTAAAAACAGACGAATAATTTATTTACTCATTTTAATCAACTGGCTCTTCACGCTTAGATAACCATGCATCAAAACCTAAACGATTATTTGCTAGTTCAGTCATAACTTGATGCCAATTTTCTTCACATGTTTCACCAAATTTCGAAAAAATCCTTCCCATTTGTTTTCTTTGCACATCACTCAGTTTTTTTTCTAACTCTGCTCCTTTTTGCGTTAGGACAAGCTGTTTCACACGACGATCATGTTCTGCTTCATTACTTTCGATAAGCCCCTTTTCAAGAAGCTGACGAAGTGGTCCATGAAGAGCTTGTTTACTTATTTCTAACAGAGATAACAATTCATTTATACTGAGCCCTGGAAAACGAGCAATAAAAAATAAAATTCGGTGATGCACCCGCTGTATACCATATTCTTTTATAATTTCATCTGGTTTTTCTGTAAATGTTTTATATGCAAAATAAAACAATGCAAGTGCTTGATTCATTTGTTCTTCTTTATGTTGTGTCATCTACTGTCCCCCTATATGTAAATTATACCACAATTTATTTCAGAAATATTAACACACCTGCTTTGACTTAATAAGGGGTATTCCAGGTGAACTTACTAGTAGTGCTATGAATAAAAAAGTCGTTTCCTTCTTTAAAAGAAAACGACTTTTGTTCTTAACACGTACTCTATATTAACGACCTCGTCTTTGCTGTCCTTGCTTTATACTACTTTTCTTCTTACTTGGTTTATGAAATGATCGCTGTTTTGAATTTTTCGATTCTCCGTGGTTATCTTTTTGACGATATTGACCTGTTTTCATTGGCTTTTTCATTTGTTGCTTTTGTTTTGTTTCATTCACTTCATTTTTTTGTTTAGCAGGCTGTTCGATTACTTGTCTTTGTAGTGTTGCACCAATACCTTTTTCAATTTCTTTTAAATACATTTCATCTTTTGGTGCAACGAATGTAATTGCAAGGCCCGATCCACCAGCACGTCCAGTTCTTCCAATTCGGTGAATGTAACTTTCTACATCTTCTGGAATATCGTAGTTAAATACATGTGTTACACCCTCTACATCCAATCCACGTGCTGCTACATCTGTTGCAATTAAATATTGAATTTTCGCATCACGGAAACTCTTCATCACTCGTTCACGTTTTCCTTGAGATAAATCACCATGAAGTTCATCGCAATTATAACCGTAGCCTTTTAAATCAGCATATAACTTACTCGCTCTACGCTTTGTACGGCAAAAAATAACTGCTAAAAACGGCTGATCACGGTCCATCACATAACGTAGCGTATCTTGCTTTGCACGATCTGTCGTTTCAATCACACGTTGTTTAATATTATTCACCGTTACTTCTTCACTTTGAATTCGAATCATTTCAGGTTCTTTCATATAGCGCTTCGCAAGCTTTTTAATATCTTTTGGCATCGTCGCTGAAAATAACATCGTTTGTTTACTCTCAGGTGTCTCATCTAAAATATCTTCTATATCGTATAAAAATCCGAAATGAAGCATTTGATCCGCTTCATCTAACACAACCATAGAAACATTGGATAATACAATCGTTTCACGGCGTAAATGATCTAATAAACGTCCGGGTGTTGCTACAACAATATGTGTACTTCCTTTTAACTTTCTCATTTGCTGTGCTACATCTTGACCGCCATATATCGCAAGAACATTAATATCTTCTTTATGAACAAGCATCTTTTCAATTTCAGTTGTAATTTGCAGTGCTAATTCTCTAGTTGGCGCAACAATTAAAGCTTGTACATCACTTGACGTAGGATCGATTTTTTCTAAAATTGGCAAGACAAATGCAAGTGTCTTACCTGTACCAGTTTTTGCTTGCCCAATTATATCTTTTCCAGCCGTAACGACCGGGATTGCTTGCTCTTGAATTGGCGTTGCTTCAGCTATCCCGTTTTCACGTAGTGTTTGATTTAACGTCTCACTAATTCCTAATTCTAAAAAGGTTTTCAAACAGATCACTTCTTTTCCTTATTTTTCACATTAAGGTTTCATTGTACCACTTGTTACAGCAAATATGAAAAATAAAATAATTCTTAGATCCTTTTTCATGTGCGCTATGTATTAATTGAAGAAATTCTTTCTGTTCCTTTTTTAACATTGGTAATAATGCCTTATTGGAAACAACCAAATAACTTTCTTAATTCTTCGATTATTCTAAATAAAACTTATGTATCTTATACCTTCATTTAACTTTACAATATGACACTTTAGCTTCGAGTCAGTCCTGGGATAAAATTATATACTATCTGCTATTACCTCAAACAAAAGCCACATGTTTTCTCCTCCTATCTTCTTTTTTATTCTTATAAAAATGAGCAATAAGAATAAAACGATAAAAAGGATGATTTTGTCGATTGTTTGTCTATCCTTTTAAAAAATCTATATTTTTACGTGTTTTTACATAATGTTAAATATACATTTACAATATGAACGAAAAAATAAAATGAGGAGTGAGAATATGGAGAAGCAGAAACTATGGAAAAAACTAAAAAAAGGTGCAACCAAGTTAGGTAAGTCCGGTGTGTATGAGAGCATTATTTTATATTACACCTTAAAAAAGAACGGATTGCCTTTTAAAGCTAAAATGATTATATTAGTTGCACTCTCTTATTACGTTTGGGCAATAGATTTCATTCCAGATTTAGCAGCTATTATCGGGATTGGTCTGTTAGATGATGTTATCGCAATTGCCTGGGCACATAAATATATCATGGCACATACAAATGCAGAAATTCGAGAAAAGGGAAAAGTGAAAATGGAATCCTTATTTGATTCAGCACATACATAATACATGAAAAAAAACTCGCCCTTCATAACCGTCTTTCACTATACATTCACTCGTTTCACATGCATCCGTAAACAATCCAACATTCTTTTCATTTCACGTTCTTTATACTGATTTAAACAAGCAATTTGGATCCAATTATTTTGTTGTAAATAGGATGATTCATAATGGATAATAAATCCTTACAAAGCTAATGAATCTCCTATTTCCTTAGAAGAAAGTTTTTTATCCACTGCAACTGTAAGAATGATAGATGAAGCATGCTCTTCTGAAGATACAAGTTGTAATCCCATATTAGTAACAGCTTCTTCAATAAAAGCATATGTTTGATATATCTTCTTATACTCGGTTTCATCTTCAAATTTCTTTAGCGCTTCTTGTAATGCATATATTAAATTCCAAGATTGAGAATACGGTACACTCCCGTTTTCCTCATACATTCCTATGTCCATGTAGGTAGGTAATGTTTCATTTGCATTCACAATATGATTGTAAAATACAAAAGATAATCCCGTGTATGCTCCAATCGCTTTTCCGCTAACTCCGCTAGCAAAATACACATCTTCTAGAGAGGGTTGTATTGCTCCAATAGAACTAATACAATCTACACATAATTTAATACCGTACTTTTTACTAATTCCAATTAACTCTTCTAAATTATTTAGCATACCAGTGGATGTTTCGTGATGAACAAACCATAACCATTCATACTCTTGATGTTTCACTAATTTCTCTATTTCATTGTATAAAAATGGTCTCCCAATTTCTATTTCATATGTATCAAACGATAAGTTTACTCGAATCACCTGCTTGATTAAACGATTCCCAAACTCACCATTTGTTAAAATGAATCCACGTCTCTTTAATAACTTTAGCTGCAAAGCGATTGAATCATTTGCTAATGTCCCTGTCCCAAGCATGATTTGCAAATGCTTAGCTTTTGTCATTTGCAATAGTCGTTTTTTCACATTCTCCATCGCAGCTTAAACCTCAAATCTGTTGAAATATCGGCTTTGCAGCTGCATCATATGATATTTCAACAAATTGGCAGGTAAAAGAAAATGCAAGCAAATCCATTCACTTATATATTGGACAAGCTGCATACAAAATTAACAATAATTCCGTTCCCGCTTAGTCGAATCCTGAAGAATAGTCAAGACGAATTGCATAAAATCCTCAAACAAATAAAAGGTAGTTATGTAGATAAAACAGCTACCTCTTGAGAGACTTATATGTATGTAGTAACTACGGTGGATTAGTTGCACAATGAAAGTACCCCTTCTAGTAAAACCGCTGTTAAAGCTAAGTAATAATAAAAAATCCCCCACTCCATCTTGTAGGGGATTATATCTTGCATATGTTTTAAAAAGAAAGTGCTATTTTCTTAGTTCACTATACTGAATGTGGATTCTATTTTCAGGATTTTCATCTACTGTATACAATACGAGTAAGAAAAACCATTCTAACGGCTTCATTATTATGTAAATGAGATCGGCTGACCACTTTGTGTTGATATGTTTGCTAATTGGATAACCATATTTATCGTAAAAATTCCGAATTACTTTATGACATTTTGGGGCACATTCCTCAATAACGTTTTCAAAAGCATTTGCGATTAATAACTGCCGATTTACAGTAATTCTTTCTCCATGCCTAATACCAGCTCTAAGCGGTTTAACAATTTTCTTATGTCCTTTAACCGAAACTGTACACAGGTAATGTCCATCACCAGAAAGTATTTCAGGACTAGGTGCAGCGATTTTTGAATAATTAAAACTACTCGTTTCTAAAAACACTCGAATAAAACTATCTGGTCTTTGTCCAAAAAGCACTAATATAAATTGAACAATCAATAAAATAGGAAATAAACTAATCATCCAAATTCTCGACATCTTTTCATATCCAAAAGAAATACGATATAAAAACTTCATAAATTTGTTTTCCTGTTTATAATCTCTATTCTGCCTACATTGAATCAAATAGCTCAAGGAATCTTTTAATTTAGATATAAATAATAAACTGATTGAAAGAGCACTAACTTGAATAAACAAAACGGAAATATATCTTAATCTTAGAAATTCTGCATAAACAGTCCTACCCGTATGTGTTATATAAACCACTGTAAACACAACATTTAAGATTAATAACGAACTATAAACAATATACATAACAGGCGAAAGCTTTTCTATATCTGAACTTAATTTCCAATATGAAAAACCTCCTAAAATAAACAAAAATACGACAATGAAAATATGATCTGGGGCTAAAGAAGCATATTGATCTTGCATAACACCATTATATTCATATTTGTGCAAAGGCTGTCCTGCTTGTACGTCCCTTAGATTTCCCATTATACCTAACCATAATATAAAATAGCTTATACTAATAGATATAAATTCCCAATTCTTAATTTGTAATACATTTACGGTAATCTCTCTTTCTTGTAGAAAACTTTTCCAAATCCTTTCAATTGGGATAATAAGTAATAACAATACGAGAAAAATAAAAATAATAATTAACACAATAGGCTGATCTCCTTATTTTGATCTATTTTTCACAAGAGATATTTACTATTTTTTAAATTAGCGTTTTTTCAAAGCGATCTTTCTCTTTTTTATCGTTCTCCTCAAAATGATTTTTCATTTTAAGTCCCTCATTTTATCTGATTCATAGGCTACCATACTAAATGTGCAACTTATAACCACTTTCCACTTAGCATTCTAAAATCTCAATATAACATTGTATATTTTACCATTTTATAATCCGAAAATATACAATATCCCCCTTAAATGTATATTAAAACCAAAAGCCTCTTGAGTAAATTACTCAAGAGGCTTTCCTTTACTTATTCTTAAATTTCTCCTTCGCCGCTCTCATCTTCACATTCAAATCATGATCAATAGAGTCCCGAATATCTCGTTCTACCGCTTCCATTTCTTTTTGAAAGTTTTGTAAGTAAACTTGCAATTCTTCTTCTTTTTCAGGACGTTGTGATGGCGGCAGCTGTGTTACTAATGACAACATAGCGATTAAGTCTTTCATTAAGAATGTTTCCAGTTTGTGTTGTTGTTCAAACATACGTTGTTCTTGATAGTAAGGAAGTGCATTTAAGACCGAAATCGTAATCTCATCAACCATTCTTTGTAATGAAGGATTAACAGATCGTTTATACACCTGAATAGTATTTAATGCATCCGGATAACGGTCGTAAAAATACAATTTATAAAACGATAGATCCGTTGGCTTAGATGATTGTTGTGCTTCTTGCCGTAAGAAATCCTTTACTTTCACTGCAGTTATATCAATATCTTCATTTGTAACTTTTTTCGTTGTTTTTGCCATTACATGTACTTTTTTCTGTTTATCTTTCGGTAACATAGAGAAAACTTGTTCTCTTGTACGTTGATCTGCCGCACAAAAAAGTGTGTTAAATGCTTTTTGTTCTTTTTTTCCTTCTGTACGAATCCAGCGATAAAACAGAGGATGCTGCGTAAATTCTTGTAAAAATGGTGTTGATTTATTTGATAATTTTTCAATTGATTCGTGTGCCCGCTTATACGGTTTCGTCCAGGATAAGTAAAATTTCCGACCGAAGTAAACGAGTAAAACAACAACTGTAAACCCTAGCAAAAGCAAAATTCCACCTATCATTAAAACAAATTCGAAGAAACCCATCTTTTCACCTCCTCTAATGACCTTTTATTTCTTTGGACGCTGAATGAGCTTCTGCTTCATTTCATCATTAAATGTATCAAGTTCAATAACAAACTTCTTACTTGATTCGATAATGCGTTCTGATGATTTCTCAGATGCTTCAATAGCTGCAAATACATTTTGGAATGATTCGCGCAGCTTATCCATGCTGATTGCTGGATTTTCAAGCAACTTCGTCGTTTCTTCTGTGTTTTGTTTTAAAGCTTGTGAGTTACTTAATACCATTGATTCGATTGCTTCATTCGTCGCATTAACCGCATCGATTGTTTTACGTTGGTTCGTTAGTGCTAGCTGAATCGCTGCTGAAACAGTAACTACGTTTTGCGTCATTGTAATTGCATTACGAATTGCCTCTGTTAACTTTTCGTTATTTTTCTTAATGATGTCTACTGATGCGATAGATTGTAACAATACACTTTTTGCTTGCTGCATGTTGCGTGTACGTACAAGAATTTTTTCTAACGCATCATTGATTAATGGAATATCCTTTTGACGATCTGGATTTTGCTTTTCTGCTTCAAGCATACTAGCAAGTTTTCTGCCAAGATATACTTGCTTATCCAATGCATGGATTTTATCATGTGATTGCTCTTTTAGCATTTCTAAACCAACCGTGTCTTCTTGGAGATTGTCACGTCCAATAAGCAATGATCTTATAATTTCTTCAATTTGTTTATCTATAGATTGATATTTATGAACATACGTTTCAAGTGGATTTTTCTTAAAAACTTTAAACATAAATTTCTTCATACCCGACGCTTTTAATGAATTAGGATCAAGTTCTGATACGACTTTACGCAGTTCTAGCAATGTATTCGGAATCTCTTCATTCTTCCCGTTCATCATTGCAGTCACAGGACGTTTTAATGCTGATAATGTTTGACCTGCTGCTTGCTGCTCTTTATCTCCTAAATCTCCGAGCTGGGATAACACTTTTGAAAGGTCAGTATTTTGTTCACTATTTAACTTTTTCACATATAAATCAGCTTCTTTATTCAGTTCAACAAGTTCTTCATCTTTAATAACTGTATCAACAACTACTTGCATATTATCTTTCGCTACTGATACAGGTTCTTTTTTCTCTAATTCAGTCAACAAAATCGCTCCTTTATTTATATGTGCGAATTTATTTGCACTATATTTCATCTAAGATATCGTATACCACATGTATGATATTTGTTTGAAATCGATTTTTAATAAACTCCTGCTTATGCAGTCATTCCCTGTTTCTTACCATAAGTATACCTGTTTCGTGCATTATTTTCCTCAGACTTAAGACCTAGAATGCTACGTGCTAAAGGCGGATTCTTCACATATTACCCGGTTTATTGTTTAGTAATTCCGCTTTCAATTTTATTTTGTCTACCTTCCCATTCGGCTTCTTAGGTAATTGTGATAATATAGTCCAATTTCTTGGTTGCTTATATGATATTAATTTCTGACGACACTCTCGTTGAATAGCTAATAATGTTTGAGAAGGTTCCTTTACAATAATAGCGTGTATGACTTCTCCACGATTATCATCTTTTTCTGCAAACACTATAGCTTCTATAACACCAGTAAGTCCCTTCAATACCTCTTCTATTTCACCAGCATACACAAAGCTCCCAGCAGCTTTTATAACGTCTCGGTCTCTACCTATTAAAACAATTTTTCCATCTTTTCTTTGAAAACCAATATCATGTGATGTTACCCAATCTTCTATGAAAGTAGCTTTTGTTTGCTCTTCATTTTCAATATATCCTTCAAAAGCCTGACCAGATCGAACAAATAATTTCCCGAAATTTTCTTTATCAGTTATTATTCGTTCTTTCTTCTCATTAAAGAAAGCAATCTCCACATCGGGGAATGGTACTCCGACTGTTTCAGGTGCCGTTCTTGCATCTTCTGGTGTTAATAATGAGGCATACCCCATTTCTGATGATCCGTAATACTCATACAAAAATGATTTAGAAAAACATTCCTCAAATTTTTTTCTTTGTATAGGCGATAATTTTGTCCCAACTGAAATCATACACCTCGGAATCATTTCCTGTACACTTTGTTTTTGCTTTGCATAACGAGTTAAAGGTTCAATTAAAGCTGGTGTAATAGAAGCACATGAGCCTTTCGCTTTGAAAAATGCCTCTGGTGTGAAATTAGATAATAAAATAATCTCAGCTCCTGTAGCTAATGCATGAAGTGCTGGGTATAGCTGAGCTGAATAAGATAAATGTAATGGAACTACTATGCGATCACTTTCAGTTAACGAAAACGCCTTACTCCATCCTTTAAAGCTACTAGTCCATGATCGATGACTTTTAACAAAACCTTTCGGTGTGCCCGTTGAACCTGAAGTATAGCCAAAGAAGTATAACTCTTCCTTACTATTCACATGTCTAAAAGGAAATGAGATGGTATTATGCTCCATTGTTTGACATACATTCCCTTTAGATGTGATAATCCAATTAGGCTCCGTTCTACTTACAATTGTTTTCCATTCCATTTCTGTAACGTCTGGATGAACTGGCAGTATAATTCCACCAATTTCTGAAACTGCAAGGGCATCTTGAATCCATTCCATACAATTGTCTAACTTTATAATAAAAATATGCCCTGGTGCCGCTCCTTCTTGCATAAGCACTGATACACGATTTGAAACATTCTGCGCCAACTCTTTATAAGTCCAACTATTATGTTGTTCCGAAAGTGCAACGCAGTCAGGATTTTTTTGTGCCTGCTCATAAAAATAAGAATGTATATGCATTTTTTATTGAATCCCCTTGTTTGTTATGGCTATATTTTTTACTTTTTTCGTGCTACAAACGCTCCTTTTTGAAAACCTAGCAATACTGTTTCAAACGTATCATCTTCTTCAATCATCTGAATACATTCCGCTAACTCTTCTGCATGGGAAGTTGCATTATCGATTACCAGAAATCCCTTAGGTTCTAATATTCGCTTTATATTTTCCCACCACCACATATATTGAGTACGCTCTGAATCTAGGAAAATAAAGTCAAACGAACACTCTACTTGTGTATCTAGAAACGCCCCCGCTTCCTGATTATGAATATCAATCTGATATCTAAGATTTGCCTTTTCAAAATTCATAAGTGCCTCTGCAACTCGTCCTGAAGAAAGTTCAACAGTTGTAACATTTCCTTTCGTTTCTTTAGCCGCATTTGCCAGCCATAATGTTGAATATCCATTTGAAGTACCAATTTCTAAAATTCTTTGAGCACCGCACCCTTTTATTAAAATAGATAAAAATTGTCCCATTTCACGAGAAATATTTCTTAATTTTTCTTCTCGTTTCTCTTTTTTACTATCGTGCTCTTTTCCGTATTTTTCAAGCTCTAACAACAATAATTCTAATGAATTCATACAATCTATCTCCTTTCCAACAAATTTAATGATAAAAAATTGATGAGAAAGTTGATTATGTTTGTCTACCTTTCATTATATGCTAAACGAATAGGTTTTTCCTGTTATAAGACAAAGAATTGAATTTTTTTGTAGCGTATTGTTTCGTTTTTTGGTAAAGTTAATTTCTACGTGTAATTATTCCATTCACATTATTTTACAATCAAAATGCAATTATAAAATCATTTTTAATCGGTATTTCAAATTAAAAAAGCGCCCTTTTCGGACGCATTTTCTTTTGTTTATAACTGTATGTAAGAAAGGATGCTTTGAACATGAACGTGATTAATTTAGACGCTGCTAGAAAACGTAAACAGCACAAAAAGCGAATGATAACTATACCGATTATTAAACGTATTTACGAAGAGGACGGAGAAATTAAGTTCGAGATATTAGGCGAAAAGGATGTTCCTCTTGAAATGTTAGAGAAGTAATTTACATGATTTTAAATCGAAGACGCATCTCTATTGAGATGCGTCTTTTTCATTCTATACATTCTCATTTAAATGCATAAGCTTATCGGGATTCATCATCATATAAATAGATGCTATTTTCTCTTCTTGAAACTCAAACGAAAGCACATACGTAGCGCGATTATTTATATTTACAATAATACCAGGTGTACCATTTACCATTCTAAATGCAATGGAATGTTCTTCTGGTAACGTTTTGATAACTCCTAAGAATAAGCGCACAATCCTTTCAGATGTGTAAATTGGTTTAAGAGCTGTTGTAACCTTCCCTCCACCATCTGATTTGAATATCGCATCTGTTTTTAACACTTCTAGCATTGCCTTTACGTCTCCTCGCTGCAAAGATGCGACAAATCGTTCCACATATGCAGCCATCTGCTTTATACTTAATTTTGAAGCTTTCGATTTATCTACAATGCCCTTTCTAGCACGATGAAAGATTTGCCGACAATTTGCATTGTTTTTATCAACAATTGATGCAATTTCATCATAATCGTAACCAAAAACTTCTCGTAATATAAACACTGCCCGTTCAATTTCAGATAACTGTTGTAAAAGCAAAAGATACGCTGTAGAAATAGATTCCTTCATTATATATGTCATGGAAGGATCATCATTTTCTTCAACGAGTGGTTCAGGTAACCACATGCCAACATAAACATTTCGTTTATGAGCTGCTGAACGTAATTTATCGATGGCGCGGTTCGTAACCATCTTACATAAATACGCTTTTATATTATCAACAGACTCTAGCTCTTCTATTTGATCTAATGAAAGAAATGTATCATGAACAATATCTTCAGCGTCCATAACACTCCCGAGCATACGATAGGCTAAAGAAAACAATAAAGGCTTATATGCTTGATACAATTGCTCCAGTTCCAAACTCACATGACCCTCTTTCAATTTGTGATTTTACTTTGTTCTAAAATTTGTAGTGCTGCTCGTTTACCACTAGAAACTGCAGCGTCAGCTAATAATTCATCATGGCCAGCCCAATCTCCTGCAATATATATCCCTGGCATTTCAGGAACAGCAGGCCCTGGATTTTCAGTACGACCAATATGAGGGAAATCATATACAACTGTTACTTTAGGCAAATATTGCTTTTCAACTAACTCCTGTTGCCACTTCGGGTGTAATAAATCCATTGTATGTTCTAACAAAACTTTATCGTCATTAAAGTTACTAGCTTGTAATGCAGGATTGTGATATTTTATCAATCCCACTACTACCGTTCCATCATCACTTAACTTAGCGGCTCTTGATTGATTCGTAAAAAATACAGGTTGATCTAATCCTAAAGCAAATTGATATGATGGATTGGGTAACCTTCTTAAACCAAGATCTAACGAAGCTGCTGTAACTGGCATAGACTGTTCTTTCCATATTTGTAGTGCAGTATCTTTTGCTCCCTTTATAATTTTACAAGCTTCTTTTGGTGGTATAGTAACAACAACAGTAGGAGCTTCAAAGAGTTCCTCACCAGAACAACGAATTCTTTGAATATGACCACAGTGCTCAATTTCAACTACATTTTTACTCGCTATAAAATGAACGCCAGCATTTGTAGCTTCGTCTCTTAGCTTTGTTATGATCGTCTCCCATCCACCATCGACATAAAAAACCCCTTCTTTCATTGATCGTTGTATTTGTTTTAGTACAGAAGATGCTAACTGTAATGTAGGAGCATATGTGTAAGTCGATGTTCGGCATAATGCATAAAACATATTTCTTACCATTGGATCTTTAATTTCTTTTTCTACCCATACACTCAAACTCATTTTAGGAATTGTCTTCAAATCAAATTTCCCTAACTTTAACATCAAATGGAAAAATTGTATTTTTGCAGACCATGAAAATAATGGTGTAGCTAAGATTGACCGAAAATCTGTCGGTATTGTATACACATCATTTTTCCATATACCATGTGCACTAGTAGAAGGTATTCCTCCTAGAATGTTGATTCCGAGTTCCTTAAAAGTTGATAGTGCTTCTCCACCGCGATATAAAGCGTGCGCCCCAAGATTCATAAGAACGCCGTTTTTATTCGTTGTTATTGCTCTTCCGCCAAAGCGACTCGATTTCTCTAATACAACAACTTTTTTACCTTCCCTTGCTAAATAAATCGAAGCTGTCAATCCAGCAAGTCCCCCGCCTATAATTGCCACATTAAAGTTCTGCATATAAATTTCCTCCATATTGTTTTACACACAAGACGGATGAAGGAAGTTGAATGTGACATTTTTTAAGATTTATTTTTCCTTCAAAAACAAAAAGATCCTTTATTTCATATTAAAGGATCTTTTTGTTTACATAATGTAATCACCATAAACTTACATAATTGGTAGTCATCAGGGGGACTGGATTCCAACTTTGTTGCATTGTTTGCCATGATTTGACCGTTCCATCTTTACTTTTAATGAACGCTTTAAATTCTATATTTCTTTCAGCTGGCAACACAACATTTCCTCTCCAATCATTACTACGAGAATCATAATATAATTGAATTGGATACTGTTTCGTGTCCCAACTTCCTAATTCCGCACGATTCCCCGTAATATATACAGTATCTCCTATTGTTGTAGGAGCATTTTTTACTACAATCGTTTGCATAACAGGTGTCACACCTAATAAATTCTTAAATTTTCCCATTAGTGAATTATTATACATTACATCTTGATAACGAAGTAAAGTAAATCCAGCAAAATTATAATTAAAAGCCATTTCTGCAACTCGTTTATACTCCTCTTCATTTCCGATGCTTAAAGCATTTTCACCATTTAATACAATTCCCTTTTGATTAGCTAATGTTGCAATATCTTGTACTAATGTTCTAGGCATTGAATATTCCGGATAATTACCTTTATCTGTCATTTCTAGACAAGTAAATGTTACATCTAACTTTGCGCTTTTGAAAGCATCGAGTAAATGGCTGTAATTATTATACCCTGCCGGCTTTTCTGCTCCGTGAGGCATAACCGGATTATTATATTGCCAATGTACTCCTGCAATCTTTGCACCGATTGGTACTTGAAAACTTGGATCAAAAGCATTGTGTGCCAATTCACCAATTAATTTTGCATGACTTTCTAAAACACCTTGATACCATTCTAAATAATCTTTTCCATATGAAGAATTATATCCATTCTTTAGAAACAGTTCCCCATCACTTGGTGGTAAAATTTCTGAAACAGAAGTAAGTTTTGTACTCCACGCTTTGTTCACTTCATTTAAGGAACCATATTTATTTAATACCCAGGAACGGAATTTTGATTTTGCAAATTCTGTATATGCTTGAAACTTTCCACGTGATGGATAACCGCTTCCATCAGCAGATGTGTAGGAAGGATATCTCAGTTCTCCAGCTGGTCCACCAGACAAATATATTTTTGTGATTACATCTTTATACGGTTTCATAGCTGCTGCGAATGCCGTATATAGTTCACCATATTCCTTTTGAATTACATCTGAAGCAAGTGGATTCAATGTTTCTTTATTAACGGTTCCGGTTTCAGATTTAAAGTAAAGACTATCATCATTTTTTTGATTCCAAACCCATGAAGGAATTGGTACGTTGCAATCATCCCCAACATTTCCACCGCACTGATGTGTAGAAATAATCGGAATCATTTTCATACCTGCATTTCTTACCGATTGAGCAAAACGCTGTACGTATGAAAAATCAAATTGCTGATCCCCGTTCTTTTCCATGTCTCCCCACCAAAAATCAACGGTAATAGCAGAAAAGCCATTCTGTTTTGCCCATCTTAGATCATTTTCAAATGTCTCCCAGTTTGTTACTTCTGGAATCTTTTTTAACGGGGCCATTACATATGCTTTGTAGTCCGGATTCATTCCTTTTCCATTTACAGCCGCAAAACTAATTTGCGGAATTAATAATGATACAAATAACATCCCGATAGACAAAATAACAATACAAAGATATTGAAACTGATTTTTCATCGACATTCTCCTCTTTAAATTACATTTTTATGTATCCGTTTTCATTATAAAACAAAATACGCAATCGATTGCATGAAATTATGCATAATATTAAATGAAATGAAAATAAACAAGCTAGATTAATTAACTTGTTTATTTTCAAATCCAACTGCATATTTTCTACTTTCACATACAAATTTAATCTCTTATTATACTGACCTTATTACACTATTATTATAATATTTCACTCAAATATCAAGAAATCCTTTTACCAAGAATGATTAAATCCCTTTCTATTCCATCTAATTCTGCAACGTTAGGCAAATGCGCCCATTTTTCAAAATCAAAACAAGAAAATAACTGAAGACTAGCTTTATTATGAGCAAATATGAATGCTAATAATGTTTTAATCTTGAGTTTCGGACAAGTATCTAACACTTTTTGTATGATATATTTACCTATCCCCCTACCTCTATGCATTTGATGAATGTATACACTTATTTCAGCTGTTCCATTATAAGCAGGTCGACCGTAAAAGGATTGAAAACTAACCCATCCGCATATCTCACCTTGCGATTCTATTACCCATAAAGGTCTAAAAGAAGGTGAATGTTCATGAAACCATTGTTCCTTGCTCGTAACAGTAACAGGTTCTGTATCAGCAGTTACCATTCTGCTTGAAATAGTTGAATTGTATATATCCACTATACTAGATAAATCACTAATTTTTGCATCTCTAATCTTAATATCTTCTTTCATAAACACCTCATACTCCTTAGTCAACATTCTACTTTTTCATATATTAACTGAATTCGTACATACAATTCAAAAAAGTTTTGTAATTCATCTAATATTTTTTCTATTTCCTTAAATATGTACGTTTCACATCTATTCTTACTTTGTAAAAGCAAAAAATAATCAGAATTTCTCAGCGATTTACAAAATAACTAGGTATTTATACCTAGTTATTTTGTAAATGAAGTACCAACTTCAACTTTTCTCTAATTTTTTACGAATCTATCATACTGCATCCGAAAAAGTTCAATGACAAACGGCAGATCCTCTACGCTTTTTATATGATAACTAATCCATCCTGATTCAGGTAATACATGATGTGGACTTACTAATCCTTGATTTACTAATTCATCCCGTTTTGGTTTTGGAAATGGAAGGTCTGCTAATTTGTCACCATGAAGATGACCTAACTCTTTCTTTTTATAATTGAATTCAATTCCCCCAAAGCGATGTGGCTTTTCAGAAACACCCTCCCAGCTCAGTACTTCTTTTCTAATCATTTCACTATATGACATAATCATTCACTCCTTTATCATTTGGATGTAAGAATACAATACCTTTTTTCTTTAAGCGTTACATCACTCAAGGGTATCAATGTATTTACGAAAATAGTTTGATTTTTACAAGGTAAATAAAGCCTATGCTTTTTCAAAAAACATCATTTATTCATTCTAAATCTATTCTTTATATACAAATAGGAAAATCAATACTGCACACTAAAATAACTAGACTCATATCCTAATCCATGTATTTAACCCTATTTCAAAAGAGAAAGGTAGGAAAACCAATGACTTCCAATATAGATTACACTTCTCCCTCTGTCCGTTTTACTCATGATTTAAGTACAAGTAATTTTTTTAAAAAAGATGCGCAAAATTATATAAATGTACTAGGGATTAAACAATTAAATACATTAGACAATACATCTTTATTAGATATTTTTTTAAGCACTGGTAATGTCGTTGAGCCACATGTACATCAAAATGCTGCTGAACTTGTTTACTGTATTTCTGGAGCAGCTATTGTATCCATACTTAACCCATTTACAAATCAACTTCTTAATCTTCCTATTAAACCAGGTCAAGTGGCTAACGTACCCCAAGGTTGGTGGCATTATGAAATTGCCTCTGTAGATCATACACATTTATTAGCAATTTTTAACGCTCCTACACCAGAAGTTATATTTGGTTCAGATATTTTAAGACTGACACCATCAACTGTAATGGCTCATACCTATTGTCTCGATGAACAGGAGTGGAAGAAAGCGGTATCCCCTATTCAATCAACTACCGTAATTGGGCCTCCGACAAACTGCACTCAAAATCGAAATACTTTGTACAATACAACACATCAAAATCCCCCCTATTCCGAACAGCCACCTTCATACTACCAACAACAGTTTCCATTTCATCCATATTGGGGGTATTAATAGGAGAAGTTAGCATTGAAGTGTATTTATATATCAACAGCGCAAATATATTCTTTATCTAGTAAATCAGAGTTTAAGTACCTTTCACTTAAGATCCTATAAAAATTATATTGCACTTTACTTCGGTTAATAAGCTGAAAAATGAGTTCTAAAAAGATGTTTACTTACTCTGTAAGCATCCTTTTTGTTCTTCAAAATCTTGTATGTACGAATCCTCTCATATTTTCATTATATTCATTACCTTAAACTACAGTAACGATGAATAGAGTTTTCACATATACTATCTATATATCAAACTGGAGGTGATGGTATCATGAATAAAGAGTACGATTCTAACAATTATTCTTCTAACAAAGATTCTTCTAATAATAAAGATATCCGCACTTCATCTTCACAATCTTCCAATTATCAATCATCACAAAGCCTATATCGCCAAGGGTATGTAAAGAAAAAAGGATGTAATTGCGGTAAAAACAAATAGAATTTTCGTTTTATCTAGCATTAAATTTACTGTTTACACATCAAAAAAGAGCATCCATAACAGATGCTCCTTTTTATAAAAATAAGTAACTAGTTATTAATTATAGATTAAGATTCTATTTAAAATTCTGTTAAAATTGGAAACTTATATCGATTCAAATCAAACTTTTCACTGTCGCGAATCATTAAATACTTTTCAGACTGAAACTCTTTGCACGCTACCTCTTCAATACCTAATTCATCAGGATAAAAGTAAAATTCAATCTCTGTAAATGGTTCAGTTATTTCGGCACATACATCATCTAAAATCGGAATAATTTGTGCAAAAACACCAAATAATTTTAACACTTGATCTTTCACTTCAAATACAATAAGTGCGTCCAGTTTCTCTGAATAATATAGTTTTTCATTCCATTTCACATCGTACATATTAAAATAAAAAGAAGACTGATAGTTTAATGGTGAAAATTCCATCGAAAGCTGTTGAGCGTTTTGTATTATTTCTTTTATAAGTTGCATATCTTCTTCATTATAAAAATCTAATTTTCGAAGTGAAGATGAACGAGATTGAACTTTATCATATAATAACGTCATCAGATGTTGTTGTACAACTCGAAAACCAAATGGTTCATATAGTTCCGGTTTCTCTGTAAATAACATTGCACATTCATATTGTTTATCTATTTCTTGTAATACTTTACCAAGAAGCTGCTTCATTAAACCTCTTCTCCTATATTTTGGATGTGTCATGACAGATTGAATACCAGCTGCATAAATCTGCTCTCCTTTTATAAACATTGGTAACGCAAACATCGACACATTTGCAATTACTTGCCCTTCTTGTAAATAAGAAAAAGGTTTGTATGTAGCATCCCAAAATCCATTGGATTCAAAGTTTTGCAACGTTTGAACAGGAATATGAAACACCTCTTCAAATAATTGAAACAACAATTCCTTTTTCGGTTCTTCCATCAAAAAGTTTTCAGAAAGAATAAGATTCCCCATATTGTTCCTCCATAAGTTCATTCCTATTAATGTAATCGTTTTCTATTGTGTTTAAATCAAAGAAGTTCACTTCTAACTCAACATATTATCACAAAATATACCAAAATAAGTCAAGAGTTTCAATATAACTTTAAGGACAAATCCGCTCCTTTTTCCCTCTTTATAATCTATCTAAATCCTATCAAATGAATATTTTTTATTCTTGATGTTTTTTGCTCCATAGAATCTTTGTTCCTAGATAACAATGTTTTTCTAGTTGCCAAATTAGACTTTTTTGAATAGTTATCACCTGCTCATCTTCCCTGTTTTTCTCTATATCTTAAAGACGATTACAAATAGCCAGATACATAAAAAGATGGTGAGTTGATTTTCCTTTACGCAAGAAATCAACTCACCTTGTTCATTTGAGAATATGTTTAAGTTGATAGGTATACTTTCCCTTTTACATGATTCTTTCCTTTTTATTAGACATAGTCTTTTCCCTAACAAGAAAATAAATCATCGGCAAAACAAGTAAACTAGCAATTGCGCAAATAATCCCTAAAGTAACAAATGGAAACCCTTTACTCAAGGTAAACGATGAAACACTCGAAGCGATCGTCATTCCAATATACATTGCAGAACTATTCAACGCCATAATTGTCCCTCTAATTGCTGGACTTAATTCAGAAATCAAAGCTGTTAGTGATGCTTGACCAAATCCAATGAATAGGCTCCAAACCATATGTGCCATAATCGCGATTTTGATATTATCAATATAGAGTGAAAATGTAATTACACTAACTGAAGCGATAACACCCGCAATGGAAACCACTATTTTTTTCCCTATTTTATCTGCTAATTTCCCTCCAACTATATTACCAATTACACTCCCTAAACCAGCAAAGAATATTACAATTCCAATCTGTCCAACTGTAAATCCAAAATTTCTTTCATAATACACACCTATGTATGAGAACATACCATGTAAGCCAACAGTCCATAAAAGTGTTGCTGATAACGCAAAGAAAATAGAAAAATTCGTGAATATCACTTTATATGATTTCATCATTGCTTTCTGTGCAGAAACTGATAATTGATTTTTCGGTACCTCTTTTTCTAACAATTGACTTGCAATTATCGTAACAAGCAAAGTCAGTAATCCAATGATATAAAATGTCCATTGCCAGTTTCCTACCTCAGATAAAAACGCACCGATAGGCACGCCTAATACCGTTGATCCAATCATCGCTCCCATAATCATTCCCATCGCTTTTCCGCGAGACTCGTATGGTACTTTATCTCCTACTAGTGCAAATACACTTGGCATGATCATCGCACCTGATAAACCAGTCAATCCACGGAACAATAAGAGTATTTCAAAACGATTCATAAGCCCAGTACAAAATGTAGTGATTGAAAAAATAATTAGCCCTATAACAATCAAATGCTTTCTCCCTACTTTATCAGACAATGGTCCAAAAAATGGAGCCGCTATCCCATAGCACAGTGCATAGGCTGTAATTAAAAGCCCTCCTTTTTCAGCAGGCATTCCTGTTGTCTGTGAAATCACAGGCAATAATGGTGAAACGATTAAACCATCTAAACCAATAAAAAACGCAATAACCGCTAAAATACACAACATTGATTTTCCTTTCATCTTTTTCCTCCACTTTTATTTCATATATGAAATAAATTACTAAAATTGTCCTTTCACCTCAAACTTTATATATATTTTTATTTCATATATGAATGATTTATATAAAGAAAAATGTAACAGAAGATGTTACACTTTTTCTTATACCGTAATTATACTAAATGGTGCTTCCATTTTAATAATAGTTCTTGCAGCTTTCGTTCTTCTTCATCAGTAAAGCAACTGCAATTTTCTTGTAAAAATTTTGCATACTTCCCATCGACTTGCTCTCTAGTTGTTTCTCCCTTTTCAGTTAAATAAACAAGTGTTTCCCGTTGATCATTTGGATTTTTTTCCGTTGCAACATATCCATCCCTCTTCATTCTTTGAATTAGGGTGGTCATATTGCTTGGAACACATCCCATGTTTTCAATCAACTTCGACATCGATACCTTTCCGGATTTCGCAAGTACTTGTATTACACCAAATTGGACATAACTTATATCATACTCTTCTATCGCCTTATCCAAATTTTTTTGCAATTGATGATAAACATCTCGAATACTTCCGTATAATTCCCTTTTTTTCATATCCATTTGAAAAAGCCTTTCTTTTTTATTTCATATATGAATCTTATTCTCATATATTTCATATGTCAAATAAAACAACCTTGCCTTGGTATATTTCTCCACCAAGACAAGGTCTGAACAATCTAATATTTTCAATATAATTATGTATATTTTACAAGTTATTTTTCCCCTTGTTCCCCACCCGCTATTAACGTACTTCCTGAAAATGTCTCTTTTTTCATGAAGACTTTATTAATCAAATCTTTCTGCTCATCCTGTGACATTATCCCCTTACCTTCACCAAGGTTACCGCTTTGTAATTTCCAAATCGTATTATGATCAGCATCAACTTTCTCGTATTTTCCTTGCTTCCATCTTTCTAAAATACCTATATATGCACTTTTTTGATTCATATTTCCACTCTTAACAATCTCAATTAAACTTTCAATTCGTTCTTGTGTTATAAAAATATAACCCCATTTTTGATCTGCTTTTACTTTTTGATGTGCCATTTCATGTAATGCAGTCTGTACTTTTTCATCAGTCCACTTAAAGTCTTTATTAAAATCACTATTCGGCAATGAATAATTCCCATTTTCTAAAATTTTCGCATTCTCTGTTTTTACTTTACTATCAGCTAATACTTCCACTGCTGGAGCTGCAATTGATGTTTTTTTAGCGGTTGGCTTACTATTATTGAGATAGTACAAGATTCCATAAGTTAGTGCCACGCCAATTACTGCCATCCCAGCAATTATCCCTAGTATTTTTAATAGTGTTTTCATTGAACACATTCCCCCCTCAACATTCCATCACTCATTTTCCTTCTAGTGATTTCATTTTTTAAATGTACTCGTTATAAATGATTCATTGAAGATGTTTTTTCATAAAAATTCTCCCCAAAAGTATTATTTTATCAGTTCATCCCCTATGTTTCCTTTTATTGTATTTCTATTCCATTTCATATTGCAAGATTATTCTACAAAAAGAATTAAATTTTCTAAAATTTCAATTATTTTTCACGCACTCTATCTCTTTTCAGCAAAATACGATTAGCTTTATCCTACCTATATTTAAAATCAATTGAATTAGAAAAGCATTTTTATTTTAAATCCATTTAAATATATGATAGGCGATGCTATTACAAATTTGGACCAAGGACATATGGATTTTTGACAATTATTACACTATGTTCGCTCAATAAAAAACCAAACAATCCGATCACGGCTTCGATACTTGCGGTGAATTTTCACCCTCATCACAAACTATCCATATTATGCTGTTTCGATCGTCTGCCCCACAGTTGTTTCCATAATACTATTGAGGCAACCGCAAGCATAATTGTTGTAATTACACTTCCTTCAATTCCAAAAGTTCCTCCATGTAACGATTCTGGTCCTCTTGTTGTTGATTTAAACAAAGGTGTAGAGTATATTGTTGTACCACTTACCGCAAAACCATATATATTATATTGAGCCCAGTTCCATATAGAATGCCAAGCGCATATTCCCCAAAGGCTATTCTCTTTTAATACATAGAACGCTGCAAATACACCAACTAATATGATATTTGATATAGAAAGAATTGTTATGCCTGGATTTAACAGATGGAGAAATCCAAAGAGAAATGATGTAATAACAATCCCAATCCATATCCGACTTCTAACTGAAATAACTGGAAATAACCAACCGCGTACAACAATTTCTTCTGCGGCACCTTGTACCAAAAACGCGATTAAAGAACCTAATATTCCTAATATGAATGTACTTGAAATCTGTTGCACATGTAAGGTAACAGAACCACTTAAAACTAAAATTAAAACTGGTATTGTTATAAATATAAAACCAATGAAAGCTCCACGTAAATATTTTTTCAAAGCATTATCTTTCCAAAAACCAATTGATGAAAATCGACGTTTTTCCACAAAACGAACCCATAAAAATACAATTAAAATCGCTCCACCAAATGTCAATAACATCCTTACATTATCATAAATCCCCTTCATAAATGTCGTTTCTGCTTTCGGTAAAAATAATATAAATACCATAAACAATTCGCCAAGAGTCAAAAATACAACCGATAATATTACTGCTAAAATTGGATGTACTTTCTTTCGCCCTTCCTTGGCTGCTTTAATTGTTTTAAATCGACTATTATTCAAAACTACTCCTCCCTCCACCACTTACAAACACTTCCTATTTTACATTAAATTTACTATATTCAATAAAAAGAAGGCAACAAGAAATACCATTCCTAATCATCTGAGGCACTTTATACTAGGCATACTACATTGAAAAGACCTATTTTTATACCTAATTAATAAAGAACTTAAAAACATAAAATACAATCCAATCACTGTACCAGTAGCGTGATTGAAGCACCTCCCTTACTCCACTTACTTCCAGCACTTGCTATTTCTCACCATTTGTTGTAAGATAGGTCTTAAGGTCAAATTTATAGACGTTTCACTTTGCATATTATCAAGCATCTATTAAGGATAATACGTATTCATAATTGATTTTTGATAATATGTGAATTTTTATTTTCATTGAAATAAGACCGATCATATTGTAATTTATTTTTCTTATTTTTAGGAGGCTCTTACCATGACATTAACAGGTAAAGTAAAATGGTTTAACAGCGAAAAAGGTTTCGGTTTCATCGAAGTTGCAGACGGTAACGATGTATTCGTTCACTTCTCTGCTATCACTGGCGAAGGTTTCAAATCTCTTGACGAAGGTCAAGAAGTTAGCTTCGAAGTTGAAGAAGGCAACCGTGGACCTCAAGCTAAAAACGTTGTAAAGCTATAATTTAAACAATAAAAAGGTTGTTACCATCGCACGGTTAACAACCTTTTTAATATATAATTAAAAATTTTTACATAAAAGGAGTGGTCACATGTATCGCAATCGAAAGAACGATGTAGCCGAAGTACCACCAGAACAAACCCCTGTTTGGGAATGCGAATCAGAGGATTGTTTAGGATGGATGAGAAAGAACTTTTCATTTGAAGAAGAGCCAAAATGCCCTTTATGTAAAAGTAACATGAAAAGCGGAGAACGTTTATTGCCTAAATTAGGTTAATGGTTTCATATCCCTCTTATCTTTGGATGAGAGGGATTTTTATTATTCCTTTCCATAACTAATGCGAAAAAAACCATGCATATTATATATCATGGTTCCTTTCCAAATCCGTTCGTATTATAGAATAGATACACGCATCATGTTGTTTTTCTCCTTGTTGAATATATCCGCGCAGTATTCCTTCTTTCTGAAATCCTATTTTGGATAGCATCTTACATGAGATGACATTTTCAGGATATGTAATTGCTCCAATTCTAAATAAATCTAATTCCTGAAAACTATAAGTAATGATTTTTCTAGCAGCTTCTGATGCGTAGCCCTTTCCCCAATGAGAAGGATGTAAATCATATCCAATCTCAGAACGTTTACTCCAAAGTTGTAAATTATTCAATCCAATTGTACCAATTAGCGTACCTGTTTCTTTCAATACAATTCCCCAGCGAATTGCACGTTTTTCAAAATAATTTTTTGAAAAAGACTCAATCATACGTGAAGCCTGTCCAAATTCTGTAAAAGAATTCATTCCATAATAACGCGTTACTTCTTCAAGCGAAAAGATTTCATATATTTTTTGACAATAAGATTGATCAATTTCAACTAAACGTAATCGTTCTGTTTCTAAAACAGGAAATGTCATTAAAACCCTCCTCTTCTTTCTACTCGTTTATTATATCAGAAAAATCTTCTCTTACTGGAAAATTCACCATAAATAAAAAAACCTGTTTTCAAAATACATGAATCAGGCTCCTTAATGATTTTCTTAATTTATTCGGTTTATACACAATATTTCATTCGTTTTAAACCTAACACAATAATAATCAGAATTTTTATCTTTCAGACATTTTAACATAATTGAATTTTGCTTACAAATAAAAATATTATATAAATATTTCAAACTATCCATTTCCCTTTTTGATGATTTTTCTGTCTTCATGCTATAGGTATTTGATTTAAAAAATGATTTAGACTATTAAAAAATAGTTACAGACAGTGAAACTACACGTGCAGACACTCTAATCAAAGTTAAATAGTAAACGATATGTACAATTTTTAGTAACAACAGACAAAATCCCCTTTCTTTTACTAGAAGGGGATTTTGTCAAAAAATATTAAAGGTTACATTACTCAGTACGGTTATTCAATGCGTTCATAATCTTCTCTGCTGTTTTCTTTCCATTTCCTATACAAGCTCCAATACCTACGCCATAGTATGAAGCCCCAGCTAGATACATATTTGGAAAAGCAGCTGATAATTTCTTATTTAAAGATTGAACTGCGTGATTATGTTCTAAATGATAATTTGGCATTAAATCTTTCCAGCCCGTAACTTCAACAGTTTGCGGCTTCCCTTGAATCCCAAGGCTTTTCTCAATGTCAGATAAAGCAACTTGGACCAATTCTTCCTTACTTTTTTGTTTCATTTTTTCATAAGCAGGATTGGAACTTTTATAAAACATTCTTACCAATAATTTTTGTTTATCTGATGTATGCTTCCATTTCCTACTCGTCCATGTACATGCATCACAATGTAAATCACTATTTTCTGAAACAATGAAACCCGTACCATCTGCAGGTAATTGTTCGTCAGGTATTTCAAACCCTAAATAAATGCTAATAAGAGAGGAATTTTTCAGCTTATTGAAATCATCATCTAATTCATTAGAACTTAATACTGTTTGTGCAACATCATGTGGAGCAGCTAAAACAACGTAATCCGCTTTTATTGTCTCTTGATTCAAAAAAGAAACTTCATATCCGTCGTCGACTCTTTTTACATTCGTCGTTGTTACTCCTTTTCGTATGTCTGTCCCAGTCAATTTTTCTTCTAAACGATTAATAATCGTAGAAAGACCCTTTTTAAAAGATAAAAACTTCTTATTCCCAGCAGCCTGAAATTGTTTTTTATTTACTTCAAACCCTTTCATAATACTGCCATATGTATTTTTGTAATCAAGTAAATATGGTAATGTAGATGCCATTGTAAGCTCGTTCAATTTACCGGAATAGACTCCCGAAAGAACTGGAGAAATTTGTTTCTCAACCAACTCTTTCCCTAAAAAACTTTCTAAAAATACAGCAAGTGAGGTATCTTTCGTAAAACCTTTGTTCTTTGTAATAAAGTCTTTCAGTGCAATGATTTTGCCTTTCGTTGAAACTAACGTACTACTAAATAGCGACTCTACACTCATTGGTATACCAAATACTGTGTCAGCAGGAATCGGATGTAACATATCATTTGAGTAAATATAAGAAATACCCGTTTCGTTGTATACCAATTCCTCTTCCAAATGCAACTCTTTTACAAAGGGCAAAACATTTTCATTTCGAGCAACGATTGAATCAGCCCCTGCTTCTATAATAAAATCTTTTTCTTTCACACTGTGAATTTTCCCGCCTAAATATTCATTTTTTTCTACAAGGATTAATTCTAAATCTATATTGTAATCCTTTTTTAGTTTTTCTAAGTAATACATCGTAGAAAGACCTGTAATCCCTCCACCTATGACAACAACTGTTTTCATACTTGCTGCGCTCCTAACCGATACGATAATAAATTCCTTTATTATTATAACCAAAAATTCACTTTCTCGACTAGCAGCTAATAAAGTTCTTAAAATGTACATATTATTTCCACATATACTTTTAACATGTCTAACATTTAATTGTTTAAATATTGAAATTTTCTTTATTTTAATATTTATAGTTGTCTAGGGAATCAATTCATAAGGAATTGTTAAAAGATACTCACCTTTTTTCAAGTGTTATCCATACGAGAAAATGAATGTAATTCTATATTCTTTGTGTATTATGAGGTTCAGAACGTTGATGTTATATTACGAAAAATGGCATTCACTACAAATTATAATAGCTTCTTATTTTAATAACATTATATAGTTAATTAATTTATCTAGTTCTTGACTTACTGTAAGTACTTCTTCATGTTGAAATCCATAATTAGATACTAGCGTAAATAGTTCTTCTTTTTTCATTTCAATGATTTGCTCTAAGTTCCTCAGCTCCATATCGTATTTAATCGCTCCAATTTAAAATGTATGTACTCTAGTATAGAGTATTCACATAATAAGTAAAAGCTTCATTTTCAATTCAATATGACATCTTAAAAACAAATGAGTGGAACTATATACTATGTCAAAATAAAAATTACACTTCATCGCACAACCAACATATCCTACTTAACAATCTCACCGCAACAAAAAAGCATGACCATCTTATATCATGCTTTATGTCCTTTATACATCTTTTTGTAAATTCCTTGTAATTATCCAATCTTTACGTATGTGCAATTAAACCATTTGGCCGAAAACGACTCATCATGAGTTCATCAATGAACTTACCGTGAGATTTTAAACTCCCCTTTTTTATACCTTCATCTTTAAACCCAAACTTTTCATATAGTGCTTTTGCACCAGGATTTATTTCCAAAACACCAAGTTCTACTCTCTCTAGCATTAACCAATTATCTGCAAGATCCAGCATTTTTGTTAATAAAGCTTTTCCAATACCTTTATTATGATATCCACTGTCTACACCGATAAATAAATCTCCCGAATGTGACCTTCTTCCTTGTCCTTGCGTTAAACCAACAAATCCTACTACTTGCCCGTCATATTCTGCAACAAATTCAAATTGATTCGGCGCTAAATTTCGAATTCTATTTTCCATCGCATCTATTCGCATACTAGGTAAGAAAACCATATAAGGTAAAACATCATTTTGGATGCATATACGATGAATTGCTTTAGCATCTTGTATCTCTACTGCACGAATTATAACTTCCATCTTATTCTCCCCTTCCAATCCATACAGTAAAGATTCTTTATAATACAAAAAAATCCTACTTGAACATGGTTAATTTGATAGAATTACAACATTTCTAGCAGTTTTTGATTGTTCATTTAACTTTGGCATTTCAATTAAATGAAATGAAACTCTCTGCCCTTGTAAAAGGTATCTAAAACCATCTGGAAACCTGCTTGAATCAGGTGCGATTGAGCTAAAGTGTACAAAAGCGTGACTATCCTCTTTTCCATCTATTAAAATACTCCCATAGCCTTCATCTTGTTTAAACCATTCCACAATACCTTCGCATTTTTCTTTCATCTGTATCTCCCTTCATTTTCTAAAATCTAGGCTAAAAAATAAGGAAACATCCTGTAAAAAGAAAACGCTACTCCTTCCGCTCTCACATGTCCATATTTATTTACAATCTGTTGAACTTTTTTTCAGAATTATTATATAATTACCAAGGTAAATCTATTATTGTAAGGGGGATACAAAATGACAACACTAGGAATCATTCGGCACGGCAGCACACACTGGAATAAAGAAGGGAGAGCTCAAGGTAATTCAAATATCCCACTTGATCAAGACGGACTCTCTGATGCTTATAAACTAGCAGAACGTTTAGCTACAGAAAATTGGGATTTAATCTATTCTAGTGATTTACTAAGAGCAAAGCAAACTGCCGAACCAATAGGAAAAAGCATTAAAAATATAGAAATCCATTTAGACCCTAGACTTCGTGAAGTGGGTGGTGGAGAAATCGAAGGAACAACTGAAGAAGAGCGAATTTCGAAATGGGGAAAGAGCTGGAGAGAACTCGATTTAGGAATTGAAAGTGCTGACAGTGTTAAAGCGAGAGCTTTACCGTTTATTGAAGACATTACATATAAACACCCTAACAAAAACATCTTAATCGTTAGTCATGGCTCATACATTAAGCATCTTCTTAAAGAATTAGTGCCTCATTTGAGCACGACAGATTCTCCAAAAAATACATCCATAACTAAAATTAAAAAGCTAGAAAATGGCTGGGATTCAGAATTATATAATTGCACGGTGCATTTAGATTAAATGTTTAATATTTAAAAAAGAAGACTTTAGCAACAGGTCTTCTTTTTTATTTTCTAGTTGCTTACTAAATATGATGCCAATTATTATACAGTACTTAAATCTTTTCCCATTATAACATAAGGAACATCATCTTTACTTGGATGAAATGGTTCCATTATATTACTCCATTCTAGTTTCTCATATAACGAACGAGCATGATTGTTACTTACCTGTGTCGTCAAAACACTAGTTTTATTGCATATTCCATCTAATAAATTATTATGTAATGCAGTTCCCACTCCTTTTTTCCGATAATCGGAATGGACCGCTAATTCAACAAATTCAAAACAATCATGTAACCATCGATCCACCTGTTTCGAACTTAATGCTTCCCTTAACAAATGATTGTAGTACTGCCCTTCTAAAGATTCATATCCATAAACAAAACCGATAATTTCATTCTCATCACTTATAGCTACTATACCCTTGAAATTTTCATAATCTATATGTCTTGTAATTCTTTCTACCATTTCATCAAAATCTTTTCCTTCATGCACCATGCAGTACAGTTTGGACATGTTTATAATTAGAGTTTCATCTTTCTGTATTGGTACTATATTCACCACAAATCCCCTCCTAATAAAAAAGCATAGTAATTATTTATGTTTATAAATAATTACAAAATAAAGAATATTAAAATGAAATATTTTATCTAGAATTCTCTTTCTTGTGATGAGGAAAATACATAATCAAACTTTATATTTTTAAGCCTATCTCTTAAATACTCTGCTTGCTCTATGCCATATTCATTTAATGGCAACCCTAGCCTCCCTTGAAGTCTTCATTCTTTCCTCATATCTGTTTGTCCATGTCTAATCACATAAATCATTTCTAGACTCTCCCCTTGATTTATTTTTATAATCTTAACATTTTTCAGTAATCAATAACAACAATAGACCATAATCCTATGATTCGTTATTTCTTTGGTTGTAATAGAAATAACGTTAGACCAATTAAGATAAGTACAATACCTATACCTTGTTGTAAAGAAATAGTCTCATCCAAAATGTAATATGCAAGGATACAAGTTCCGATTGTTTCTCCTAATATACCTATGGAAAGAAATCGATTTTTTTCTTTGATTTATTCAACTAAAACATCTATTTGTTTAATAAAAATGAGGCCAACACTTTCTTATTTCATCATCTTTTTACCGATATACTTTCTTTTAAGTAAACTTCTATTAAAAGCATAATAGAAGTGATTTTAATAATGATTCACTCTCAGTAACAAAGAGTTTGGCATTTCAATATGAAAATGTGTTAGCTTTAATTTCTATGTCGAGTTTACCATTTTTATCAACTGATTTTATCGTTATTACAGTGTTCCCAGAATCCCCCTTTTAACCTAAACCTTTTCTCATTTTGTGTCTCACATTCTGAACGATTTCAAAAGTAACTGTTACTACAAGAGCTGTAAACCTACATAAACAAGGTGCGTTTTTTATTAATTACAAAAAGATGTGTTACTTTGCATGGTTACTCTTTTCCCTTCTCTCCACAACTGAATATATATTCTATCTTTAATATCAATCTCCTTTCCTTCACTAAACAAAAAGGATTTACATATTTTAGTGGAGTATTAATATACATAACAATATTTTAAAATATTATAATTTAAACACTAAGGGGATACAACGATGGAACAAACCATTCATATTGACGGTTTCGTCAAACCTGGATTTGAAAAAGTTAAACATGCATTTATAGAGAATTTTACAAACCGTGAAGAATTAGGAGCTGCTTGCTGCATCTATTATAACGATGAGTGCGTTGTTGATCTATGGGGCGGATATCGTGACCATCATACAAAAAAACGCTGGCAAGAAGATACAGCAATTCTCATTTTTTCTGCAACAAAGGGATTTGCTAGTCTTGCATTGGCCTTAGCGCATTCAAAAGGTTATATCGATTACGAAGAGAAAGTATCTACTTATTGGAACGAATTCGGAGTAAATGGAAAAGAAAACATCACAGTCCGGCAGTTGCTTGGACACCAAGCTGGGTTATGTTGTATTAACAAATTACCATTATATACACTTGGTGATTTTGATACGAAGCACGTTGCTCCTTATTTAGAAACCATGAAACCAGCTTGGGAACCCGGCACAAGACATGGCTACCATACATGGACAATCGGTTGGTATATAAGTGAATTAATTCGTCATGTAGATCCAAAAGGAAGAAATTTGACTCAATTTTTTAGTGAAGAGATTGCACAGCCTTTACAAGCAGAAATGTATATTGGTATACCCACTTCACTGCCAAATGAACGTATAGCGACTATTAAGGGAATCCAATCTATCTTTGACATATTTAAAAGCTTTAGCTCTTTCCCAAAAAGCTTACTATGGGCTTTTTTGAATCCAAAATCCTTAGCAAAGCGTAGCATGGTGGATCCAAAAGGATTACTTGCACATGATAACTTCAACAAAAGAGAATTACGAGAAATAGAATTTCCATCTGGAAATGGCATCGGTGTAGTGCGTGATATGGCAAAAATCTATAGTGAATTTGCTAATGGTGGCCCCATATTAGGTTTAAGCCCATATACTTTAAGTGAACTATCGAAACCACCTGTACAAACGAACGGTTGTTGGCGTGATGTTGTACAAACCGTAGACACCGCTTTTACATTAGGCTTTTTCAAACCGTTAGAAACAGGCTCTCACTATGGAAATTCCTCATGTTTTGGACATCCAGGTGCGGGTGGCTCTTTATGTTTCGCAGATCCAATCAATCGAGTTGGTTTTTCTTATGCAATGACACGCGTTGGTATGCAAATGTTTGATGACCCACGAGAAACTTCTATTCGAAAGGCATTTTATGACACCATTTCACAATCCCAAAAATCACCCAATGCCTTATTGACAGTGATATCAGATGTTACTAAATAGATTGATCTTAAAGAAATTTAACCTTTTATTACATACATCATCATTACCAGATTTAAGTTATATAAAAAATTACTTCCAAATAAGTTGGACTAATCTCTTCTTTCACACAGTAAGCTGAAAATGAAGGCTAGAAAAATGGAGTGTGATTATATGGAGCGACTATGGTTTCCAATGATCGTTACATTTTTTTCGTTTGGTGGATTACTATTAGGTGGCGCAGTTGGACTTGTCACACGTCAACTTATCGAAGAAAAAATGCATCGTTTATACGCGCTATGTGGAGGCATTTTATTTGGGTTATTATCGCTAGAAATCATTCCAGAAACTTTTTCAAGCTATGAAATCATTGGCCCCACGCTCGGCATTACCATTGGTATATTACTTATGAGTTTACTTGATAATTATTGCCATCACCCTATCATACATAAAAAAGACCAGCAAGCATGGCAAACTTTTTTATTTCTCTCCTTCGCTATTTTTATTCACAATATGCCGAGTGGTATTGCATTAGGAGCTGCTTTTACAAATCATGACGAAACTGCAATTCCGTTCTTATTTGCGATTGTCACACACCATATTCCAGAAGGATTAGCTTTAATCATTCCTTTTCTATTTACACAGCATAAATATATTTCATTTCTATTAACAATCTTGTTATTATCGATTATCCTCGGTACTGGTACAATCTTTGGGGTGATGATGCACGGGAAAGCACTTCACTTACAAGGGCTGATAATGGGGAGTGCAATCGGTTCTTTAGGTTATGTCACAATACATGAGATGTTATGGAAGGCTAAGAAACACCTTTCTCCTCTCCCCTTCCTTTCTTGGTCTATTAGTGGATTTTTACTCATAACCGTTTTTATTCTTTTCGCTGACCATCATTAAAATAAGGATTCATTTCTTGTATATTTTACCTATTTATCCAAAACATAATAGTATCTCAATGCATAAGGAGGATTTATTATGTTTCGTAAAACAGCCGGTGAAGCACTTGTTGATTTACTTATCGATTGGGGCGTTGACCACATTTACGGCATGCCTGGGGATTCAATCAATTCTATTATTGAACCGCTTCGAAAGAAACAAGACAAAATCAAATTCATTCAAGTTCGTCATGAAGAAGCTGGTGCTTTAGCAGCCGCTTCCTATGCAAAATTAACAGGTAAACTCGGCGTTTGTATGGCAATTGCTGGTCCTGGAGCGATCCATTTATTAAATGGATTATATGATGCAAAACTAGATCAAGTGCCAGTTCTCGCAATTACAGGGCAAGTTGAATCTGATTTACTCGGAACAGGATTTTTCCAAGAGGTAAACTTAGAAAGAATGTTTGATGATGTCGCTGTCTATAATCAACGAATTATGTCAGCTGAACAACTCCCTGCCGTTGTAAACCAAGCGATTCGGATGGCATATACAAAGAAAGGTGTATCTGTTCTTACTATTCCAGATGATGTTCCGAAGTTTGAAGTGGAAGCTGGGGCACGTATAACAAGTTCTTCTTTTACATTGCCCGAACTCTTTCCGCAAGAAGAGGATCTAAAATTGGCAAAACTTGCATTAAATGACGCAAAAAAACCTGTTATTTTAGCTGGAAAAGGGGCAAAACATGCGAAGGAATCTTTACTTACATTTGCAGAACATATTGGTGCCCCTATTGTTTTAACACTACCAGCAAAAGGAATTATTCCTGATGAACATCCTCTCTGTATAGGCGGACTAGGATTAATTGGGACAAAACCGTCTTACGAAGCAATGAAGAATGCGGATACATTAATCATGGTCGGAACTTCTTACCCTTTCACTGGCTTTTTACCCGAAAAAGCAAAGACGCTTCATATTGATACAGATCCTACACAAATCGGAAAGCGTTATGCGACAGACATCGGATTAGCTGGTGATGCAGATAAAACATTGAGATGGTTTTTAGAAAATGTGGAGAAGCATAACGATCATTCATTCCTAGAGCATCATCAAGAATTGATGAAAAAATGGGAAGAAAAATTGCATAACCAAGAAGAGGATTCTTCCACTCCAATCAAACCACAAAGAGTTATGCATGCCTTGCAACATGTTGCTCATGATGATGCCATTTTATCAGTTGATGTTGGGAATGTCACAGTATGGGCTGCCCGTCATTTTCGGATGACGAACCAACAATTCATCATCTCAAGTTGGCTTGCTACACTCGGATGTGGTCTACCTGGCGCAATTGCTGGGCAACTTGCCTATCCAGATAAACAAGTCTTTGCAATTTGTGGTGACGGTGGATTTGGAATGACGATGAATGATTTTGTCACTGCAGTAAAATATAAGTTACCAATTATTGTTGTTGTCTTAAACAACAATAAAATCGCTATGATTAAGTTTGAGCAAGAAGTAATGGGAAATGTTGAATTTGGTACAGACTTAACAAATCCTAATTTTGCAAAATATGCAGAAATATGTGGCGGAGTTGGATACCGAGTAGAACATATTGATGAATTACTTCCTGCCTTTGAAAATGCTGTTAAGCAAAATAAGCCTTGTATTATTGATGTAGTAGTAGACGTAAATGAAGCACCAATGCCTGCAAAAATTACATTCGGACAAGCAGCTGGATATACGAAACACATGCTAAAAGAGTTGTTCGAAGAAGGAAAAATTGATTTACCACCTTTATAAAATCAAAAAAGATAGATGAGAACAGATTATTCTCATCTATCTTTTTTATCTAGATACTTCTTGTTGAAAAGAAAAATCTTTTCTTCCACCTTGTACTTGTTCTTGCACTTTGATGAAAAAACGCGCTTATCCTTCATAAGCGCGTTTTTCACTTTTCCAGTAAATCACCTCATTTAGCATTATTTTGAAACTTGTTCTTTTGGCAAAACCATTCCTTTATACAGTTGCACCGTTATCCAGTAATAGACAACATAAATAATAAGAAAAATCCCAATCGGCATCCAAACTTTTACAAATGGATCAACTAAGAAGAGACGGAACAAGTTAAGCCCTACTAAAACATGTGCAATACCAATGATAGCTGGGAAAATAAAGAGATATGAAATCTCTTTATAGATGCTACGTGATAACATACTACGTCGTACTCCAATTTTCCGAAGCATTTCGTAACGACGTACATCGCGAGAAGCTCCTGTTAATATTTTAAACATGAGAGAGCTCGCCATCATTGCTAAGAATGCAATTCCAAGGAAGAATCCCATGAACATCGTACCGCTCATAAAACTATTCATAAATTGGTAAGTTGTCATTTTTGTATATAATTCTATTTTTTTGCCTGTTTCTTTTTCTACTAACTCTTTTTGTCGTTGATCGATATCCATTAATAAAGGTTTATATTTTTGTAAATCATCTACTTGTACTAGTGTGACACTATGTTCTGTTCCTTGAATATTTTTATATTGATTGTCATCTGCAATTCGTACAGGTTTTCCATTAAATTGATTATGCGTAACTTGAATTTCTCTTACAATCGCATCTTCCCAATCTCTTGGAATACGCGGGAGATTAGGCGAAGCGTCAGGTGCTTCCATAGATGTATATAATGATTCAGTTAAAGGTTCCTTTACGCGTTTACGTACAGGCTCTTTTACATTTTTAGTATCTTGATGATCAGAAATGAGCGGTGGTTTTGCAGTTAAATCGTCTCGTAAATAATAAACTGCTTCCCCGTCTACTTTATATTTATAAGTCCGCTGCTCTACAATGTTCATTTCCTTTAATGCAGCTTTATCTTTTTCATTCTGATCGTGAATTGTCACATCATAGACTCGAGAAAAATCCGTCATAATACCAACATTTTTTTGAAATGCCATTCCAGCTGTCATCGCCCCTGCACCAAGTGCAATTAGCATCGCTACAGTTCCAAGCACCCGTGATAGACTGTTGATCCGGAAACGAAGCTGAGCGTATGTAAAGCTATTTAAACCTGTTTCATTTCGATTTTTGTTACTTTTTAATCGTGTCACAAACAATGGTAGCAATGAACTAAAAATAAAATATGTCCCTATTGTTGTAGCACCCGTTGCTAGTATAAAACCTATTTCACGTAACTTGTCTATATGAAGGATAGAATAGTATCCAGTTCCTAACAGCAGTACTCCCATTACAGTAAAAATGATAACACGGCGCTTACTCTTTTCTATTTCATCTTGTGTTTCATCTTCACGAAGTAACTCAAGTTCAGTTTTGCGCAATAAACGTACACTATTGATAACTCCAGTAATAATAAATAAGACCAAGAAAAATCCACATGTAACAAGAACTGCAGGCATATAAAATGGCGCATAGCCTTTTGCCGAAATCTCTAAACCATTCATTAAAAAATTTCCTGCTGCACTTGCTAGCAATATTCCTACAATAATTCCGATAATAATGCTGATAATTCCCATGCCGAATGTTTCGATAAATAATAACTGAGCTACTTTTTTCTTCTTCGCACCGAGCATCATATACATACCAAGCTCTTTCCTGCGCAATGTAAGTAAAAAGGAATTCGCATATACGATATAAAAGACCGTAATGAAGGAAAGTAAGACCGCACCGACCCAAAATACAAGGCGAATACTACTAATCATACTATTATCTTTTGTAAATTGACTGTTGATTGCCATCGTTTGGAACATGTAGAAAATACTTATACTAATGACAAGACCAACAAGTAAAACTAGATAGTCCTTTAGCATTTTTTTCATACTATGACGTGATAATTTCAATAACATGATCTCACCTCCTACTTGGATTCAGCCGCTGAGCCCATATGAGCAAGCACACCCAAAATATCTTGATAAAAATCCTCACGTGTTCCTTGGCGTTTCAATTCTTTATAAAGTAGTCCATCTTGAATAAACAGAATCCGCTGACAATAACTTGCACTAAATGCATCATGCGTTACCATTAATATACTTACTCCATGATTTTCATGTAAATCTTGCATCGCTTCTAGCAAACTTTTTGCATTTTTGCTATCAAGTGCACCTGTTGGTTCATCCGCTAATACAATAGCTGGATTATGTACTAAAGCCCGCGCCGCAGCTGTTCTCTGTTTTTGTCCACCAGAAACAGCTGATGGATACTTTGTTAAAATCTCCACAATATCCAGTTTCTTTGCAACCTCATTTACTTTCCCGCTTACCTCACTTGAAGGCACTCCTTGTAATGAAAGTGGCAAAGCAATATTCTCATAAATCGAGAGATTTTCAAGCAAATTAAAATCTTGGAAAATGAATCCTAGTTTTTGAGAACGAAAATCTGATAAAGCGTTCCCCTTCATTGAAGTAATATCTGTGCCTGCTATTGTCACACTTCCTCCTGTTGCATAATCAAGTGTACTAATTACATTAAGTAATGTTGTTTTCCCAGATCCAGAAGGACCCATAATCCCAACAAATTCCCCTTCTTGTATCGTGAGTGATACCCCTCTTAATGCTTTTGACTGGCTTTCATTTCTTTTACCATATGTTTTCTCCACACTTTCTACTGTCACTACATTTGTTGCCATTCCTATCACTCCATCCCATTTTGTATATCATTACTTTGCCATACACTTCTTAGATTTCTCCTACATAAATTCTTAATATTTCTTAAATTTTCTATCCTCTATAACGAAATTGATAAGCCCCCTTATTTCTTAATATTCTCACTTTTATTTGCAATTTTCCTGCGATTTATCTTACATTCACCTTACATTTTTGTAAGGTAGATTTTGAATAAGTAAGCGAAAACAACTATTAATAATTTGCTTATCGTAATAAAAAATCACACCACTTTTAATAAGCGGTGTGATTTTTTATTATTGAGAACATTTATTATAAATTTCATTCTGTACGTTTTCCATAAATTCAGTTAGTGATACAACTTCTGATTTTTCTTCTCCGTATTTACGCACATTTACCGATCCATTCTCCACTTCTTTATCCCCTATAACAAGAACATATGGTACCTTTTGAATCTGAGCTTCCCGTATTTTATACCCTAATTTTTCACTACGAATATCTCGTTTAACTCGAATACCTGCCTGTTTGAGCTTTTCTTCCATTTCTTTTGTATATTGATCATGAGCTAAAGTAGAAACAGGAATTACGTTTACTTGAACTGGAGCTAACCACGCCGGGAATGCTCCCCCAAAATGTTCAATTAATATTCCTAAGAATCGATCAAAAGAGCCTAATACAGCACGGTGGATAACAACTGGTCTTCTTTTCTCATTTCTCTCATCAATATAATTCAAATCAAATTTCTCTGGCATTTGGAAATCAAGTTGAACTGTTCCACATTGATGGCTTCTTTGTAAAGCATCCTTAATATGAAAATCAATTTTCGGTCCGTAAAATGCTCCATCTCCTTCATTTACTCTATAATTATAATTCAATGATTTCAGCACATTCTCGAGAGACGATTCAGCTTGGTCCCATAGCTCATCATCCCCCATTGAATCTTCAGGTCTTGTTGAAAGCTCAACTTCATATTCAAAACCAAATGTTCTGTAGACATAGTCAATTTGTTTTAACACTGACTTTATTTCACTTTCTATTTGTTCAGGTGTCACAAATAAATGTGCATCATCCTGACAGAATGTACGAACTCTTAGTAGCCCATTCAACGCACCGCTGAATTCGTGGCGATGTACTTGACCAAATTCACACATTCGGATTGGTAAATCACGATAGGAATGTAATTTATTTTTAAAAATAAGCATGTGTCCAGGGCAATTCATCGGTTTTAATGCAAAGCTTTTGTGGTCTACTTCTGAAAAATACATATTATCTTTATAATGATCCCAGTGCCCCGATTCTTCCCATAATCCTTGATTCATCATAATAGGAGTGCGCACTTCTTGATAATCGTATTTTTGTTGTATTTCTCTTAAAAAGGACTCTAATTCATTTCGAATAATTTGTCCTTTCGGTAAATAGAAGGGCATTCCTGGTGCTTCTTCCGAGAACATAAATAACTCAAGTTCATTTCCTAGCTTGCGATGATTTCTCTTTGCTGCTTCTTCTAAAAACCGCAAATAGTTTTCTAATTCTTTTTGAGAAGAAAACGCAACGCCATATATACGCTGAAGTACTTGATTATTACTATCTCCTCGCCAATATGCACCTGAAACATGAGTTAATTGAAATGCTTTCAAGTAACCAGTTGACGGCAAATGCGGGCCACGGCATAAATCAACAAATTCTCCTTGTTTATAAATTGTTACAAGTTCATTTTCAGGGATTGCTTCTAAAAGCTCTAACTTTAAGTGATCATTTATATCTTGAAAAACTTTTTTCGCTTCCTTCCTAGTAATTTCAACTCGTTCCATCTTCAAGTTTTCATTTATAATATTTTGCATTTCATTTTCAATTTTAGGTAAGTCTTCAACACCTATACTACCTGGAAGATCCATATCATAATAAAAACCATTTTCAATAACAGGTCCTACACCAAGTTTTACATCGCCATATATTCTTTTTACAGCCTGCGCTAATATATGTGCAGCAGTATGTCTCGCAACTTCTACTCCTTCATCTGAATCCATAGTTATAATTTGAATTTCTGCATCCTGTTCGATATTTCGACGTAAGTCAAATAATTGATCATTCACCTTTCCGGCTACTGCTTTCTTTTTTAAACTCGAACTAATTGAGTCTGCAATCTCTTCTAGCGTAATTCCTTTTACAAATTCTTTGGCACTACCATCTGGAAAAATAATCTTAATCATCTGTTCTCTCATTTTCATCGCTCCATTTCATAAATAAAAAAGCACACTCATCCCTAATAATAGGGACGAGCGTGCTTTTTACCTTAAGTCCATTAGTGCAGCTCTAAGGTGGTAAGTTATTTTCCTGCGTTAGGAAGTTCTCAGCATTCCTTCCTTCTCTGTACAACCGTTTAAAATAACTCGTGTCCTTTTCTTCGCTTATTATAAAATTAAAAATAAAAAAGCATACTCATCCCTAATAATAGGGACGAATATGCTTATATTCGTGGTTCCACCCAGATTCCCATCATACTAAACATACAATGGCTTCTTTTGCGGTAACGTCGCTTACACGGCACTAGATACTTTCATTTTCCCTAGTGCAGCTCTAAGGTGGTAAGTTATTTTCCTGCGTTAGGAAGTTCTCAGCATTCCTTCCTTCTCTGTATAACCGTTAAAAATAACTCGTGTCCTCTTCTTTGCTTTTGCAATACATCCATTTATTGTTATTTACTATATCCTATTCATTTTATTTTTGCAAGTGTCAAAAAACATTTTTTGCTCAATAAAAAAAGGAAACCAAAAACAAATTTCATGTTTTTTGATTTCCCCTACCCTTTTTACCAATCTTGCGGTTCGTAGTTTAAATCTGCAAATAATCTTTTTTTCTCTTTCTTCGTTAAATCTCTCCATTGTCCAACAGGTAAATTATTCAACTGGATATTCATAATTCGCGTACGTTTTAATGTGTAAACTTGATAACCTAAAGCCTCACACATACGACGAATTTGGCGATTCAATCCTTGTGTTAAAATAATTTGGAATTCATATTTTGATAACTGTGTTATTTCACAAGGAAGTGTTTTTGTTCCTAAAATTTTAACACCCGCTGCCATTTGTTTTAAAAATTCAGGCGTAATCGGCTTATCTACTGAAACAATATATTCTTTTTCATGTTTATTTTCAGCACGTAAAATTTCATTAATAATATCGCCATCATTCGTTAACAAAATTAAACCGTCTGAATCTTTATCAAGACGTCCAACGTGATTAATTCGTAAAGGATGATTTACTAAATCGATAATGTTACCTTTAACTGCCTTTTCACTTGTACATGTAATACCTACTGGTTTATTTAAAGCGATATACACATGGTCTCGAGCAATTCGAAGCTGCTCTCCATTTACTCGCACGTCATCACCTGGTTGTACTTGGTCACCTATTTTTGCAACCTTTCCGTTAATAATTACTCTTCTTTCATTAATTAACTTATCTGCTCCACGTCTAGATGCTTTTCCAGATTCACTAATAAATTTATTAATACGCAAGTTAGGCACATCCTTTTCTCTAAAAAATTCAAGCTCACACTGCTTCTACCGTACAATCACAAAAGGGTAAGCCTCCTAATATAACTTAAATATATTAACATGAAAGGGTATCTGACGTCTTCTATAAATTTCATGTTTAAAAGAATTCATCTCATTGAACGAGATACCAATCATACATTCATTCACTGCACACCTTCTACTTTTAAAACTAACAATTCATACAACAATAACTATTAAAAGCATTTATCCTAGATATAACATCATTTATTTACTTTTTTCATAATTAATATACAGACCATTCTTCTATACACGCAACTTGCTTTCCATTTATACTTTCAACATCCATAGTTACATTAGCTAACGCATATAATCTAGGGAAAATTTCTTTCACATAACGGTGATGTGACATTTCATTTTCCCAAAAAGAAAGAACGACATAGCGATTGGAGTTTTTAAGAGATCTTCCCACAACACCACCTAACATTCCTTCTGATTTTTCCATTCCTTTATTCCAAATTGTTTCTTGTATATGTAAAAAGTTCTCTTCCCTGCCTCTTTTCACATCACAAACTGCTACCCTGACAAATAGATTTTTTACAAGTGCATTCGTAAATGAAGTAGCTTTCATATCAAATAACGTTTGAAATAACTCTATTTTACAAGATAAATACGTATCCTTTTGATTGCTATTATGAAAAATTGGATCATGCATTTCATTCATAAATTTTTGATATGTATCCATGTTTCCCCATACAGTAAATATACAGGCCTCATCTTCATTCCAGCCCCCGAACTGTCCATAAAATCCCTCTAGATTTTGTAAACCTCCCCATTTCTCTTGCGCCTCTGAAAATAAACCCTTTTTCTCTTTTTCAACCTGACAAAATATCATTTTTAATAACATGCTGCTCCCCCTTACTATAACTAAAAAATGGCACTATTTGTTTACATAATAAAATTATGTTTTGTTTCATTCACTATTATTTAAATAATAATTCGCTTCTTTTATCATCCAACTCCCAAAGTTATCTAAATATGCTGTAATTTCCATTATGTCGTCTATAGGATTAACTGCATATTGTAGCGCTTTCCTCATATTTTGTTCTTGTTCTGGAAAATGCTTATTAAACAACTCATACGCTGGATAAAGGTCTCTAGAATAAAGTCCTTCTTTATCAATTGTTAATGCTAATCCTGCTCTAACTATGATTTTCATAATCCAGCTGCAACAATCTATTATATCCTCCCTACCTTTATTATGAATTAGCTCTTCACGCGCTTGTTCAATTTGTATCTGTAAATATTTCAGGTGTTCATGAGCTAATTCTTGACTTACTTTATATTTAGGTAGCTGTGATCTTATATCTTCACCGAATATACATACTCCATGTGTTTGAATCATAAAACTTATAAATGAAAAACGACTGGAATGTAACACTTCTTCTACTTCATAAAAACTTAATTCCACCCCAGATATACAACCAAATTTTCGAAGCAATTGTTGCTCTATATTTTCACTCCATTCCAAGTCTATTGTTCTCGGATCTTTTCGAACGAATATAATTGTGTCTATATCTGCAATCCCCTCTATTCCAATCCCTCTTGGAACAGACCCTCTAATGTAAATGCTATGCAAATCATCCTGTAACGATTGAAAACACGCATTCTTTACTTCTTGTATTACCTCCAGAAAAACTGGTTGAATATTATTGATATGTGAATCATTTATAATGTATCCTTTGTCATCTACGGGACAAAAACGACCTATTTTCTTAATAATTGACAATCAATCAGCTCATTTCTATATAAAGTGTTATATACAAATTAATTATAAAACAAAAGATTCGGAATAAAAACAAAAAGGAACCTTACCATGGTATGCTTATAATATATTTACTAAATAACTCAATAAAAGGAGTATATTGATAATGAAACTCACATTCTCAGTAACTGATTCAACCTTTCCTATCTCCTTTTTGAAATACTACAGTATGCCCATCTTCTCCAAGGTTCTCCCACCCCTTCGCGTTTGAAATAGGCATTAGACTTATATATTGATAATCTGCTTGATTGTCATCTTCAATATGAATAGCTGACATAGGAACTGGAAAATCTTCAATCTTTGATTCTTTCGTCATGAATATTAGCGCCAATAGCCCCCTAAAACTAATACCATAATTATATTAGAGTATATTTCCCATCTCTTTTTCTCCATCGAAAACCTCATCCTTATATGTTATTAAAAGTAATATCATTTAATATTTTATTCTTACTGTATAATCCCATTATTATTTATTTCTCCAGTCCCTTCCTTTTTTCGACAAAATACAACAACTTCTACCTATGTAACTTGTTATTATAGATTAATACAGCTTATGTTTTTCATATTAGGAGGAAATACCAAATGAAAAAATCGTTCTATAAAAAATGGTGCCTTTGTCTTTTTAGCACACTGATAATTGCCAGCATTGGGGTCATTATTTTTTCGAACTACACGAAGGAGAAAAAAATTCAAACTGTTAAAGAACCTGTCGATAAAAAAATCTATCAACAAGAATTAAAATCCCCAATTGATTTACTTACTACAAACTATGATAATATCGTGGAGCATGATTGGTTACCGACATGGACTGAACTAAATTCAAATCCAGGTAACATAAATACAGCTGATTTACTAGATAAAATGAATAGTATAGCAAACCAGTTCAACGAGATCTCTAAAAAAACGGAGATCTTTAAAGTTGAAGAGAAAATAAAAGATCCTGCAATAAAGCAGAAAATAGAGCATTTTAAAACTGCGTTTACAGCAGCTTCAAATTGTATGGAAAATGCTGCATTATCTGTTACGCAAGGCTTAAACAATGAGAAACCTTTAAAAGATAGTCTAGAAAATGCTACGCAATCTTTAGGTCTTGCTGATCAAAATATTGTCATAGCTTTATCTACATTAGCTGAAGTAGAAGGTAAATTAGGGATAACAAAAAAATAAATTAACTACACCATTCCCTTCCATTTTGAGAAATAAAATTTTTGTTTAAAATTATTTTCCAATAAAAAATGATTGCAATTCATTTATACGGAACCTATAATGTTGTTTATTGATTATGTAAAAATCATTTCATATCAATATGTTTAAGCTTCTAATCACATAATTCGGATGAACCATTCAGGAGAAGATCAATTGATCTACCGACGGGGCAAAAAGTTGATGACTCAGCTTTGAAACTCTCAGGTCTTGGTTACAAGTAGAACTGCATGGGGACGAATCTCTGGAGAGACTCCCTCTCGCCTATCATATAGTGCGGAGGAAACAGAGCACCGAAGGAGCAAATCCGCTTGTATTAGCGGATAATCTCTCAGGTAAAAGGACAGAGACAAGAGAAAGAAAACGCCGATTTGCATCGGTTTATTTTTCTATTCCTTGTTTCTCCAGAGACCATTTCATTTATGTGAAGTGGTTTTTTATTTTTTCTAAAAGGAGAATAAAGATGGAGACAGTAAGTAAAGTATTAGAACAAATCAATCACTACGTATGGGGATTACCGACCTTATTCCTCCTAGTCGGAACTGGAATCATTCTCACAGTGCGTCTAAAAGGGTTACAGTTTAGCAAACTATTATACGCTCACAAACTAGCATTTCGAAAATCAGAAGATACATCTTCTTCCGGAGATATTAGTCATTTCCAAGCGCTCATGACAGCGATGGCCGCTACCATCGGAATGGGAAATATAGCTGGGGTCGCAACTGCTGTTACAATTGGTGGACCTGGGGCAATATTTTGGATGTGGATTACTGCATTGTTCGGTATGGCCACGAAATATGCAGAAGCGATCCTCGCGGTAAAATATCGTGTAAATAATGAAAACGGCGAATATTCCGGCGGTCCGATGTATTACTTAGAACGTGGGTTAGGGAAAAAATGGCTAGCTATTTTATTTGCTATTTTCGGAACAACCGCTTCTTTTGGAATCGGAAATATGGTCCAATCGAATTCTGTTGCAGAAGCTATGAGAATAAACTTTTCATTCCCTCCTGCTTTAACTGGTATATTAATGGCTTTCTTAATTGCGATTGTTATTTTAGGTGGCGTGAAAAAAATCGGGAAAGTCACTGGATTTTTCGTTCCACTTAAAGCTTTCTTTTATGTCATTTCAGGTCTTATAATCGTTTTTTATCACTTTGATCAAGTTCCAGAAGCATTTTCACTTATTTTTTCTGGTGCATTTCAAGGCACTGCAGCTGCTGGTGGTTTTATCGGGGCTACGGTTGCTTCCGCTATTCAAATCGGGATGGCACGCGGAGTGTTTGCCAATGAAGCAGGTTTAGGAAGTGCGCCAATTGCTGCAGCTGCTGCAAAAACAGATTCACCTGCTAAACAAGCGCTTGTGTCAATGACAGGAACTTTTCTTGATACATTTATTGTTTGCACAATTACTGGTTTAGTATTAATTACAACGGGTGCCTGGAAATCCGGAAAAACTGGTGTTGAAGCGACAACACTTGCTTTCCAATCTGTATTTGGCAATGCTGGTAGCGTGATTCTTGGTATTGCAATCATTTTATTCGCCTACTCCACTATTTTAGGATGGTCTTATTATGGTGAAAAATGTGTAGCCTATTTATTCGGACAAGGTGCTGTACAATACTATAAAGTCATCTTCATTGTAATGATTGCAATTGGTGCCAACTTAAAACTCGGAATCGTGTGGACATTCGCTGATATTGCAAATGGACTTATGGCTATTCCAAACTTAGTTGGCCTAATTGGATTAAGTGGTGTTGTGGTAGCAGAAACAAATCGATTTTTACAAGCCGAAAAGCTCAAAGCATCAAATGAAAAAATTGTAAGTTAATAAAACTTAGAAACAAAGGGTACCCCATATAAAAATGGAGTACCCTTTACTTATATCACTCTTATATAATTTCTTATACAGTACTATTTTTCACATAATTGGTGATGTCATTAATTTTTTCAAATACTTTAAGTTTGATGTAAAAACCTCAGGCGCATACCAATTTATATAAGCACTCGGACATTTGACCTCATCAATATTTGTATTCTCGCTGACTAATAACGTTAATTCTTCTATATACTCTATTACTTTTCTCAAGTCTGGTTTTACACCCACAGTGCCATGTCCTGGTACTACCTTATTAATTTCAAATTCCTCAATCAATTCTAACATACGCTTCCATTCTTGAAGATTAGATTCTTCAAAAAAGGTAGGATGTGACTTCACAAATAATAAATCTCCCATAAAACAAATTTTTTCTTTAGGTAAGTAAAGAATCGTATCACAAACGGAATGCCCTCCGCCTAACGTAATCAATTTTGCAGTTCTTTTCGAACCGTGTATAGTAAATTCATTTTGGAAAGAACATTGGGGTAATACAAGTTGTAGTGTAGGTAATGAAATGGCTAACTGATTTAAGAATGAAATCTGTTTTCGTAAGCCTACATCATTTGTTTGAGTGAATTGATCTTGTAGGGATTGTAAATATATATGTAAACCTTCTATGTCTTGTTTCTGTTTATCAATTCTGGAAGAATGAATTTTTTCCATTTGCTCGTATGTTGTATGACTAGATATGATAGTACAATTTTCAAAAATCTGATTCCCACGAATATGGTCTCCGTGCCAATGACTATTAATAACCCATGATATAGGTTGGCCAGTTATTTCTTCTGCTATCTTTTTTAAATCCGCTGCAGCTTGTTGTGTATTAAATGTATCAAAAATAATAGCTTGATCCCCCATATCAATAAAACCAGCATTTGCTAAGGAACCTCCTCCTTCTTTTGCGATTGCCGCGTAAATACCATCTTCTAATTTCTCAACCATAAAATGCTCGCTACTGCATTCATTGTACATTTCTTTCCCCTCTTTTCCTTATTTTTATATAACTACATGCTTATCTCACAAAATATAATTCTAGTTTCTTAGGTTTTGCTTCTTTATCCGCTTTAACAATACCAATTTCCTTTATTATATTTTTTTGTATAGATTTATATCTTACATGTGCCTTAAATTCTGATTCAAAAGGAAACGGCGTAATTCGAATCTTTTTTTTATCTATCCATTCAGCTGTTAACGGTTTATTTGTAATAGTGTTAAAAATTTCAGTGCCTTCAAATCCTTCTTTAAATAAATCAATTTCTTCTTTTTTCGTTACACCAGGTTCATTCATACAAGCATATAAAGATAACTCATCGCAAAACTTCAAAAGTTTATAATGCTTATCAAACATAGCATGTTGTTTTTTTGTTAGCGTTTTCAAAAATTTCTTTTGACGATCCAATTCCTGTTTATAAAACTCTATCATTTCCTGATCGTCTTGGTTAAGAGGGAATGATATAAAATGCTTACTACATAGTATAGCACCGTACGGATTTGTATTTTCAATCTCATTTAGCCCTAATGTATAAAAAACAAACCTTAGCGAACTCGGACAATCCATAAACGTATAAGGTGTATTTTTAGCATCATTCCAAAATGGTGTTTTATCTAAGCCGATCCACCCTCTATCATGTTCATAAATCGCATTCATACACTCTTTTAAATATGTCTTATCTTCAAATGCATCTTTTCTAAAATTTCTTGCAAATTCTCCCGCCAAAAATCCATGTTCATGCTGCCGAATTAATATGATTTCGTCTAACTTTGTACGAATAATCATAATTAAATTCCCCCTCTCTTCTATTTTATATATCTGATTTATTATAATCTATATGAATTCGCCTATTTTAAGGAACAATTAATATAAATTCACTCATATCTTGCAGGGATTCTGCCTCTTTCACCGAAATTAAGATAACAGTGTAATCCAAGCAACTTTTACTTTTCACAAATCTTTCTACATTCTTTTACTCATCATCGAAATAGACCTAGACAAAAAATAATATGGGGTGAAAAAATGAACAAAACTGAATTAATTAAAAATGTAGCTCAAACTGCCGATATTTCACAAAAGGAAGCTTCAGTAGCTGTTCAATCTGTATTTGATACAATTACGAATGCTTTACAAACTGGTGACAAAGTACAACTTATTGGTTTTGGAACATTTGAGGTACGCGAGAGAGCTGCACGTACAGGTCGCAATCCTCAAACGGGTGAAGAAATCCAAATCGCAGCTGGAAAAGTACCGGCATTTAAAGCAGGGAAAGAATTAAAGGAAGCTGTAAAATGAAACAATAATAGACCAGTCCTTTAATAGGCTGGTCTATTATTATCTTTTAATCGGTAAATTTCTCCTCAAAAAACCTAAACACTAAACATCCTAATTTGAAATGAATCTTTTATACTCTATTTTTATTTCTAGTCTATAAAGATTCCTCCATACTTGTACGTACGAAATAACACCGATAAATCGTCCTGATTTTTATAAATCAATCAATGCATCGCCTGCTTTTGTTAATGACTATTCATCTAGTGAGCCAGACCCTTCATCGATGAACATTGTTTCAATAGAAATGCCACCTTCATAAGATTGGATGACATCTGCCATACCAAATGCTAGACAAAGTGATGCGTTAAACCAGACAATGTTTTTACGTCACGTGTTTGGCCAGTGTATGCATCGTATACGGAAACCGTTAGATTCTCGTAGCATACGGAGATTGTTCTACAATGTAACTGAAAAACTTGGGCTACCTAGAATACGATTTCATGATTTACGACATACTCACGCTACGTTGTTGATACAACAAAACGTTAATGTAAAATTAATTTCAGAACGACTAGGTCACGCTGATATAGGTACGACATTAAATACGTACAGTCACGTACTTCCTGATATGCAACGTTCTGTAGCTGAAAAGCTCGACGAAGTATTCGAAAAGTGTGACCGCTAGTGTGACTTGGGACTAAAATAACGTTCAAAATGCTGGGTAAATTAGAAGGGTTCAGGGTATTACTTCACCACAAACCTAGTCTGACTACAACCATCCTTCTGTTTTGTTACTTCAAGTACTGCCGGCATTGCATTCTTCAACTCTTGTACGTGCGAAATAACACCGATAAATCGTCCTGATTTTTGTAAATCAATCAATGCATCGACTGCTTTTGTTAATGACTCTTCATCTAGTGAGCCAAACCCTTCATCGATGAACATTGTTTCAATAGAAATGCCGCCTTCATAAGATTGAATGACATCTGCCATACCAAGTGCTAGACAAAGTGATGCGTTAAATTTCTCTCCACCAGACAATGTTTTTACGTCACGTGTTTGGCCAGTGTATGCATCGTATACATCTAATCCTAGTCCACTTTGACGATTTCTTTTTTCAACTCGTTCACTCCGTTTTAAATAGAATTGTCCATTTGATAGTTTACGAAGTCTTTCGTTAGCAATTTGAACAATTTGTTCTAGATACTCAATTAAAATGTAACGTTCAAAAGAAATACGGCTTTCATTATCCCCTTTCATAACCTCATATAAATCAACAAGCTCTTGAAAAGCTTTTTCCTCTTCATGAATTTGTTCGTCGATTCGTTTAATGTTTTCATATAGATCAGAAATATATGCAACTGCACTTTGAGTACGTTGGCGTTTTTCTTTTGTAATATCGAGCTGAATTTCTAGTTCCTTCATTTGTTCTTCTAGAACTGTAATATCCACCCATTCTTTTCCCTCTAATTCATTTGCTAATTCTTCAATTTGTTTCGCTAATACTTCAAGTGATGAATAGTATTTTTGAATTCGATCTTGCAGATGTTTCATTTCTACATCTGTTAATTTCGCTGCTTTATAACCTTGTTGATCGATAAATTCACCTTTTTCAAGCTCTTTCGTAAATCGTACAAAAGTCTCTTCTCTCTTCTCTTTTGCACTGTTCACTTGTTTTACAACCCCATCATGCTCAGCTTGCACACGTATATTTTCATTTTGCCAATGTTGATACGCTTCTTGAACTTTTTTCCATTCCTCTTCCATAAAACGGAGTGTGCTTGCAGCTTGATCAAATTGCTGCTTCCACGCTTCTAATGTTTGTAAGTCCTCAGGAATTTTCTGCTGATCATGTTCATAGAACGTACGAAGTTGCATACACTCCATCTCAGTACCGTGCTGCATCACTTCAACTTCACGCTTTTGTTTCTGTAATTCTTCTAATTTTTCTTCAAACTTTTTCAGACTTTGTGCTAGTTGTTTGCGCTTTTCTTCACTTTCTTTTAATGAGTTTACATCAGCTGCTAGTTGTTTTCCTTGTTGCACCAATGCACGATAGGTTTCAACTAATTTTTCTGAGCGATATCCACGCTTCGCGACTTCTTCTATCACTTGTTCATATTGTAGGCGATAGAAATTCCATTTTTCTTCTAATTGAATGTGCAATTTTTCGGCAGCATTCTTATTTTCTCGCAGCTCATTTAACTGTTTTTCATCAATGGAATCTCCTTGCTCTGTAGCTTTCTTTGGGTGAGCCGTGCTACCACATACTGGGCAAGATTCTCCTTCATAAAGATGAAGTGCTAATACCCCAGCTTGTTCGTTTAACCAGCGACTTTCCATATCTTCATAGGCTTTAACTGCTAATTCCAGCCTTTGATAGGCAGTATCTTTTTCTTGTTCATATTTTTGTTTTTCTTGCCAAACGTCATATGCTTGCTTTAAGACTTTTGCATCTTCTCGCATATTTGTTAGTTCTTCCACTTTTTCTACATACTGCTCAAGTGCTACTTCTAACTGTTGCAGTTCTCCAGCTATTTGCTGTTTTTGAGAATTTTGCTCTTCTAGTTGCTTCTCAAACTTATAAAGACCAGCTTTCAATTTCTCACTCTGAAGTTCTGCCTTTTGTAATTTTGATTTTTTCTCTGCTAATGAAGCAATGATTGGCTGTAATTCTTCCAATCTTTGTACGTTCTTCTTACCTTCTTCACGTGCAGATTCCTTCCCTTTTAACTCTTCATATTTTGCATGAGCCAGTTCAAACGCCTTAACTGTTTGTTCTTTCTTTACAGATATTTGTTTCAGCAATCGTTCCGTATTTTGTTCGGTTTGCATCGCTTCTTCATACCATTGTTCAAATGGTAATAATCGTTTTGCTTGTTCTGCACGTTTAAATCGTTGCTCCTCTATTTCTATTTGCGCACGATTTTCTTGTAAGTTTGTTTGTTGTTCTTGTTTCATCTGTAAATCTTTTAATTTTTCGTTAACAGATTTCGCTGCATGAAAACGATCTTCTACAACTTTTAATTGTTGCGTTTGTGCTACTTGTTGCATTTGTAATTGTTCAACTTCCGCTTCATAACAACTTGTTTCTTGTTCAAGCGCTTCAACTACTTGGTGCGTATTGACATGTTCTTGCTGCACTAGTGTCTCTAATACCGAACCGTCTCGAACTGGTAACTTAAAAACATTTCGGAAGTATAGTTCTTTTTCTTTTTGTTTTTCTTGCAAAATGTCTTTCCACTGTTTCCGCTTTTGATCTAATAGTTCACGCATTAATTTATAACGATCTGTTTTAAAAATACGGCGTAATATCTCTTCTTTATTTTCCGTTTCAGATGTTAATAGTTTTCGGAACTCCCCTTGCGGAAGCATGACAATTTGACTAAATTGATGTTTGCTTAGTCCGATTAGCTCCTCGACCTTTTTGTTCACGTCTGTTACATGAAAACGGTCTACACATGGAGCCTTCTCATCATCTATTACTTCAAATAATTCAACAGCATGCCCAGTAATTGTTTTATTCCCTTGTTTTTTATGACCAAGCTGCCTTTTAATTTCATATTGTTTACCTTTCAATTGAAAGGTTAATTCTACACTCGTATATACATTGTCATCAGCAAATTGGCTGCGAAGCATACTTGTATCACTGCGTTCTTCTCCGCTCGCTTCTCCATATAACACATAACAAATCGCATCAAATATCGTCGTTTTTCCCGCACCCGTATTTCCTGAAATGGCAAAAATACGATGATCACCAAGATCACTAAAATCGATAACTTCTCGCTGTTTATATGGACCAAACGCTGTCATAATAAGCTGAAGTGGTCTCATCCTCGTTCACCTTCCCGTTCCTGCACTGTTTGTAATACTTCTAAGAAAAGACGCTCTTTCTCTTCTGATAAATTTGAGCCCTTCATTTCTTTATAAAAGGCTTTTAAAAGAGATAAATCATCTGTTTTATGTCTAGATACGGTCATTTCATTTGATTCTGTAAGTTCCCGCCTTTGTATAGAACGTTCAACATGCATTGCATTTGGATATACAGAACGAATTTTCTCCATCGGTTGCAATACAGGATTTTCATCTAATAGTTTAACGAAAACATAATCTTCGCTGGTCGGATGTTTTAATAAATCATCTATTTTCGCTTCTACTGTTCGCATTTGGCGACGAGGGGTAAATAAGCGTTTCTCTATTGTTGTTTGTCCTGTTTCATCTAATTCAACAATGTAATATCCTTTCTTATGACGCTCTTCAGAAATGGAATATGCAAGGGGTGAACCTGAATAGCGAATTGTTTCATTACGGACAAAATGCGCTTGATGTAAATGACCAAGCGCCGTGTAATGAAACTTGTCAAAATAGTGGCTATTTACGTATTCAGCACCACCAATAGAAAGCGGCCGCTCTGCATCACTCGTGTTGTCTTCTGCTTCACCTGAAGAAGTAACAAATGCATGTCCTACAAATACGTGTCTTGCTTCTTGATCCATTGTTTCCGAAAGTTCATTCATAAAAATACGCATCGCATCATCATGTGAACGAATATCTTCATTTTTCATAACGTGTCTTACAATACTTGGATCAGCATACGGAACTAAATGAAAATGTACCTCTCCATACGCATCCTTTAAAACAACTGGTTCATAAGGGAATCGGAATTGTCCCACAATATGCAATCCTTGTTTCTTCATTAAACTACTGCCAAAATGGATACGATCTGGACTATCATGATTCCCTGCTACTGCAATTACTGGCGTTTGTAAATCAATCACTATTTTTTGTAATACATCATTTAATAAGTCTACTGCTTCTGTCGGAGGAATTGCTCGGTCGTATAAATCACCTGCAATAATTACGGCATCTGGTTTTTCTTCTTCCACAGCTTGAACGAACTGCTCTAAAACAATTTGTTGATCTTCGGTCATATATACACCGTGAACAAGTTTTCCTAAATGCCAATCCGCTGTATGAAATAACTTCATCTTTCCCTTCCTTTCTCTCTTTTAATTTACTGATTGTAATGAAACAAGTTGATAGTTCAGTGTTGTCTTTTCATTTTCCCACTCTATTTTTTGAACAATTGCACTACCGATTTTTTCTTGATCAGATTTATATAAAGGTAACATTTCATCCAAAGCAAATAAATGATAACCATCTAAAGTTAATTGAAATATATTTTCTTCTATATGTAATCTCATTTCTTTTTCATTTGAAATAATCTTTGTATGCATCTCAAATTTCATATAAGTACAGCCCCTTTTCTTGTTCTCTATACTTTAATAGTATAGCGGCTATTCACGATTGACAAGTGAATACATGATGTAGAATTTATTTTGCTTTTTTAATGTTTTATGTATTTTTCACTATAATACAGTATGTGAAATTATTTTTTTACAAAAATAAAAATGCCCTTTCAGGCATTCTTATTTTTGTAAATAATCTTTCATTATATAGTACAATATAGTGATTAATATAATCGCTATAAAAAATGAAAATAAGGCCACGATATACCCATCTCTATTTAACACAAAACAGAGTGAAATAGAGATTATAAAAACGGGAAATACGAGACGTACTTTATCTTTAATTTCTTCTGTCGTATCTGTGCGATGAAAATACTGTGTAATTCCTAACATGAGAGAAGACAAAATAATAACCGATACTAGTAAAGGCCCTGGCATTCCGATCTCCCCTTTCCCTACTCCCTATTATATACAAACTCCCTCTTTGTTAAAAGTAAGACCATTCGCTGAATACAACAAAAGGAAGTTGCTATCCCCAATTACTTATGTTCATTTAAATTAAACATGGTAAATATAATATTCCCTTCATTATCAAGTTGCAAACAATATCATTTACATTGGAAACAACTGATGTTGTACTATTCATTTTCGTATGTTGAAATCCTGCAAATATAACTCGTCAAAATATGCACCATTCTAAAAGTATCTAGTTCACTGTCTTAATGCCCATTTGTTTAGACAGTTAGACACTTTATCGCTACTACTTCTTCTTAATTAAAGATACCAAAATTGGCACACTACTTGCATTTTAGATAAATTATAAAGGACATTTTAGCTTGTATCGAGAAATAAGAATGAGAAGATATATAAGAGGAGGATTCGAAATGACCGAAAATGTTTTATTTTCTATTAGTGAAAACGGTGTTGCAACGATTACTTTAAACCGTCCAAAAGCACTTAACTCTATATCTTATGACATGTTAAAACCAATTGGACAAAAGCTCAAAGAATGGGAGAAAGATGACCACATTGCCATTATCGTCTTAAAAGGGGCTGGTACAAAAGGGTTTTGTGCTGGCGGCGATATTAAAACATTATATGAAGCACGTTCAAATGAAGTTGCATTACAACATGCCGAACAGTTCTTTGAAGAAGAATATGAAATAGATACTTATATATATCATTACCCAAAACCAATTGTCGCTTGTTTAGATGGAATTGTAATGGGCGGTGGTGTCGGCCTTACGAATGGTGCTACACATAGAATTGTGACAGAACGTACAAAATGGGCAATGCCTGAGATGAATATTGGTTTCTTCCCAGATGTTGGAGCTGCTTACTTCTTAAATAAAGCACCTGGACAAACTGGTCGTTATGTCGCGTTAACAGCATCTGTCTTAAAAGCTGCTGATGTATTATATATAAATGCTGCTGATTATTATATGACATCTGATTCATTACCTGCTCTCCTTACAGAACTTGAAAATGTTAACTGGAACCAGCAAGATGTACATACTACTTTAAAAGAAATCATTCATAAATTTGCAACCACCCCTAATATAGAAAGTGAACTGGCTTCTTTATTAGAAGGAATTAATACACATTTTTCATTCCAAACAATTGAAGAAATCGTCCATTCATTAGAAAATGCTAGCAATACCTTTACTTTAAAAACGAAAGAAACATTACTATCAAAATCTCCATTTTCATTAAAAGTAACATTAAAACAACTTATTGATGGCAAGGGAAAATCGGTAGAAGAATGCTTTGCGACAGACCTCGTGCTCGCTAAAAATTTCATGAGACACGAAGATTTCTTTGAAGGAGTACGCTCCGTCGTAGTAGACAAAGACCAAAACCCACAATATAAATATAAACAATTAAGTGATGTCTCAGATGAAGATGTAAATCGATTCTTTAATCTTCTCAATGCATAAGTAAAAGGCTAGGTGAAAACAGCTCATTTGCTGTTCCATCTAGCCTTTTCCGATATTTATATTTCCCACATTTTACACCTCTTTGAATAAATTTATTAAATACGCTTTAACATAATTAATTTTTATTTAACATACAACTTTAATTGTGTTACACTTATTTTGATTGAATTTTCAAAACATACAAACAGAAAGGTGGAGTGATGGTGGCGAACTATCTTCTTTTTATTATTATGTCAATTTGTCTTATTATTTTACCGGGACCTGACACCGCAATGGCTACGAAAAACACCCTTACTTCAGGAAAAATGGGAGGAGTAAAAACAGTTTTCGGTACATGTATCGCTCTTTTAATTCATACGTTAGCTGCTGTAATTGGACTTTCCGCTATTATTGTTAAATCGGCTTTCTTATTTTCTATTTTTAAATATGTCGGTGCTATTTATCTCGTCTATTTAGGTATTAAAGCACTGTTATCTTTAAAAGACAAAAACAGCATAGATACGAATGAACTACCTATGAAACATGCCGATGAAAACAGTTCCTGTTTTCGCCAAGGGTTTCTAACCAATCTTTTAAATCCAAAAATCGCTGTATTCTTTTTAACTTTTTTACCGCAATTTTTAAGTCCTGACTATAATACACTCGTTCAATTTCTAATCATGGGTCTTACCTATCTTGTTTTAACCGTAATATGGTTTGCCTTTTATATCTTCTTAATTGATAAAATTAGTGTTTTTATGAAAAAACCAGCTACCCAAAGATATATCCAAGGAATTACTGGCATTGTCTTAATTGGATTTGGTATCAAGTTAGCTTTCGAAAAGAATAGTTAACAATTAAAAATACACCACTTTCTAACGAGTGGTGTATTTTTCGTACAAGTAACAATGTACATGTGTATTTTATTCAACTATTAAAACCAGCGTTCTGTCACAACTTTTTTACGTGTATAAAATTGTACACCATCTGTTCCATTTGTTCCAAGATCACCATAGAAGGACGCTTTATTTCCCGCAAATGCGAAGAATGCCATTGGAGCTGGAACATTAACATTTACGCCAATCATTCCTGCATCGATATTATCACGGAATGTTTGTGCATGTTTGCCACTTGATGTATAAATAACCGCACCATTTGCAAATTTTGATTGGTTTGTCAGTTTAATTCCTTCTTCCAAATCTTTTACTCTCACAATACTTAATACTGGAGCAAAGATTTCATCTTGCCAAATTTTCATATCTTGATTTACGCCATCAAAGATTGTCGCTCCAACAAAATATCCTTCGCCGGCTTCTTCATTAATTTTACGACCATCTACTAGTAAAGTAGCTCCATCTGCTACACCGCTATTAATATAGCCTAGTACACGCTCTTTATGAGATTCGCGAATTAATGGCCCTACATAATTCTCTTCGTGGAAACCATCACCAACTTTTAGTTTACGTGTTTCTGACACAAGAACATCAATGAATTCATCAGCAATTTCATCCACAACTGCTACAACCGAGCATGCCATGCAGCGTTCTCCACTGCTCGCGAACGCTGAACCAATCACACCCTGTACCGTTTTTTCAAGGTTGCAATCTGGCATAACAATCGCATGATTTTTCGCTCCTGCAAGTGCTTGTACTCGTTTTCCATATTTTGTTCCTGTTTCGTATACATAACGTGCAACTGGCTCTGATCCAACAAATGAAACAGCTTGAATATCTTTATTCTCTAAAATGCTATTTACAACATCTTTCCCACCCTGTACTAAGTTTAAAACCCCTTTTGGAAAGCCTGCTTCGTAGAATAATTCTACAAGTCTCTCAGCTAAAAGTGGCGTTCTTTCCGATGTTTTTAATACAAATGTATTACCACAAGCAATTGCTAATGGGAACATCCATAATGGAATCATCATCGGGAAGTTAAACGGTGTAATACCTGCAACAACTCCAATTGGATAGCGCCAAATTGAACCATCAATTCCCCCTGCAATATTCGGAAGTGCTTGACCCATCATTAAATTTGGTGTTGATGTTGCAAGTTCTACAGCTTCAATACCACGCTGCACCTCACCAGTTGCATCTTTTAATGTTTTACCATTTTCTAATGTAATAATTTTTGCAAGCTCTTCTTTGTTTTCTTGTAAAAGCTGTAAATATTTATATAGCTGTCTTGAACGATTTGGAACCGGCACTTTTGACCATGTTTCGTAAGCAACTTTTGCAGCTTCAACAGCTCGATCTACATCTTCTTTTGGTGAAAGCGGAACATACGCAATTATTTTTCCAGTTGCAGGATTCGGAACAGCTTCAACCTCTGTACCAGTAGATTCTACCCATTCACCATTAATATGATTTTTCACTCTTTTAATTTCTGTTGTAATCATTGTATTCGCTCCTTTTTATTTTTTATATTTGCTAGGATCCATTACTATTTATCACTAGAGATTAATTGCTCACTTACCTTCTGATATAAAGCAGCCATGTCTTTTTCACCATATCCCGCTTTATCAGCTTCATCATACAAATTCAGAAGCATTTCGCTTACAGGTAAGTGAAGTTCACTTTCTTTCGCTAAATCAACCGCAAATCCTAAATCTTTCTTTAGTAAATTCACAGTGAATCCTGGCTCATAGTTCTCTGGTGCAATAAAGCTTTTATAATTACGTTCATAAATTCTACTTTGTCCATAGCTAACATTTAAGATATCAAACATTTTATCTAAATCCATATTGTTTTTCTTCGCTAATGTCAAAGCTTCACTAACACCCGCTGTGTAAAAACCGATTAGTAAGTTATTAATCAATTTTACAGTTGTGCCACTGTCAATTTGTTCACTCACATGAAAAATATTTGCTCCTAATACTTCCATCACCGATAACCCTTTTTCATATACTTCTTTTGATCCACCGACCATAAAAGTTAATGTGCGATTTTCCGCTCCAATCACTCCACCACTAACCGGCGCTGCTAAGAAATCTACTTTTTTATCATTCGCAGCATCTGCCAATCTTTTATTTAGTTGCGGTGCTACTGTACTTGTATCAACTAGCACAATATTCGAATGACTATTTACGATTAATCCTTCTTCGCCGAAATAAACAGCTTCAACAGCTCGCGGTGATGGTAAACTTGTAAAAATCAAATCACATGTTTCTGCCAATTTTGCAATTGATAAGCCAATGATTCCTCCTTCTTTCTCAAAAGAAGCTTCAGCATCTTTATTTAAATCAACGCCATATACCGTATAATTTGATTTAACTAAATTTTTAGACATCGGAAGACCCATATTACCTAAACCAATAAAACCAATCTTTTTCATACTACTCTCCTCCTATTTAAACAATATATTTCCCACGATTTATAATCGCTTTTGCGATTTCTCTCTTTTTCGTAAATACGTTCGTATATAGAGGCACTGACAGTTGACCAATTTCATCTAGAATAGCGTTTCTATTCTGCTCTTCTTGCACTGCTGCAGAAAGAAGAACTATTGCTGCTGATTCTACTTTGCGATACCCTTCTTCACAAAGAACATCTGTTACAAGCTGTTTTGTACGTTCTTTTTCTTCACCATTTTTACTTACCGCTTTCTTCGTACGTAAAAATGCTGATTCCATTACATATACATCTTTCAACATGTCTGCTAATACGCGTGAATATTCTTGCTCTTGTTCAATTTTTATTTCAGGAGTTTTAGATAGCGTTTTCAAAGATTGTTTCAATAATTGTTTTGATAATAAAATATAACGATGATTTCGTTCTACATTCTCAAACGTACCTTCATCTACTTGATCTCCTAGTTGCTTTGTTTGTTTCATTAGCATTTTTGCAACTGTTAAACGATTAATTTCATTCGTTCCTTCAAATATACGGCTAATTCTAGCATCACGATATAATCGTTCTACTTCATATTCTTGCATATAACCGTAACCACCGTGAATTTGTACTGCTTCATCCACAATATTCCCAAGCGTTTCTGAAGCATTTACTTTGTTGATTGCGCATTCCATTGCAAATTGAGACATTTTCTGCATAATGCTTTCATCATTCTCATAAATCGCTTCATCAATTACACCTGCTGTTCGGTAAGCCGCGCTCTCTGCACCGTATGTAGCAATAATCATATTCGCAATTTTCTCTTGGATCATCGTAAAATCAACTAATTCTGTCTGAAACTGTTTTCTTTCTTTTCCGTATTGAACAGATAGGCCAATTGCTTGCTTCGCTGTTCCAATATTTCCGAAAGCAAGTTTCAATCTAGCGAAATTGAGAATATTAAGAGCTACGTGGTGTCCCTTTCCAACTTCTCCCAATACATTTTCTACTGGAATTACAACATCCTCTAAAATGAGTGTCGCAGTTGAAGATCCTTTAATCCCCATCTTCTTTTCTTCTAGGCCAATCGAAACACCTTCACATGTTCTTTCGACAATAAATGCTGTCATACCTTTATTTGTCTTCGCAAAAACAACATATACATCAGCCATATGAGCATTAGTAATCCACTGCTTTTCACCGTTTAATTTCCATGCCGTTCCCTCTTCATTTAAGACAGCACTTGTTTTTGCACTTAACGCATCAGATCCAGCGTTTGGCTCTGTTAGCGCATACGCTCCAACCCATTCTCCCGATGCGATTTTTGGTAAGTATTTTTCCTTTTGCTCTTTTGTTCCATAGTATATATATGGCAACGTTCCTACTCCAGCATGAATATTAAAGGAAACGCTAAAAGCCCCTGCATATCCCATCTTCTCTGCTACCAGCCCAGAAACTGCCTTTCCTAATTCGAATCCTCCATATTCTTCTGGAACTTCTATACTTAACAATCCAAGTTCGCCAGCCTTTTCAAACAATCTGCGAGAAACTTGATAATTGTGTTGCTCGATATTTTCAATTTCAGGAACAATTTCCTGTTTAACAAATTGTTCTGTTGTTTTTGCAATCAAATCTTCATCACCTGAAAAATCCTCAGGTGTAAAAAAGGAAGTATTAAGCTCCTTATTCAGCGAAAAAAATTCGTCCCATTGCAACTTTGTTTTCTCCATCTGTATCCCCCTATCATTTCGGTCTTCATTTTATTTATATGCAAAATCTATGCCAAACTAAAAACTTGATAGAACATGGGCAAAATGAAAAGAAAACGTAAAACTGTCTAGACAGTTTTACATCATTTATAACAAGTTGTTTAGATTTTGAATCGTGACAATTTGTTATATAAGGTCGCCCTAGAAATTCCTAATAATGCTGCTGCTTTTGACTTATTTCCTTTTGCTTCTTTTAAAACGCGTTCAATTAGCCCTCGTTCTTCCTCTTCACGTACCACTTTCATCGCTTCTTGTTTTGCTGGTAAAGACTGAATCATAGGTACTAATTTTTTCTGCTCCATATCCCGATAATAGAATTCTTCTGGCAAATCTTTAGCTCGTATATGCGTATCATCCGATAGTGCAAATAATCTTTCTAACACATTGATCAGTTCCCTAACATTACCTGGCCAATTGTAATGGAACATTAGGCGCAATACTTCTTTATCAATTGTTTTTTCTTCAGTTCCATACATGTGACATAATTTTTGTAAATGTTCTTCAACAATAAGCGGGATATCTTGTTTTCGAAAGCGGAGCGGCGGAATATGGATCGGAATAACATGAAGACGATGGTATAAGTCCTCTCTAAATGTACCCTCTCTCACCATTTGTTTTAAATCTTTATTTGTCGCTGCAATTAGCCTAAAATCAACAGGAATTGGATGTGTGCCACCTATTTTTTCTATTTCTCTTTCCTGTAAAACACGTAATATTTTTACCTGCGTTAATAAAGACATGTCACCAATCTCATCTAAGAATAACGTTCCATGATTCGCAAGTTCAAACTTCCCTGCCTTTCCATTCTTTTTCGCACCTGTAAATGCACCTTCCGCATAGCCAAACAATTCAGACTCTAGTAAATTATCAGGAATAGCAGCACAGTTTACACTGATAAATGGACCGTTTTGGGTTATACCTGCATCATGTATAGCACGCGCAAATTGCTCTTTACCAACACCACTTTCACCAGTAATTAATACGGAGGCCTTCGACTGCGCTGCTTTTCGAGCCATTTTTTTCGTTTCAGAAATCGTCTGACTTTCTCCAAGAATATCTTCGAATCGAATTTGCTTCTTCTTCGGTTTAGAAAATGACGGTTTGACAGCACGATCTTTTTGATCAAATCTCTCTAGTATTTTATAAATATCTGAAATTCCTTCATGAATAAGCATGCCTACAGCACCGATTACTCGTCCGTTCTTCCAAATTGGCATCCGGTGTACAACTAGGTTTTGCCCTTGCAAACGATGTACTTGATTTCTTTCTGGTACTCCTGTTTTTAATACAACTGGAAGGCGTGTATTCTCAATAATATTTTCAGCACACTGTCCAATTGCTTCGTCTTTCGTTACGCCAACGAACCGGCTATACGTATCATTAAACATTTGAATAACGCCGTTTTCGTCTACAATCGCTATACCTTCATATGCCGTATCAAACGAGAGCCGTAACCATTCAATTACACGCTCTGCATCTTCTAATTTCTCTTTTATAAATTTCTGAAAAGCAAAAATCTCTCTTTGATCTATAACCCCTTCTAACATTCCATTTTTTTCATTTATCACATAAAATGGCAGGTGCTGAACCCCTTCCATTTGTTTTTTTCTCGTTCCCTTATGGAAGGAATCATCTATAATCATATGAACTGAAGTACTCACATCATTTTCTTCCTTCATCCACTGAACACAGTCTACTAATTTCGCTATACCAACCATTCTTTTCCCCTCTAGTACAGGCAGTTCATCAGTTTTTGATGCGACAAGTAGATCGATTGCCTCTGCAATCGTATTACTCATTTTCACAAATTGACAATCTTTATTCAGCCATCTTCCTACAGAGTAATCTTCTATAAAGTTCATATGTTTCCACCTCTTTTGCAAGCAATTAGGAAATAGGAAAAGGCGATGAGTCTCCACATCAAGCAGTTGTTTTTGCCAAAGATGTAATCATCATCGCCTTTTTTGTTTTATTGATCCTCAGATAAAACTGTTTTAGCAATACCGTTATCTAATTCCTCAAAATCATGATACGAAATTGTCTCATACAATTCACTTCTCGTTTGCATGTTAGATAGTCCTTCTTTTTGTGAGCCTGTTTCTTTAATAAGCGTAAATACACGCTCATATGCTTTTGCAGCAACACGAAGTGATGTAACTGGATAAATGACCATTTGGAAGCCCATATTTGCAAATTCTTCTGCACTATAATATGGCGTTTTTCCAAATTCAGTCATGTTTGCAAGTAAAGGAACATTTACTTTGCTGTTAAATAAGCGGAATTCCTCTTCAGATTGAAGCGCCTCTGGGAAAATAGCATCTGCGCCTGCTTCTACATAAGCAATCGCTCTTTCGATTGCTGCATCCAATCCTTCTACGCCGCGAGCATCTGTACGTGCCACAATAACAAGTGTTGGCGCTACTTCTTTAATCGCTTTAATCTTTTGCACTAATTCTTCAGTGGAAACAAGTTTTTTCCCGTTTAAATGTCCACATTTCTTTGGTAATTGTTGATCTTCAATTTGAACAGCAGCTACATTTGCTTCTACCATTTCTACAGCAGTTCGCGCTACATTTAACACGCCACCAAATCCTGTATCAATATCAACAAGAAGCGGCAAATCAGTTGCTCTAACAAGATCTCTTGCTCTTTCAGCTACTTCAGTAGACGTTACAATACCTAAATCCGGTAAACCCTTACTTGCTGTATAAGCAGCTCCTGATAAATAAAGAGCTGAAAATCCAGTATTTTTCGCAACAAGAGCGGCCATCGCATCATGCGCACCAGGGATTTGTAAAATTTCAGGTGCTTCTACTAAAGCTCGGAATCGATTAGCAAGCTCTTCTTGTGTCGACTGTTTATTTACAACCCAAGCCATTCATATTCCCCCTATTTTATATTAAGAAAAGATCTACGAATTCATTTACATTCATATTTTCTAATTTTTCTTCATTCAGACACGCTTCATGAATTTTTTCTTGTTGTTTACTTGAATAATGTACAGCCATATTTGCAGAGAACTTTTGAACAACTTTTGGAATTGCTTCATCTCTACGGAAACGATGACCTAATGGATATTCACACTCTACGTTTTCTGTTACTGTGCCATCTTTAAAATGAACTTGAACAGCGTTGGCGATTGAGCGCTTGTTCGGATCAAGGTAATCTAAACTGTATTGTTTATTTTCAACAACAACCATCTTATTTCTTAATTCATCTACACGAGGATCAAAAGCTGCTTCATCTTCATAGTCATCCGCAACGATATCACCTTTTAATAAACCAATTGCAGTAATGTATTGTAAGCAATGATCGCGGTCAGCTGGATTATTTAACGGACCTTCTTTATCGATAATACGAACTGCTGATTCATGTGTCGTAATTGTAATACGATCAATTTCTTCTAATCGTTCTTTCACTTCTGGATGTAATTTTACTGCGCACTCTGCAGCCGTTTGAGCATGGAATTCTGCTGGGTATGATACTTTAAACAATACATTTTCCATTACATAAGAATCTAAAGGTCTTGCTAATTTTAGTTCTTGTTTATTAAATAATACATCTTGGAATCCCCATCCTGGCGCAGATAATGCTGTTGGGTAACCCATCTCACCTTTTAATGCAGTAAGTGCAAGATGAACACCACGGCTTGTTGCATCTCCAGCTGCCCAAGATTTACGAGAACCTGTATTTGGAGCATGACGGTATGTACGAAGACTAGAGTTATCAATCCAAGCATGAGACAATGCGTTGAAGATTTCTTCACGTGTACCACCAAGCATTTTTGTAACAACTGCTGTTGTTGCTACTTTTACGTACAATACATGGTCAAGACCAACGCGGTTTAAACTATTCTCTAGCGCGAGTACACCTTGAATTTCATGTGCTTTAATCATCATTTCAAGTACATCTCTTACTTTTAATGGTTCTTTTCCTTCAGAAATACGTACGCGGCTTATATAATCTGCAACAGCTAAAATGCCACCTAGGTTATCTGATGGATGTCCCCATTCTGCTGCAAGCCATGTATCGTTGTAGTCTAGCCAACGAATCATACATCCAATATTAAAAGCGCCTTTTACTGGATCGAGTACAAATGAAGTTCCTGGTACACGTGTACCATTTGGCACAACTGTTCCTGGTACAACTGGCCCTAGTAATTTCGTACACTCTGGATATTGTAATGCTAAAATTCCACATCCAAGCGTATCAAGTAACACATAGCGTGCAGTACTGAATGCTTCTGAACTCGTCACCTCTTTGTTTAATACATAATCCGTAATCTCTTCTAAAATTGCATCTTTTTGTTTAATTTCATTTGTTTTAATCACGCTATTCTTTCCTTTCTGTCGAAAATTCGTTATTATTAAGAATGGGTGTCGATCAAACACCCACCTGGCGGGCGGCCTTAACAACTCCCCAGTTGTTTTTATTTGCTAAGCACATGTCGCTCGCCGATATAATTTACACGTGGGCGGAACAAGCGATTATTTGTATGCTGCTCAATCACATGCGCACATAGGCCAACTGTTCTAGAACTGAAAAAGATTGGTGTATATAGTTGAATTGGAATACCTAACATCCAATAAACTGGAGCTGCATAATAATCTAGATTCGGATAAATCCCTTTTTCTTTCTCCATAATCTTTTCTCCAGCTTCACACATTTCATATAATGTATAATCGCCTTTTACATCACATAACTGTTTTAAAGCTTCTTTCATCATTAAAGCTCTTGGATCTATCTTCTTCATGTAAACGCGATGTCCAAATCCCATGATTTTTTCTTTGTTATGCAGCTTTTTTTGCAGTAACTCTTCAAATTTCTCAACATTTCCTGCTTCTAACAGCATATACATAACAGCTTCATTCGCTCCGCCATGTAAGCTTCCTTTTAAAGAGGCAACTGCACCTGTTAAAGCACCGTATAGATCCGATTGTGTAGATGCGATAACGCGTGCTGTAAATGTAGAGTTCGGCATTTCATGTTCACTATATAAAACAAGGGAGCGGTCGAAGATTTTCTCTTCAAGCTCAGTTGGTTTTTTACCAGTTAACATGTAGAAGAAATTCGCACTATAGGATAACTCCTGAAGTGGCTCAATTGGCTCTTCATTATTTAAAATATGATAACTGTTCGCAACAATATTTGGCACTTTGCTCAGCAGTTTATAACCACGGGCTTTGTTTACTTCTAGCGAACGATTTTCAATATCATTATCGTAACCAGCAAGTGCAGATACGCCTGTACGTAACCCATCCATCGGATGCGTTTCTTTTGGCAATGCTTTTAAAACATTAAATACACCTTCTGGCACTTCATATTCTTCCTTCAATTTCTTTTCAATCGTCTTCTTTTCATCCTCATTTGGTAGATGTTCTTCTAGTAGAAGGTGCACAATGTCTAAATACCCTTTTGTCTTTGATAATTCAATTAAGTCATATCCTTGAATAACAATTTCACCTTTGACTGTGTCAAGAAACGAAATTTTCGTCTCCGCTGCGACTATACCATCTAATCCCGGGGAAAATTTTTCTTCAGCTTTCATTATCATTTCCTCCAATCCTAATAGATCTTCGTGCACATAACTGTAAGCCTTTACAATATCGTGAAACTACATTTCTATTTCAATGTATCAGAGTTTTTAGAACATTTCAATTTATTTTATAATGATAAGTTTCCTATACTTTTCCTACTGTAACAAAACTGTTTTTTAAGAATAATGTTGAAGTTTTTCACTAAAAGATTTCATAAATTTCTTTTTTCTTTTGAACCGAAATATATTAATTTTAAATAAACTCTTATATAAATCTAGTAAAATAAACCATTTATTTTCATATGTCTATTGTCTTTTTTAAACACAGAAAAAAGCGAGTTGTATCAATCACCAACTCGCCTACACATATTTTATATACTGATATTAATACAATATAATTTTGATATAAAAATTTTTTATTTTTAATAAAGTTATTATTTTACATCATTAAATTCAATTTCATCCATTTCCAAATGATATACAACTAAATCGAAATCTTGAAAATACCAAATAGCATTCCTATCGATGAAAAATTCACTACCTGTGATAGATTAATTTAGTCTTACGACTTTGTGCCTAATTCTAAAACATAGGCCTTACTTATTACACTTAATCGTTCCTAAATACGCACCTTTACAACAACTAAAAGAATATACTGTGGTATCACGCACTTTAGGGGTGATTCTTTTATGTATCTATTTCCTTCAAGAATTACTGTTGCAGCTCCTGTGTCTCCTTCTGTTCATCTAGCTCCCGTTCATGCAGCAGCTTCTGATATCGGAATTGAACTTCCTGCAGCTTGGCAGCAATATCCACCTGCTGAAACACCTTCTTTTTGGTATCATGGAGCTCCTCCTAGTAGCCTTGGTCATACTTATCCAGTCACTTCTTCATATGCTGGACCGCAAATTTTTTATCATTTTCCATCTATTTACTTCCAAAACTTTCACGGCACTTTTAATATTTAAAAAGCATGTAAAAACCCCTAAGTTACCAATGAATACGGTATCTTAGGGGTTTTTATTACACTTTTATTCAAAATGAATTTTAACGAGCATTCGATTTATTGACCATCATTTTGATTTGCACTTGTCTCGCCTTGACTATTTCCAGTGCTCGGTGGATTTGTACTCACTTGTCCGTCACCATTTCCGTTTCCATTACTTGGTGGTGTCGTCCCACCTTGGTTATTTCCGTTTCCATTACTTGGTGGTGTCGTTCCACCTTGGTTATTTCCGCTTCCATTACTTGGTGGTGTCGTTCCACCTTGGTTATTTCCGCTTCCATTACTTGGTGGTGTCGCTCCACCTTGGTTATTTCCGCTTCCATTACTTGGTGGTGTCGTTCCACCTTGGTTATTTCCATCCCCACTACTTGGCGGAATGGTGTTACCTTGGCCATTCTGATCATTGTTCTCATTTTCTTCATTTTGTTTTTGCTCTTGTTTCTTTTTCTCTTCCTCTATTTGTTGTTTCTGCTGCTCATCATTTTTCTTCTGTCCGCCTGAATTTGAATTTGAGTTTGACGTGCTCGGATTTGGAGAAGAATCTCGTTTTGCACCTTTCACACGTAATTCATCACCTTCTTGAACAACACTACTTGGCATCTTAAAATGTGACGTGTTTGTTCCGAACTTGCTCATCATCTCTTTAAAAATCTGCTGTGCAATTTTCGTATTTTTACTACTTATATAATCTTCAGGACCATTTTTCATATATCCAGTCCACACTGCCATTGTATATTGCGGCGTATAACCAGCAAACCAACTATCGCGTGTCGCACTATCTGGTAGACCATATTTTGCTATATCACCGGATGAAAAGTTAGTTGTTCCTGTTTTACCTGCAACATCTAAAGAACTTACATTTGCTGCTGTACCTGTGCCAGAACGAACAACAGAACGTAGCATATCCGTTACCATATACGCTGTATAATCTTCCATGACACGTTTTGATTTTGATTCAAAACTTTTTGATTTCCCATCAGGATAAACTACTTTTTTAACAAAATGCGGTTTCGTATATTTACCATCATTACCAAATGCCGCATATGCTCCTGCGATTTCAGTTGGTGACGCCTCGTTGGTTCCAATTGCATCTGCCTCAACTGCCGATTTTTCAAATGGAATACCCAAATTTTCTGCAAAACTTTGCGATTTACTTAAACCAACTTCTTTTGCTGTTTTAATTGCAGGTATATTACGTGATTGTTTAAGCGCCTCACGCATTGTCATCATACCCTTATATGTTCTATCAGCATTTCGAACCTCTTGTCCTGTTGAATATTTATATGGTGAATCATCAAGCTGGTGGTAAGTTGGCCATTTTAAATATTCAATTGCTGGACCATAGTCAAAGATTGGCTTCATTGTTGAACCCACTGAACGATCTAGTTCAATTGCCATATTACGCCCTTTAAATGTCGCTTTATTTTCACCACGTCCACTACCTATAGCACGAACTTCACCTGTCTTCGTGTCCATAAACGTAAACGCACCTTGGAATTGATCATTCGGATAGCTAATAACCTTTTCATTTAAAAGCTTCTCTGCATATTTCTGAGCTTCTTGATCTAATGTTGTGTAAATAGATAATCCATCAGATCCAATATTTGCATCTGGTAATTCATTCTCTACTTCTTTCACAACAGCGTCTATAAATGCTGGATACGGCATTTCTGTAATTTCTTTAGGTGGAAGGAGTCCTTCAGTTACAGGAACCTTTGATGCTTCTTCCATTTCTTTCTTTGAAATGTAGCCATGACGATTCATTAAATGTAATACAACATTTCGACGCTCTGTTGCTCTCGCTACATTTTGCGGTTTTGTTGGGTCATATATACTTGGACCTTTTGGCAATCCTGCAAGCATCGCAACCTCTGGTAAAGTTAAGTCTTTTAACTCTTTTCCATAATAGTTTTCAGCTGCTGTTGCAATACCATAAGAACGATTTCCTAAGTTAATCTTATTTAAATACATTTCTAATATTTCATGTTTCGAATATTGTTGCTCTAACTTATGAGCTAAATATATCTCTTGCACCTTTCGTTTAGGCGTTTTATCCATAGATAAGAAATAGTTTTTAATAACCTGTTGTGTAATTGTACTACCACCTTGCGAGCCATAGTTCCCAGTTAGGCTGACTAAAATCGCACGCGAAGTACCCTTGAAATCAACTCCATTATGATCATAAAAACGTGCATCTTCTGTAGCTAAAAATGCATCTTCTACTAATTTAGGTACTTGCTCATACGTAATATTTGTTCGTTTTTCTTTTCCATATTCATATATCAGGTTTTTATCTTTATCATAGATTTTTGCTGATTGCGCATTAACAAGCTTTGATTTTTCAAGTTTAGGGGCATCCTTAATCATAACGAAAAAAGTTGTTACTCCCCCAATGAGCGCTACGATTCCAAGTATTAAGCATCCGATTAAAAATTTACGAAAAAACGATGTTTTACCTTTCGTTTTTTCTTTATGAGCACTTGGTTGCTTCTTTTGTACTTGTCTTCGCTCCTCTCGAGAACGATAATTTTCTGACATGTTACTTTCTCCTGCCTTTCAATTCTTCCGTTGATTTACGCGAAAATAAAACCAACATATTGATTTCACCTCAACAAATAAGCTTAATTTTTAAAAAGTTGTCACTCCAAAACAGGCTCCAAAAACAATATTCATTATTCCCTTAATTTTCGCCCTCTCAACTAATTAGCCGAGTTGAAATAACCACTTTCTCTCTGTCTCTCTAATAATACTTGCATATAACACATAGAATAGAAGAGATTAACTTTCAAATTACTTATTTGCATAAGTTAATTAGAAAATCCTAAACAACAAAATATATGACCTTGTATAAATAATATACTTTTTTTTCATTTGGTCAAACCTCTCTATTGAAATAACTATTACTAGCAGATTAATAGTGAAATAAAAATATCACAACAATATGAATTTCATGTGAACTCACAACAAACTAAGATATTACAAAAAATGGTATTCAGTCGATATTACCATCCTTCATAGAAATACCCACAATATGTTTGTCCATTATTTCTCTCCTCCTTTTGTCATATCGTATATAAATATATAGACCGATACTTCTAGAATGAATTGTATATAAGAGAAATCAATCAAAACAAGCGTTTGTTTTACTGGTTCTATCTAACAATTTATCAATTAGTAAATCAAAACAACTTACTACTATACTTATAGTAGTAAGTATATATACTAAATATTAGTAATATTCAATACAAATATTATCAATTAACTATATAACACAACTATGTTACATTAATATCACGGTTACTATTATCGTTAAATCCTTGCTCCCTTCAAGGATTTAACATACTCTCCTAATCTAATATGTATCATAGAAAAAAGAATCTGTAACAGATTCTTTTTTCTATGATACACCGTTAAGTACACGACCACTTAAACGACCATAACAGGAAAGCAGAAAAACACACTATAATACCTCCATGATTCTTTTCAATTTCTACAACAGTTCCCCCCACTTAACAGTCTAACAAACTGTTTGAAGTGGGGGATTCCTACGGTTAGAATCCTTAAGGCCTCTTTTCTCAAATTTTGTCCTGCGTTGACATCTCTATCATGATGCATACCACAAGAAAGACACTTCCATTCACGCAACTCTAGCTCTTTCACGTCTTTGTTTTTGTTGCCACAATGCGAACAAAGTTGAGAACTGGCGAATGTTTTGGATACCACGACAACTTGTTTTCCATACCACTCTGCCTTATACACAAGCATCGCTCTGAATTGTGACCAAGATACTTCTTGAATCGCTTTCGCGAGCTTGTGATTCTGTAACATATTGGATACTTGCAAATCTTCTATCCCAATCACATCGTGGTTTTTGATGATCATCGTAGATAGTTTTTGTAAGTAATCAGTTCTTGCATTTGTGATTCGTTCATGTATACAAGCCACTTTGATTCGCTGTTTATGCCAGTTCGCTCCACCTTTTGTACGACGAGACA